>JBCLDE010000028.1:0-25793 GCA_038915165.1 Candidatus Limnocylindrales bacterium
CGCCCCGGCGCCGAGTCCGGCGGCCGGCGCCTCCGCACGCCCGATGTTCTTCCTGAAACAACAAACTCGCCGGTTTGGGTGATCCCGGGCAGTGCACGGCGACCACATACCGCCAGGTCACGCGCGACTTGCGCCAGGTCACGCACGCCGTGCGTCCTGTCGAGTCTCCGGACCAGCCGGAACGGGCGACCGTGGCGGCTCCGGCGCATGCCAGCAACCAACCAGGCAGATAACCGGCGTCAGGCACGCCGATAAGCCCGAGATGAGCGCCGTTTGTTCTCCTATGCGCAACGAGCGACGACAGGCACCCTGCACCATCCCCTTCCGGAGAACGGCGAGGAGAACGACGAGGAGCCCCATGGTCTCGACCAGGAACAGCGTCAGCCGTACCGCCATCAATGACGGCGACCGCCAGCTTCGGCGCACCTGCATCCGGTTCGGCGAGGAGATTCGCGAGATCCGGCTGCGGGCCGGCGTGAGTCAAGCCGCGGTGGCACGAGCGATCGGCGTCTCGCGCTCGGTCATCTGCAGGATGGAGCAGGGCACCCCCGAGGTCTCGGCGAGGATCCGCGCACGTGCCGTCGGTGTGCTTGGCGGCGACTTTCGCATCGCGGTCTATCCCGGAAGCGCTCCGCTGATCCACGACGCCGCCCATGCCCGCATCGTCGAAGCCGTCCTCCAGGGGTGCGACCCGGGATGGCACCTGACCGTGGAGTCGCCCGTGCCCGGCCCGGGTCGCCGCTCGACAGATATCAGACTCGATCGGCGAGACGAGACGGTCCTGATGGAGGTGGAGACTCGCATTCGCGCCGTCGAGGCGATCATCCGCGAGGGCGCCGAGAAACGGGCCGCGGTCGCCGAGGTGGCGCCAGCAGGTAGATCGATCCATGTGGTGCTGGTCCTGCCGCCGACGCGACACCATCGAGCGCTCGTGAGTGCGCACCCGGGCATCGTCGCCGCAGCCTTCCCGGCCAGCCACAATTCACTGGCACGAGCCCTGGCGAACCGGGACGTCCCCTGGCCCGGAGACGGGATCCTGTGGATGACGGGACCGAACGATCGACCTCGCCAGGACCGGGCTAGTGTGCGTGGGCGTCGCCGGCCTCCCGGGCCTCGCTGACGGCGGCCGTCCACGCCCCAGACTCGGGTCCCATGCCGTACTCGACCGGTAACCCGCGGGCCTCCCAGTCCGGAACGCCGCCCGGCACAGAGGAAACACGCTCGAATCCTGCCGCGCGCAGCAGTGACGCGGCGACGCTCGACCGGTAACCGCTAGCGCAGATCGTCGCGATGGGGCGGTCGCGCGGAAGCCGCTCGAGCCTCGACGGGAGGTCCCCCGCCCCGATGTGTAGCGAGCCCGGTATATGGCCGGCCTCGTACTCGGACGATTGCCGCACGTCGATGACGAACGGCACGTCGATGACGAACGGCGCGTCGGCGCCACCGGCCGTGACCTCGTGCGGCGACCCCGTGATGAGGCTGGCTCATCATGGATGGGGTTTGCACGCTTGGCAGTGCACCGATTCTGTCGGAAACCGTGCGCCACCACGCTTGCTGGGGGCCCTCCTGATCAGTGAGCCTCATCAACGCCCAGGTCGCGGGCGCGGGGCGCGGGCGTGACCCGGGTCGCGGGCGGGCGGTGTCACGGGGCCCCGCGCCAGGCGCCGAAGCCCGGGCGCGGCCCAGGTCGCGGGGCGCGGGGCGCGGCCCAGGTCGCGGGCGCGGGGCCGAGTCCGCCGGCCGGACCATTCGGGCCCGAGGATTGGGCCTCTCGGGCCGTAAGACCCGCTGCTCTCAGACGAGGAACTGACCGACGAGCGGTTCTAGCGGAGCGTGCGGAGACGGCTGGACTACGGATTCTTGAAGATGCTGTGCCCACCGATCCGGCGCCAGCGGACAGCCAGTTGGCCATCCATCTGGACCCACTCGAAGGTCGCCCGGCCGTCTGGCCCGGAGAAGCTCCACGTCATCTCGAAGACGCCAGGCGCCCCCTCGACGTTCTTGACCCTGAGCGATGCTGGCCAAGCCGTGTTCGGATCCGCGGCGTATCGGTCGCAGGCAGCCACGAAGGTTGGAAGAACCTCTCCGACGAGGCGCCGCTCGCTCTCAGAGAGGCGCTTCCTATCGCCTCGGAAGGCATCCGTGACTTCGAACTTCACCGAGCCGCATCATCTGCGGCAAACAGGTCCGTCAGGCCCTCGAGCCCATCGACGACGGTCGTGCGACCAGCCGCGATGTCGGCATCGGCCTCGTGCTCCATCGCCTGCCAGCGATCAGCCCAGAACCACGCCTGGTCCGCGGGCACCGCAACGACAGGGACGAGTTCGATGTGGCCGTCCTCGCGCTCGATCAGCTTGATCTGGGCATCTGCCTGATCGAGATGCAGGCGGCGGCGAAGATCCGCCGGAAGCGCGATGGTGCCGCGGGATTGGACCGTCAACAGATGCGTCTTCATGCGCTGCATCATAACAGCATTGCTGCTGACGCCAAGTGCCAAGCCCTACCCAGACTCGGGCCCCATGCCGTACTCGATCGGGAACCCGCGGGCCTCCCAGTCCGGAACGCCGCCCGGCACGGAGGAAACACGCTCGAATCCTGCCGCGCGCAGCAGTGACGCGGCGACGCTCGACCGGTAACCGCTAGCGCAGATCGTCGCGATGGGGCGGTCGCGCGGAAGCCGCTCGAGCCTCGACGGGAGGTCCCCCGCCCCGATGTGTAGCGAGCCCGGTACATGGCCAGCCTCGTACTCGGACGATTGCCGCACATCGATGACGAACGGCACGTCGATGACGAACGGCGCGTCGGCGCCACCGGCCGTGACCTCGTGCGGCGACCCCGTGATGAGGCTGGCTCATCATGGATGGGGTTTGCACGCTTGGCAGTGCACCGATTCTGTCGGAAACCGTGCGCCACCACGCTTGCTGGGGGCCCTCCTGATCAGTGAGCCTCATCAACGCCCAGGTCGCGGGCGCGGGGCGCGGGCGTGACCCGGGTCGCGGGCGGGCGGTGGCGCGGGCGTGACCCAGGTCGCGGGCGGGCGGTGGCGCGGGGCCCCGCGCCAGGCGCCGAAGCCCGGGCGCAAAGCCCAGGCGCCGGGGAGCCCGGGCGCAAAGCCCGGGCGCCGGGGCACCACGCTCGGCGCGCCGGGCCAAGGGTCAGTGCGTGTGGGCGCGCTCCGGGTCGTGCTCCGGAGCGGCGGCGCTCACAGCGTCCCCTGCCCCACCGGTCTCGGTCTCGTAGCCGGCGTCCTGCCAGGCGGGCAGACCCTCGGTCACCCATGACACGTCCGTGAATCCGGCGGCGCGCAACAGGGAGGCGGCGACCGACGAGCGATAACCGGACGCGCAGATCGTGGCGATCGGTCGATCGCGTGGCAGCTCCGCCAACCGGTCCGGCAGCGAGCCGCCGGCGATGTGCCAGGCGCCCGGGACGTGCCCGGCCTCGAACTCGCTCGCCTGGCGGACGTCGATGACGAGCGGCCGGTCCTCGGGGCTGGCGTGCAGCGCTCGCGCCAGCCCATCGGGGTCGAGGCGACCCCCGACCTCGACCGGGCGCCCAAAACGTCGCCAGGCCGCCAGGCCGTCGCCGCCGCCGCCGCCACGGTCGCCGTCGCCACCGCCGCCGTGGCCGCCGCCGTGGCCGCCGCCGCCGCCGCCGCCGTCGCCGCCACGGCCGTCGCCGTGGCCGTCGCCGTCGACGTAGCCGGCCAGGCCGTCGAAGCCGATCCGAAGTGCCTGGCGGGCGAGATCGTCCAGGTCAGCGCGTCGATCGACGAGCAGGATGACCGACGCGTCCGCGTCCACGACCCAGCCGAGCCAGGTCCCGAACGAGTCTCCGGCCGGGATGGACAGCGACCCTGGGATGTGGCCCTCGGCATGTGCCTCGGGCGAGCGCGCATCGACCAGCACGGCCCCGCGCGCGAGGCGCTCCGCGACGTCCTCCACGGGGAGTGCGGCGATCTCCGGCACGATCCCACCAAGCAGCCGTGGCCCGGCCTGGTTGAGCGGACGCATCCGGGCGAAGTAGCGCGGAAAGGTCGGCTGTCCGGACAACAGGGCGCGAGCGAAGGCATCGACCTCCATCGGGGCGAGGAGCGGGTCGTTCCGGCGCTCGTAACCGATCGTCGACCACGACGTGGAGGAGATCCCGGTCGAGCACAGCGAGCCAGCGCCATGGGTCGGGTAGATCGCCACGGAGTCCTCGTGGCGGAGGATGACCTCGTGCAGCGACCGATGCATCGCGGCCGCGTACGACGCCGCGTGATCGGCCCCGAGCAAGTCGGTCCGCCCGACCGCGCCGACCAGCAACGACCCACCCGTCAGCAACAGCAACGGTTCGTCCGACCGCGATCGATCCGCCACGGCGTACGAGACGTGCTCGGGCGTGTGCCCTGGCGTGTCGAGCGCCCGGAACCGGAGCGTGCCAACATCGAAGCTCTCCCCGTTGCGCACCGGCCGATGCTCGTGACGGAGCTCCGCCCCCGCGCCGATCACGTGCGACGCGCCGGTCAGCGCTGCAAGCTCCCGACCGCCCGACACGTAATCGTTGTGGAGGTGCGTCTCCACGACTTGGCTGATCTGCAGCTTCGCCGAGCGGGCAGCCTCGAGATAGACGTCGACGTCACGGCGCGGATCGACGACCACCGCGACGCCGGCCGCCTCGTCGGCGATGAGCGTGCTCAGGTGGCCCAGGCCCTCGATCGCGAATTGCTGCAGCCGCATGAGCCTAGGCTACACCGCACGCAAGACGGCTCGGCTGGTCGAGGCAGCCGCGCCGCTGAGGCCCCAGTCCCGGCATGATGTCAGTTCTTGACATCTGATGTCACGAGCCTATCCTGTCCTTATGACCGCCAAGCGACCTGCCAGAACCGTCTTCCCGCTGCGCTTCGAGAACGAGCGTACCCGTGAACTGCTCAGGGTGATCGCCGAGCGGCAGCACACATCGATGAACCAGCTCGCGGAAGAGATGATCGCGCGCGAACTCCAGGTGCTCGCGCTGGGCCTCGAGAGCAGCCTTTCCAGAACGATCGAGCTGCTGCGTTCCTATCGCGGCGAAGGACGAGCGGAAGCGTGGGCCGCATTTGCCGATGCCGAAGGGCTCCCCGAGCCGATCGCAGTCCGACGCACCCAGGCCGACGAGGATCCCTTTGGGGTCGCCCGCGCCTTTGAGGTCGGGGCTTGACCCTGCCACCCTGTCCCGACTGGAACGAAGACCGACCCGGCGACGTACCGACGATCATCGCCAACATCAAGGATCTCTGGCCCGCGATCGAGGCCGACGCCACGGCGCGGCCCGCGCCGTCGCTTGCCATCGCGCTCGAGTGGCACCGCCGGATCTACGACCGCGTTCCCGTGCCGCATCCCGACTATATCGGCCAAGTGCGCGACAGCGATCCGCGGTTCCCGTGTCTGATCGACTACGAGGTCGTCGTTGGGACCACCCGCGGCGTGAGGGCAAGGGAAGTCCCGGCAGCGCTCGACGCATTCGTGCGAGCAACTGCGACCGTCGTGTCGGCGCTGGACGCCGCTGTCCCGCCGGGAAGCGTCGCTTCGTCTCCTCCGGTCGTCGCGGCAATCGTGCGATTGTGCGCCTGCGCCCACGGCGAATGGATCCGCGTCCACCCCTTCGCCAACGGCAGCGGGCGCACGGCACGCGTATGGGCGAACTGGATCGCCGTGCGCTACGGGCTTCCGCCGTTCGTTCGGATCAAGCCGCGACCCGACGACGTGTTCTTCGCCGGTGCGGCCGAGATGTCGATGCGTGGCGATCATCGACCCACGGAGGCAATGTTCGCCACGATGTTGGGCGACGCACTCCAGACCGCAGCAGGTCAGTCCTGAAAGCCGTCGGGCCACCGGAGCGAAAGGATGCGCTCGCTGTTGGCCTCGAACGCCGCGATCCTCTCTGCGTGGCGACTGAGGAGCGCTTCGACGCGCTTCGTGCTCGAGTTCCCAATGAGCAACAAGATCACCTTGGGCGGAGGTCCTGGAGGCTCGCGCTCGTTCTCGAAATCACGGTCCTTCGTTAGGAGGACGTATCCGTCGCTCCGGCAGCGCCCCCAGATCGTCTCGTCGCCCGACCTCTCGAGCCGAAGCGACTTGACGTGCGTCGATCCCGGAAAGCGGTCGCGGAGCCGTGAGACGAGGCGATCCGAGAGGTTCTGATCGACGAGCAGTCTCACACGTGCGCCATTCGCCGCACTTGCTCTGCGGCGAAGGCGAGGCAGGCCTGGATGTCCTTGCGCGTGAGCTCAGGAAAGTCGGCGAGCAACTCCTCGATCGACGTGCCGGATCCGAGGTTGTCCAGAACGTCCTCCACGGTGATCCGCATGCCGCGGATCGTTGGGCGCCCGTGGTGCATCCCAGGATCAGAGGTGATGTGCTTGCGCCAGTCGACAGCCATTGAGCGAGCGTAGGAGTTCATGCACCCAACGTCAACGTGGCTGGCCGCGTGATCTGGACGGCTTCTGCCCGCGTTCCGCCGGAGACCGCCCATTCGAACGGTTGACCTGAGTGTCCCAATCGGCCTCACCCACCCAGCCCCGCTTCTGATCCTCGACGATCCGGCCAGGAGCAGATGCCCATGCCCGTCCAGATGGTTGAAGTCTGCTTCGATTGCGATCATCGGTCCTTGCCTCGCCAGCGATCTTTCGCCGGAACAGGATTAGGTTCCCCCTTGCGCGCCGCCGGGGCCCTACCGGACGCTGTACCGCTCGATCGACCCCCAGACGCTGTTCGCGTTGTACGGCGTCGGGCGGGCCTGCGATCGGACGTACCACTCCCCCGTCGCCGGGAAGTTCCAGGTCGTGGCGGCCTTGCCCAGCGCGTCGATGACCACGTCACGCTGCTCGTACAGCCGCCAGACGCCGTCGCGGCTGCCCTGGACCTGGACAAGACGATTCGCCCCAGCCTGGTCAATCCGGACGGTGATCGTGATCTGGCTGGCCCACGTGATGACGGACGCCGGTGCAGGTCATCCCTTCGGCCTCTCTTCTTGACACTTGTAAGATGCTCGATGATAGTTATTGACATGAGCAGCGTCGCCTCCACTCTTCGAGACCGAATCGAGTCAGCCCCTCCGCGCTCGTTCCTTCGGACAGCTGAGCTGTGCGCTGGGGTGATGTCGCGTGGCGCCGCCGACACTGCGCTTTCGCGCTTGGCGGATGATCCGACCAGTCCTGTCATCCGTGTCCGGCGAGGCCTCTACTGGCGCGGCATGCCGTCCCGGTTCGGCAAGGGAGCGCCGAGCGCGACCGACGTCGTCCTTGCGGTTGTCGGTGATCGCGGGGGCATCGGTCCGTCCGGCTGGAGCGCGAGCCGCGATCTGGGATTGACCACGCAGCGGCCCGCGATCGAAGAGTTCGCGACGATCGCGACGCCGCCCACCGGGATCCGCGGCGTTCGGTTTCACCGCCGAAGCAATCCAAAGCGGGCGGCTCTGCGCTACCACGAGATCGCAGCGCTCGAGGCCGTCCGCGACTGGCCCGCCTACTCCGACGGCGACTGGGACGAGCTGGTGCGTGCGGTGAAGTCACTTGTCCGGACGGGCAGGATCCGCGTCTCTGCAGTGCGAGATGCCGCACGCTTCGAGCCGCCGACAGCGAGTGAGCGCCTGGCCTCGCTGCTCTCAGCCCTCGCGTGACGAGGCTGATCGGCTCGGCGGAGTTCGCCGGGCTCGTGGACGCCGCGTCTCGCGAGCTCCGCATTCCGCCGGGTGACATCGAGAAGGACATCTGGGTGGTCGAGGTACTGCGCAGCATCGTCCGTCCGATCGAGGGCGCCCGCGTCGTGTTCAAGGGTGGCACGAGTCTCAGCAAGGCCTATGGACTCATCGAACGCTTCTCGGAAGACGTCGACCTCCTGATCGTGGCGAATGCTGGCATCGGCGCGGGGCAGCTGGAGCGCGTCCTCAAGACGCTTCCGCGACGAGCCGCCGAGGAGCTCGGGATCGAGACGAAGAAGAAAGGCGAGTCCGACCGCGGGGTCCATCGCACCGAACGCCTGCACTACTCAGCTGTCTATCCGGATGCCGGTCGCGTGACGCCGGGCGTCCTCCTCGAGATGGGGATCCGCGGTGGCCCCGAGCCGGCGGAAGTCCGCGAGATTCGCTCCTACGCTGCCGAGTGGGCGATCAGGACCGGCAAGGCGGCGGAGGGCGACTTCGAGGAGTTCGCCTCGGTGGAAGTCGTGGCGCTCCGACCCGAACGCACGCTGATCGAGAAGCTCGGGATCCTGCATCACCTTGCCGCGACCTACCCAGCGAGTACGCCGAAGGTTCCGGCTGCCGGGCGACACGCCTACGACGTCTACCGGCTGCTCGGCGACCCAGGTGTCCAATCGGCCCTCGCAGAAGAGCGGTTCGCGGCGCGCATCGCGGAGGATGCCGAACGACGGAGCGCGGAGAACCACTGGCCGTTCTCCCCGCGACCAGCCGGTGGCTTCGCCGAGAGTCCGGCCTTCCGCGGGGGAACGGAGGCGGCGGATGCTCTCGCCTCCGCCATCAGGCAGGCTGGCACGCTCGTGTGGGGGGAGATGCCAAGCTACGACGATGTCATCGGACGCGTTCGCGCGGCCGCACACTTGCTCTAGTGGGATGCGGGTGACGCCACCACCATCCTCGCCGGGAAGCCGCATCGAATGCCCGTCCGGCTCCTCGCCGGGTCCAACGACCTCGTCGCTCCGGAGGCGACGATATGGACGCTCGATCCACGCCCCGCGCGACGAAATGCTCGACGGCCGCGCTGCAGATCTTCGTCGCCGTGGCGATCGCTTGGGCGGCCTCGTCCGCGGCGATCGCCTCGCCCTCGTCTGGGTAGCGACCCTCTGTGGCCAGGTCGGACAGGCGCGCGAGCGCATCGGTCGTCACCGGCAGCGAGAAACCGGGCGGGACCTGTGTGGCCAATGCTTCGAGGTCGTGGACCTCATCGAACCCCAGACCGGCGAGCAGGATCACGGCTTTGATCGCCTTCTCTGCCGCTTGCTGCGCCTCGTAGGCGGCGTTGCGGTAGGGGACCTTGGGATTGGCCTCGTTCTCTATCGCCGTGACCAGGTCTCCCTCGGCCCATCCAAGCCACCGAATGGCTTCGGTGACATGTTCGGCGCCCGGTTGCCTCCTACGCGGCGACATAGATCAGGACCCCTTCGGCAATGGCGGCGCTCAGCACCGTGCCTCTCACGCGTCCGCGTCGAGCGAGTTCATCCGGGGTGCTCACGAGGATGTCCTTGGCGATCGGGAGATCGGCCAGTGCCGCGCGGATCGCGATCCGCGCCTCGCGCTTGGTCGTCACCCGCGGCAGGACGACGAGCAGGTCAACGTCGCTGTCCGGGCGAGTTCTCCCCTTGGCCTGCGAACCGAAGAGGATGATCTGATCGGGATGGAAGCGGGTCACGATGCGCTCGACCATCACCGGCAGCCAGGTCCTAGCGCGATCACTCAGCGCCAATTCCGAGAGATCGGCGCTGGCTGGTTCGAACGGCCGGCGAGGTGCCAGGACGAGCGACATGCCGCATTCCGCCAGAAGACGTTCGAGCGTGTCGAGCCGCGGCGCGGTCTGTCCGGTCTCGATCCGGGCGATCGTCCCCTGGGAAACGCCCGTGCGCCGGGCGAGTTCGCGCTGTGTGGCTCCGGCTCGCGCTCGGGCGGTGCGGAGGAGGCTCGACGCGACCATCTGGTTCTCCTGTTGATGCTGTACTCAGCATCAACGAGTCACGCGTCGATGTCAAGGAGCGCGACCTTGCGGAGGCCCCTAACGACCGGGCGGTCCTGTCCGAGCGGCTCATCGAGCTCGAGCAGGACCTCGGCCGCGAAGTCAACGTGACCGCCTACGAGCGCGCCGAACTCGACGCGCTCCGGCGAGCCGACGATCCGTTCCTGGCCGATGTGTTTGCCAATCCGCGCATCCAGCTCCTGCCGGCCGAGCAGGCCGGCTGATGCGTTTCCGGACGCTCGATGAGCTCGTCGCCTTGGGCCTGCTCGAGCGAAAGCCGCCGGGTGTGCCTGCCAGTCGGCACCGAGGCCGCCGCCGAATGCGTGGCCTGGCCTCTCGAGGGTCTCGACGGGTTTCGCTGCTTGTCGCTCTGTATTCTGGTGCCCTCTGGGCGTATCATCTGGTGGCTCCAAGCCCTCTATTATGGTGCCTTGACGACTTTCATTGTGGTGCCTAACCTACTTGTATGGCTGCCACCAGTCAGGACATGTCATCCTCGGGCCGCATCCGCGACTACCTCACCCGGTTCGCGGACGCGGAACTGACCGATCGCCTCCGCGCGACCGGAGCGGTTCTGATCGAGGGGCCGCGCGGATGCGGCAAGACCCAGACGGCCTTGCAGGCGGCCAGGAGCGCTGTTCGGCTCGACCGGGACCCAGCCGCCAGGGCGGCTGGCGCGCTCGACCCCTCGCTTCTGCTGGCGGGCGAGCACCCGCGGCTCATTGACGAGTGGCAGCTTGTGCCTGACGTCTGGAACGAGGTCAGGGGCGACGTCGACGACCATCCCGGGGAACCAGGGCGCTTCATCCTCGCCGGCTCCGCCGTCCCGGCCGACGATGCGACCAGGCACACTGGTTCGCTGCGCTTCACGCGCCTGCGCATGCGTCCGATGTCGCTCGCCGAGAGCGGGCACTCCTCGGGTGATGTGTCCCTCGCTGCGCTGTTCGCGGGCGGCGAGGCTCGGGCGACAGACCCGGGGCTCGACATCCGTGCCATCGCCGAGCGCATCGTCATCGGCGGGTGGCCGGCCCTGATCCGGCGAGATCCGGCCGACGCGATGCTCGCCACGCAGGGATACCTCGACGAGACCCGCCTGGTCGATCTGGAGCGGCTCGATGGCGTTCGGCGAGATCCCGAGAACGTCGCACGCGTCCTGCGCTCGCTGGCACACAACACCGCCACCGAGGCCGCGGACCAGACGATCGCCAAGGACGTGGCCGGAGCGGACGGACCCATCGACCGGCACACGGTTGCCAACTACGTCAAGGCCCTGGCGCGCGTGTTCGTTGTCGAAGACCTTCCGGCATGGTCTCCGGCCCTGCGGTCCCGCGGCATCCTGCGGTCTTCCGAGACGCGCCACTTCGTCGACCCGTCGGTTGCTGCGGCCGTCCTGGGCGCGAGCCCGGAACGCCTCCTGCAGGATCCCGAGACACTCGGCCTGCTCTTTGAGTCCCTCGCCGTGCGGGACCTGCGAATCTACGGCCAGGCCATCGGCGCGTCGGCCTTCCACTACCGGGAGAATACGGGGCTCGAGGCCGACGCGATCCTCCAGCGGCGGGACGGCTCGTGGGCTGCGCTGGACGTGAAACTCGGGCAGAAGGACATCGAGCATGGGGCGGACAGTCTGCTCCGCGTTGCCGAGCACATCGACACCGACCGCCACGGCACGCCCGCCTTCCTGGCCGTCATCACCGGCTGGGGATACGCTTACCGGCGTGATGACGGCGTGTTCGTGATCCCGATCGGAACCCTGGCGGCCTGATCGCCGCGACCGCCGAGGCGGCGGCGCGAAACCCCCACCGGACGCGTTACCCCCTCAACCGGATAAGCAGGTGTTCGTGTCAGCGGATGGTCGCGAGCTCTCGCCCTCCGGACGGATCCTCGAAGCCGACCACCAGCTTCTGGCCGAGCGCGCGGCTCACCTTCCGGAGCGTCTCCACCGTCGGCTTGTGCTGGCCGGACTCCAGCCGGGAGATGGCGGCCTCGCTCGTTCCGATGCGCTCGGCAAGGGCCTTCTGGGTAAGGCCTTGCCGGATGCGATGCGCGATCACGAGCCGGGCGAGTTCCTCGAGCGGGCCGAGTTCCTGTTCAGCAGACTGATACGCGGGATTGCGCCGTCGCGCTGCGCGGGCGGTATCGATGTCCTGGCCGATCGGGCTGATCTCTGGGGTGCTGCTCATCGCGCGGACGCTCCCTCCGGCCTCTCTGTCGTGGAGGGAGCGGACCTGGCTTATCTGGGCCGCCAGGGTCACCGGCCGTCCGGCGAGCGCGGTCCGCGTCGTCGCCGGCCCGGGGCCAAGGAGCGCGACCTTCCGGCGGACGAGGACCCGGACCTCGCCATGAGCTGAGAGCCCAGAGACCCCAGCCAACGATCGAGTGACTCCAGGTAGGCGTCAGCGATCAGGCGCTCATCCGGCGCTGTCAGCATTCCTCGGCTCAGCACCGGTGCGATCGTGGCGAGCAATCGCCGGGCTTCGACTCCCAGGGCGGCGCGGGGCGAACTGCCGACTCGGTCCAGCAGTTCAAGGATCTGCAGGGCCACGTTGAAACGCGACACCCAATCAGCCACGGGCTGGGAAACCGCCAGCCACTCGACGAGTGGAGCGTCGAGGCTGAGCTGAACGCGGGTGTCCCGAGCCCCTCGTTCGACGACTCGCACCAGCCCACCCAGCGCGAGAGCAGCCACGGCCTTGTCGACGTTGGTCCGGGTGAACCTCGTCTGGCGTGCCACGTCCGCAATGGCAATCGGCTCCTCGACCCCCATCAGCATGGCAACAATGTCAGCTCGGGCATTGACCCCGAGTAGTGCGCGGAGGCGCAGGACGAGCCGGCCAGGTGACGCGAGATGCGTGAGATGCACCTTGTGGCGGTTCACGTAGCCGGGGCGAGGTTCGGCCTCCGACTTGAGCCATGCGGGGCCGCCCGCAGCCTTCACCGTGGCGAAGAAGCGCGAAACGAGCGGATCGTCACCCCCGATCTCGCGGACGACCTGCCCCAGTCGGGACCCGTTGATGAGGTGGCCCGCCTCCACGCACCAGTCGGTCGCGACATCGCGCAGGCGGGCATCGCTCTCGCCGATCCTTGCCGTGAGGACGATAAGTGCCTCCGGATCGACGGGTCGCTCGTCCGCTTCGCTCCAGCCGGTCACACCAAGCGCGGTCCATTGGCGCCAGGCGAGTCGCACCAGGTCGCCACGCAGCGTGTCGGCCGGCGAGGTGGCGGTCATCGGTCAAGGAGCGTCGCGATGACGCCATCAGCCTGAGCCAGCAGGTCTGTTTCCGCCCAGGGCGTCATCCATGTGCGCCCGAGCTCTGGTTCGAGCCGATCGCAGAACCCATCGGGCAGGCCCTTGTCGAGAAGTACATCCGGGCCGAGATTGATCCAGTCGGGCGGCAGACCGAACTGGCGCCCGACATCCTGGATGGCGCCGGTGAGCACGGTGGGCATGGGGCGCAGTTTGACGACGTCTCCGTGGCGCATCTCGCCGAGCAGATCGAGGTCCCTGGTGGCCGGGCGAGTGACAAGGCCTGAGTAGACGCGATTGCCGCCGCCGATCACGACGATCTCGAAACGCTGACCCCGCAGTGCGAGAACGAAACCCAGAGCCTCGAGCGCCTGGTTGATGAGGTCCGCATCGAGCTTCCGCATGGCTCCCCACTCCTGCTCATCCCGCGGCCGCAGCCTGCGCAACCGGGCCGTCACTCAGCGTCCGCCTGCTGCTGATCGAGCGGTAGCGTCACGTTATGTAATGTTGTCGTCCATGTCAAGTGATCGTCTGCTCTATTCTAAGTGGCGCTGTGAGGACGCAGGCACCCCGCGCTTGCCAGAACCAGAACGAATGACTATCGTGTACGAACGACGATAGGAGACGATAGGAGACCAATGTCTGGTGCGATGGTCACCAACGACGACGTGGAACAGGCACTGACCGAGTTCGGGCTTCGCGATCAGGGCTCGCGGTTCGCGGAGATCCTGCGCGAGTCGCTGCGGCGCGTCGTTGGGGTTCGCCCGCCGGCCATGCCCTCGGCTGCGCTCGCGGAACACGAGCTTGCAGAGCTGCGTGAAATCGGCCTCGATCCGGCCGCGAACGTCGGCGCATTTGTCCGTGCCGCCGAGCGCTCGACCGCGACGATGGCGGCGATCCTGGTATCCGCGCATTCCGTCGCCGACGTGGCACACGACCTCGGCGTCAGCGAGGGGCGGGTGCGACAGATGCTCAACGATCACACCCTGTATGGCATCAAGAACGGGGCGACGTGGCTCGTCCCGTCGATCCAGTTCGAGAGCGATGCGCTCGTGCCGAATCTCGGCACCGTCGTCGCGGCGGTCCCGCGATCGCTCCATCCCCTTGCCTTCTTCAACTGGTTCACGACGCCAAGCCCGGCGCTCGCGATCGAGGGACGCCCGCTCAGCCCGCGTGACTGGCTGCTGACCGGTGGCGACCCCGACCCGGTCGCCACCGACGCCGCCGCGCTCTAGGACGAGACCCCAACCGCGTGGCCACCCTGCCGGCGGTCCCGCCTCGGCCGCTGCCGTCACTGCGCCCCGGCGATGTCCTCACGATCCCGGCCGGAACACGCCTCGTGCGTGTCTATCGCGCCGGACCTCACGGCACGACCTGGAACGGCTTCCGATCCTACGGGCCGACGCCCCGTGGCCGCTTCGACCACCACGAACCGCCACCGGGAGACCATCCGACCACGGGCATCCTCTACGCCGCCGGGGATGGTGTCAGCGCGATCGTCGAGGCCTTCCAGGCAGACCGCACGATCGACCGGCGCCGCGACGACCCGTGGTTCGTCGTGTTCGCGCCGACGGCGCCGTTGCACGTGCTCGATCTCGATCGCGCCTGGCCGACTCGGGCCGGCGCCAGTGGTGCGTTCGCGACGGGCGACGCGCCGGCGATCACCCAGGCCTGGGCGCGCGCGATCCATGCCGAGTACGCACACGACGTTGTCGGGATCGTCTACCGATCATCGATGCGTGGAACACCGCGCGGTCCCCGCCCTCGGGGAGTCGCCGCATCCCTGTTCGGTCGGAACGTGGCCCTGTTCGAGACCGCGCAAAGCGCGTTCCCGGCGCACCCGCGGCTCCATCTCCCCCTGTCGCACCCGGGCCTCGCTGATGACTTGGGCGCGGCAGCGTTGGCCTACGACTACGACCTCACCTGACCGTCATACCCACGACAGATCAGCCAAGGTCCAGGCAGGTTCTATTCCTGACCGCCCAGGAGGAAGTCCCGCTGTCCCTCGACAAACGACGCCCGGTAGTACAGGTTGGTGACGGGCGTATAGACGGCGGAGGCCGTCCCCAAAGGACCGGTGTTGAGCGTCGTGACGGTCGTCCAGTTGACGCCATCCCTGGTGCCCTGCACCAGGACGTTACGGTTGGCGCCGGCTTGGTCGATTCGCACGGTGATCGTGATCTGACCGCCCCACGTGATGACTGAAGCCGAATTCGTGATGATGAGGCTCGCGCCTGACACGACGTTGAACGGCGTCGACGTCGCCGGGGTGAGGCCGCTGGAGCTCGCGACCAGCGTGTAGCCAACGCCTGCCTTGCTGATCGCGCATCCCGCAAAAGAACGGGGTCCCCTTCGGCGAGGAAGGGGACCCCGAAAAACTACTCGGATTCGAGAGGGGTCAGCGAACGCTGTACCGCTCGACCCGTGTCATGACACTGTTGGCGTTGTACGGGGTGGGGTTCGCCTGGGAGCGAACGTACCACTGGCCGGCCGTCGTGAACTTGAACGTCGTACGGGCCAGCCCGGCGCCGTCGATGTAGACGTCACGCTTCGTCACGAACTGCCAGGCGCCCGAGACCTGCCGGTAGAAATAGAAGCTCACCTTGGCCGGCGCGAGCTCCGGCCGGGCCGGCCGAACCGTCGTGGTGAACGTGATCGACGTATTGCGGTTGATGGTCTTCACCGATCCGGAATTCGTCGGGCGCAGGATGGCGAGCTGGCGAACCACGGTTCGGACCTGGTTGCTGTTCGCAGCGGCAAGGTCCGGCGTGCCCGCGAAGACCGCCCGATAGAACAGGTTTGTCACCGGCGTATAGAAGAGCGAGGCTCGTCCGCTCGCGTCGGTCGTGAGGCTCGTGATCGTCGTCCAGGTCAGGCCATCACGAGTGCCCTGGAGCTGGAACGGCTTGTTGGCCCCATTGGTCCCGAACTGGACGCTCAGGGTGAATCCCTGACCCCACAGGATCACCGGGTTCTGCGCGCCGGGCGGGATCGGGGCGGAGGTCGTCAACGTGATCGTGGCAGTCGGCGCCGTGACCACGAACGAACTGCTCGTGGCCGACGTCACCGTGGTCGATGTAGCCAGGTTCGACGCCGTGGCGACGAGTGTGTAGGTCCCGGCCGCGTTGATCGAGCAGCCGCTGAAGGTCGCCACGCCGGCCACGGCCGTCCTGGCGTTGCCGCCGGTGCAGGTCAGGACCGCGCCGACCGGCGCGCCCGCACCGAGCGACAGCGTCACGGTCGCGGTGCTGTTCGTGCCGCTGGTCACGGTGTTGCCACCGGCATCCTGAACGGCCACGACTGGCTGGATCGGGAAGGCCTGGGAGGCCACCCCGGCGTTTGGCTGGGCGGTAAAGCCGAGCTTGGAGGCGGCGCCAGCGATGATCGCGACGTTGGTGCTCTCGGCGCTGGTGAGCGCCGTCTGGTTGGTCGCCGTGGCGACGATCTTGTAGGGATTGGCCGGCGAGGTCGGGCTGATCTTGTCGATCTTGCAGCCGGTGAAGGCCGCGACCCCGTTGATGGCCGTCTTCGACAGCCCACTGTCGCAGGTCAGGAGGGCCCCGACGGTGCCCGTTCCAGCTTTGATGGAGAGCGTCACGACGGTCGCCTGATCATTGACGGCGGTATTGCTGGCGCCGGCTCGCACGGCGATCACCGGCTGCGAGGCAAAGGCGATGCCGGCGCTGGTCGAGGCGCTTGGCTGGGTCGTGAACACGAGACGGTCAGACACGTCAAAGAAGTTGCTGACGGCCGGTGTCAGGCCCGGGCTCGAGGTTGCGGTGATCTTGTAGCCGACCCCGACGTTGTTGATCGAGCATGAGGTGAACGTCGCAACACCGGTAACCGCCGTCTTGGTGAGCCCGCCCGCGCACGTCAGGGCCCCACTTCCGGGATTGGTCGTGATCGCGAGCGTCACCGTGGTGGTGGAGTCGCTCGTGACCCGGTTGCCGAGGCTGTCCTGGATCTCGATCACTGGCTGGATCGCGAACGCGCCTCCCGGTGTGCCTCGCGAGGGTTGCGTCAGGAAGAACAGCTTGCTTGCAGCACCTGCCGTGACATTGAACGCGTTCGACTCGCCGGAGGTCCCGCCGGGCGTGGAAGCCAGCAGGCGGTACCCGGTTCCGGCAACGTCGATATCGCATCCGGCAAAGGTCGCGTTTCCGCCCCCGTTCGTCGAGACCGGGTTGGCGGTGCAATCAACGGTGGCGCCCGCCGTACCCGTGCCAGGCTTGATCGACACGGTGATCGAATCGCCGACCCGGGCGTTGCTGTACATGTCTTCGCTGTGGACCAGCGGCTGCGGGGAGAGGTCGATTCCAGCCGCCGCGTTGCCGATCGTCCCCTGCGTGAACTGCAGGATCGCCGCGCCCGGTACGACGGTGAGCGTGCCGCCGGCTCCGGCGCCGGCCACGATCCCGCTGGCATCGATGGCGCTCGTCTCCAGTGGCGCGGCACCGAGCGCGGTGGGACGGACCTGCAGCCCGGCCAGCACCACGTTGCATGTCCCGCTCGACGCGCCAGTCAGCGTCACCGAGACGCTCGCGGCGACGACCGTCGGACCGGAAATCCCGAGCGTGCCGCATCCAGCCCCGGTCGTGCTGGCGGTGCCTACCCCCGGATTGAAGGCAAACTCGCCCGCATCGGCGATCGTGAAGGTTTGAGTTCCGGCCACGAGAGTCCCGCCCGTGCCGTTCAGCTGCGGCCCGGTCAGGGTCGTCCACGCCCCAGTTCCGTTCACGGAGTTCGTGTCGGCGGAGATCGACGACCCGCCGCTCACCGGCGTGACCGAATTCGCCGCGAACACGGACCCCGGCAGCAAACCCGCAAGCATGAGCGACGCGAGCAGCGCCACCCCGAAGCGATGGAAACCAGCAAAACGCGTGGATGTGGGTTTCATGGGATCTGTTCCTCCTCATACGGTCGACCCGAGAGGCGTTCAGACTACGCCCCCGTGTTGAACATTGTCGACTGTGACGCTGCACGCGGACTTATCCGGAAGCCTGACGATGCGACGCTTATAACAACGTAGAGGTTCCCGAAACGTTCGCTGTACCGCGGATGACGGCACCCGTGCGCTCAGCGGCTGACCGACCAGCGGTAGACCGGGCTCATATTGTTCGCAAAGTCGACCGTCGAGGCGACTGAGGCGCGCCAGTACCAGGAGCCGGCCGACGAAGGGATCCACGTCTAGGAGGCGCGCCCCGCGGCCGCCCATTACTTCGCAACCAGCTCCACCGTGATCGAGCTACCGTCGTCCGCAGTGAGTGCGACGGAGACGCGATTTCCCTTCGCGTTCGCCGGCAGAGCCGAGACGATCCGACGGCCGACCATCGCCTCGACGAGTTCGTGCCTGGCGATCTCGCGCCAGGTGAAGAACCGCGCCAACTGCCGCTGAAGGACACCGAGGTACTCGGCCGACAGGCCCATCAGGCGATCCGCTTGGACCATTCGCCGCGAAACGGTCGACAGCCCGCGCAGATCGGCGAACGAGCGCGGCCACGGCATGCGTGGCAGGGTCGGGTCGATCGCCGACAGGTCGGCCAGCGCCGGAATGTACAGCGAGGCGACCGGGACGTTCGCGGCGATCGCCTCCCAGTTGGCCCTCTCTGCGGTCTCGCCGTCGCCGAGCTGAACGCGACCTTCCGGCACGATCGGCGCGACCGCAAGCCGGCAGTCCCAGTGCCCCTCGTCGGCGCCCAGGTTCTTCTGGCGATCGAGCTCGCAGGAGTGGGTCACGACAAGCGCGAAGACCGTATCGAGCGCCACTTCCCGCCCGTTCGCCAGCGCCAACGTGGCCGGGGTCGGATAGGCCGGGATGCGTCCGATCGGATCGTAGGCGTCGCCGGGCGGGACCTCGCCGGGCTCGCGGGTCCGCGCCAGGGACAGGAAGGCGATGTCGCCCGACGAGAGTTCATCGTGCTCGGCAACCGCCCGGTAGACCTCAGCCCCGACCGGCACCGATCACCTCAGTCCCTGCGAAGAAGTCGGGCGGCTCCACATGCGCGAGCGGGTCATCGATGCTCTCGACCGGCGAGGGGTACGGAACCGTTGCGACCCCGCTGGCCCACATCACGTCGCGGATCGCCCGCGCGAGCCGCTCTGACCGGGACACGGCCGGATCGCCTGGATGACTCTGCCCAGGGTCCACAAGTACCGACACGGGAACCTCGAGGGCAGCCGCGATCCGGCGGATCGTTCCGATCGAGACCCGATCGATCGGCGTCTCACCGGTCGCAATCTGCCGGATCGTCCGCGGCTGAAGGCCGCTCCGTCGTGCGACCGAGGTGTAGGTCTGCCCGTGCCGCTTGATGACGCTCGCCAGTTGGGTGCTCATGCTCTCGTCCCATATGCGCTCCAGCGCAGTATGAATGGCGCTTGAGCGCACGTCAACCGCGGGTCGCCGGCGCGATCAGCGAACGCTGTATCGCTCCGGCGGAGTCATGGCGCTATTCGCGTTGTAGCCAGCAGCGCCACCCCAAAGCGATGGAAACCAGCAAAACGCGTGGATGTGGGTTTCATGGGATCTGTTCCTCCTCATACGGTCGCCCGAGAGGCGTTCACACTACGCCCCCGTGTTGAACATTGTCGACCGTGACGCTGCACGCGGACTTATCCGGAAGCCTGACGAGACGACGGTTAAAGCGACGTGAAGGTTCCCGAAACGTTCGCTGTACCGCGGATGACGGCACTCGTGCGCTCAGCGGCTGACCGACCAGCGGTAGACCGGGCTCATATTGTTCGCAAAGTCGACCGTCGAGGCGACTGAGGCGCGCCAGTACCAGGAGCCGGCCGACGACGGGATCCACGCGTACGTGGCTCGACCGGACGCGTCCGTGTTCCGACCGCGGCTCCCGGCGTAGACCCATGTGCGTCGGGCGGCATCGAACCGATAGAGACGGAACGAGACGCTGACACCGGCGGCGGCCGGCCCAACAGCCGCCGTGAGCTTCACCGACGAGCCGACCCTCGCCCGGGAGACGACGGTACTGCTCCGGCCGATGAGCGCGATCGACCGCCGCACCAGGACCGGAACGTCGACCTGGGCGGGCGCCACGCCGAATGCACCGGCATATCGGAACCGGTATGTCGTGTTCAAGAGGGGCGTCACCACCAGCGACGCACGCCCGTCCTCGGTGGAGATCGTCGTGAACGGAACGAATCCAACCGGGGAACCCGTAGCGCTCAGCATCTCGACGCTGGCCGGCAGCGGAGCCCCCGTCAGGGTGACATCGAGCCGGGCGGATCCCCCACGGGCGACCACTCTCGGACCTGCACTCACGACAAGGGCCGTCGGCGCAAGGGGGGTGACCGACCACGACCCCGGGGAAGATACCCGGTTGCCGGCGACGTCCCTGACATCCCCGACGGTCACGATGTACGGGGATCCAGGCTGAAGCGCAACCGACGGAACGAAGCTGCCCGTCCGCGCCGCCGGGTCGTACACATAGTCACCCAGGACGAGGGCACCGGTCACCGACTGCACGATGAGCCCGAGGTCGTTCCATGTCGCCGGGTCCATCGCTTCGTTGAAGGTGATGGTGAAGCGAGGACGGAGCCCGACGACGCTCGAGCCGGGGGCCGGGTCGAAGTCGATCGCCGAGGGCCGGGCGGTGTCGATCGTCACGTCTGCGGTCGCCGGCGCGGACTCGAGTCCGACGCCGTTCCTCACCTTCGCCCAAAGCGTCCGTGGTCCGTCACCGGGCGCAAACGTCCAGGACGTCGCACGCTGAAACGCCTGCCAATCCGTGTAGGTCGCGCCGTCCCCGCTCAGCGCCATCTCTGTCACGCCGGACAGATCGTCGCTCGCCATCAAGGTCACCGGTACGGTGAGCTCATTCGTTGCCGCACGGCCATTCGCCAGCACCATCGACACCATCGGTGGCGTCGGGTCGGGGACCGTCTGGACCGTGAGCCGGTAGTCGCCCTCGACGTTCGTGGCCCCGTTCAGGTCGATGTAGTACGTCCCTCCGAACCGCGAGGGCCATGAGATCGATTCGGTGCTCGTCGGACCATTCGATTTCGTCAGAAGCCCAGTGTTCGAAAGGACAGTCGTGGCGGAGGCATCGAAGAGATAGAGATCGAAGTCGGTCCCGGCCGCTCCGGTCAGGCTGGCCACGATGACGTACCCGGGTGCAACGGAGAAGCGGTACACGACGTCGTAGATCGCGCCACCAAGACGGCCGGCGGCGATGGGGCCCGACAATGGCACGCCGGGGATATCTGAACTGGGATCCGCCGCCTTCGCGATCGGCACGGTCGGCGCGCCCCCCCAACACGGCGACGGAGAGGACGGCCCCCAGGATCGCAGACAGCCTCGTGGTCCGACCGCGGCGATGGGAGAAGGGGTACATGGCCATCAGGATACCTGCGAAAAAGAGAAAGGCCGGAGCGGCGATACCGCCCCGGCCTTTCAGGAGATGCGTGGCAGTCCGGAGGTTCCGGACTTGCCACTTTCAGTGACTATGGGTTACGGGATCCAGCGTGCCTGGCGCGCAGGGGTCCAGGCGTCACCACCGGTCCACGCGGCCCGGTAGGACTTCCAGGTAGCCGAGGCCTGGCGGATGGAGTAGTACACCACGCCGGACGCATTGGCGGTCCGAGTGGTCACTGCGGTGAACGCGGACCAGTCATTACCGGTCTTGGTCGCACCCCAGACCTTGACGGCCTGGCCTGCGGCCGCGACGCCGAAGTCGAAGCGGTACGTGACGTACTTCCCGAGCTTGGCGATCTTGGTGGCGGTCGTGAAGGCGCCGATCTGGGTGACGCCGAGCCGCGTTGTCGCGGTTCCGGCTCCAACGACAGCCGTGCCGATCTTGGCATTGGAGACAATGCCCTGGAAGGCCGTCGCTCCACCGTCGGTATCTCCGGTCACGGACACGAGGACCGCGCCGTTGATGGCGTCGGCCACCGTGATGTAGCTGATGTTGCTGATCGTGATGACGCCGAGCGTCGGCCCGAAGGCCTGCTGCGTCACCGAGAAGCAGAAGCTGGTGCTATCGGCGGAGACGGGGCCGACCGCGAGGCCAGAGCCGAGATTCGTCGTGACGATCGGCAACTGATTTTGGACGGCGCTCAGAAGGAGCGTGTCCTGGATGCTGAGCTGGTTCGTGCGCGGGAGGATCTCAACACAGATGTCCTGCCCGTTCTTGAACTGACCAGCAAGGGTCTCACTGATGGTGAGGTTCCCGGCTGCCGAGCCGGTCGAGCCCTTGGGAATGGTCGGCTGGCTGACCGCTGCGACGACGACGCCGCTACGGAATGCCCGCACAGCATTGACGACGAGGCTTGCGGCCCCGCTGTCGGGGCTGGCCTGGATCCCCGCGAGGGAACCCGTGAAGATGCCGACCTGGACGGTGCCGGGCGCCGAGTCGAGGCCGGGGGCGCCGACGCTCAAGCGCGGTCCGTTATTAGCACCGCTTGCAAGCGGTGCGGTGGGAGCGGCCGGATCGGTCGCGCGGATCTCGATGGTCGAGGCCGCGGTGCTGCCGGTCCAGACAGTCCAATAGGCGCACGAGCTGCCACTCGCGTTGGTGGTCAGTGTGCCGAGGACGATGTTGTCGGGGGACGCCCCGGCGCCCTCGCGAAGCCGAAGTGCACCGACCGAGGGGCCGGTCACGATCGCCCACGGGGCGAGGGTGAACTGCTCATCAGTCGTGAGGCAAAGGGCGAACACGTTGTTCGATCCGCTGCCATCCGTGAAGAACGCGGCGCCGGACTCGGTCAGCTTGATCTGACCGCTCGGCTGGTTGTTCTCTCCGATGTAGACGGTCGGAGTCGCGCCGATGCCGACGATGACTCGACCCACCACAGCGTTGTTGACCGTGGTGGGATCGATGACCTTGCCGGTGCTGACCGTGGCGGTCAGATCGACGTAGGTCCCGATCGGCACGCTGGCCGCGACGTCGTAGATGAAGTTCCAGAAATAGACTTCGGTAGGAGCGGCCGAGGTCGTGTTGACCGTCCACGTCGCCGTCGTGAGCCCGGGGTTCATCGCCGCGATAACGTTGGTGTTGCCGGCGTTGAACAGCGCGAAGGTGCCCCCGCTGATGAAGGCCCTGGGGGGCTGAGAGAACGTCACTCCCGGGGTCGCGACCGTCAAGGTGATGGTCGAGCCGGCGGTGAAGAAGCCCAGGAGAGTTTCCTCGAGATAGACGTCGCCTGCAGGCTGGTTGAACTGGCCCGGCAGGACGACGGGGGTCGAATCCTCCGTGAACGTGGCGGTGTTCACGACGGTGCCGGGAGAAGCGAGCACGCCGTTGGGCGCGCATGCTGTGGACTGACTGACCGCCGTCGCGGCGTCATGGACATTGCCCGTCGCAGCGATAACCAGCGTCTGCTGGCCTGCCAACGGGACCCCAAGCAAGCTGACGGCCGAGATGTCCACCGACTCGGGATTCTGGGCGAACGCGAGGTTGCCGGGGGGGCCAGCCGACGGAACGAACAGACAACCCGTCGTCGACACGTTCACGATGACCGAAACGGCCCCGATCCCGATGCCTGTCGCAACGGTGCCGCTGGCGGTGCCGCCGCCCTGGAACGCAGCGATGAACGCGCCGCCCAGCTGCGCCTTGATGGCGCCGGTCTCGGCGCCGATGGCCGCGCTGATCTTCAGGCCGCTGACGGTGATGGTCTCGACGTTGAGAATGTCGGAGTTGGTCCAGCTGACGGTCAGCGTGTCACCGACGGCCGAGGCCGAGAGTGCGCCGAGGGAGCCGGGACCGGACACCACGGGGGTGCCGGAGAATGTAACTTCGAAGTTGCCGGCCGTGGGCACGGCAGCGACGGGGTCGTCGGAATCGCCGATCTCGACGGTGAGACTGCCGGCGCCTGCCGGCAGGCTCGCGATATTCTGCTCCGCGAACGCGAACGTCACGGTGCCGGTGGAGGTGCCGTCGAGCGGTACGTTGCCCGCGGACGTCACGGTCACGGCCGCAAACACCGTCGATGCGGCGATGGTCGTGAAAAGCGAAGCGAGCAACGCGGCACTCATGCCGACGCTGATCGCCTTCCTGAATCTGTTCAAATCGATTACCTCTCTCTGTGTTTGGCTGGGTTGTATGCGACGAGGGCGCACCCTCGGTTTCGGATCGGCCCGTCTGCTCCTTCCCCTGCCCGATCCGGCTGTCTCTTCCTTTAATGCCTTCCGGAAACCCGGAACGGCAAGACGCGCACTGCGCGCCCCGCAGTTACGGCGATGGCGTTGGACTCACCGACGGCGGCGGCGTGCGCCGCGGCTTTTCCGTCGGTGAGGGTGTGGGGGTTGGCGTTGGGGAGGGCTCGGCGGTCGCGCTGGGCGACGGCTCGGGCGTTGGAGTGGGAGAGGGTTCCGGGGTCGCACTGGGCGACGGCTCGGGCGAGGGTTCCGCCGCGATCGTCGGCGCCGGCGAGTCCGTTGGAGCCGGTGTGATCACGGGCTCGGGAGTCGCCGAAACGACCGTGCTCGGGCTCGGTGTCGATATCGTCCCCGGCTCGGCAGTCTGGGCAGCCTGGTCCAAGGTGGGCGTCGGCGTCACCACTGGCGCGATGGTAGCACTGTTGAACACGGGCACCACAAATTGCGAGGCCGCGAAGACGAACGCGCCGCCCAGCAATGCGACGGACATGATGGTCACGATCAACGTGCCCGTCGTGCGCATCGCGCCGCGGATGACCTGGGTTCGAAGGTCCGAGAGCCACGAGCGGTTGGCGCCCCGACCGGCGCGGTCGCCCAGCGCGGCCAGGAGGATCCGCTCATCGAGATCCGGCGTGGGCTCGGGCGTGGGGAGCGCGGCCAGCAGACCGATCAGCCGGGTCGCCCCGCCGAGCTCCGCGGCGCACGCGGCGCAGCCCTTGACATGAGCGGCGAGACGGGCTGCATCGGCCGATCCGAGTTCATCAAGCAGGAAGGCATCGATGAGCGGGCGCGCGTGCGGGCAATCCAGGGCGTGGCCGACTTGCGGGTTCGTCACATCACATACATGACACGAGCAGGGCAAAAGGTTGCACGCGCCTCACGTCCGGCCGCCCCAGGGCGCCACGGTCCCACCCCGCACCCCCGGCCCGTGCCCTGCGGCCCGCACGCGTGCCCGCGGCCCGCGCCCTGCGGCCCGCCGCCCCGGGCGCCACGGCCCGCGCCCCCGGCCCGCGCCCCCGGCCCGCGCCCCCGTGCCCCGCGCCCACGGCCCGCACCCTGCGGCCCGCACGCGTGCCCGCGACCCGCAAAACCGCATCCCCAGACTGGTACGGGGCGAGAACCCGGCCGCTTCCATGACCCGAGTCCTCGCGCGGCGCAAAACCACGTCCCCAGACTGGTAGGCAGCCCGGAACGGCCCCCGTCGGCGGATTCCACCCCCCGTCTCAGGGCCGCCGCGCGGTACGGACCCGCTTGATGACGTGAGGCTCCGCGTACCAGTCCCTCCATGCGGATATGGGGCGACGTCCCAGCCGTACGTTTCGAGGTTCGAGTCGGGCAACCTCGATCCGTCTCATTCCTTCGAGGACCGGCCCGCGGCCCGCAAAACCGCGGCCCCAGACTGGTACGGGGCGAGAACCCGGTCGCTTCCATGACCCGAGCCCTCGCGCGGCGCAAAACCACGTCCCCAGACTGGTAGGCGACCCGGAAGGCCCCCGTCGGCGGATTCCACTCCCATCTCAGGGCCGCCGTGCGGCACGGATCCGCTTGATGACGTGAGGCTCCGCGTACCAGTCCCTCCATGCGGATATGGGAGGAAATACGGCTATGGGAGGAAATTGAGCCCATCCACCCGATCGACTGGATCTCGCGGCCATTCCGCCAGGGACCGGAGCACGCCGATCGGAACGACTGCGACACCCTGGAACCCCGGCGCGCCGGGAGGGGCACGG
>JBCLDE010000029.1:0-24136 GCA_038915165.1 Candidatus Limnocylindrales bacterium
CGCCGAGGGCCGAGGCCGGGCCCGGGTCATGCGGGACTTCGTGGCAGCCGCCTGGACGCAGCTGCGCGCGGCAACCTCGACGCCCGTGCCGCTGGATCCACCGGAGCACGCCCCCCAGGGCCGTCTCGGCAAGTTCGCGATCTCACTCCTCGTTGCCGCGCCGATGATCGTGACGGCGGTCGCCCTGCTGCCGGAGATCACCCTGCCGGTCCCGAACCTGAACGACGACGCGTTCCACTTCACCGTGATCCAGCGAATGAGCGACGCCCTGGCAGCCGGCAAGAATCCGCTCGACTTCTGGATGCCCGAGATGGAGCTGGGCTTTCCGCCGGCGTTCTACTACCAGAACCTGCCGCACCTCATGGTGGTCCTGCTCGACCGGCTGACGCTCGGGGTGTTCGACCTCTTCACGCTGTTCAATGTCGTGCGGTACGTGCTCCTGGTCGCCTTTCCGCTCGTCGTCTTCTGGTCGATGCGGCGGATGGGCTTCCCGATGGTGGCGGCGGCCCTCGCCGCGGCCGCCGCGCCGCTGCTCTCAGGTGACTTCCGCTACGGGTTCGACTACGGCAGCTACATCTGGCGGGGCTGGGGCATGTACACCCAGCTCTGGGCGATGAACCTGTCGTTCATCGTGCTCGCCTGCGCGCACCGCACGGTCAACCGAGGGACCGGGTACGTGTGGGCGATTCTCGCCCTGTCCGTGCTTGTCCTGTCGCACCTGCTCTACGCCTACATGATGGTGATCACGCTCGTCCTCGTGGTCCTGGTCGGTGCCCGGCGCTCGACGATCATCCCCCGCCTGAGCCGGCTCGCGATCGTCGGCGGCGCGATGGCGGTGGTCACCGCGTATCAGTGGCTTCCCTGGATCACGACATCGCAGTACCTGAGCGCCAGCCCGAATCTCCAGCAGTACAAGTACGACTCCTTCGGGGCTCCGTCGATCCTTGGCTGGCTGTTTTCGGGTGACCTGCTCGACCATGGCCGACTGCCGGTCATCTCGGTCCTCCTGGCTCTCGGGATCGGCGCGGCGCTCATGTATCGGACGCGGCTCACCGCGCTCGCCCTTGTTGGCTTCATCTTCTGGCTCGTGCTCTACTTCGGGCGGCCCACCCTGGGGCCGCTGTACGACGTGCTCCCGCTCCCCAATGGATTGCTGCTCCACAGGTTCATCGGCAGCGTCGACCTGTTCGCGATCATGCTGGTCGGCCTGGGTGGGCTGTTCGTGTGGGATGTCGTCCACCGGCTGAGCGTGGCCGCCAAGGAGTGGGTTGCCCCGTCGTGGCGTCCCGTCGTGGCGGCGGGTGTCCTCGCCCTGTTACTGGTACCGGCGATGGTCGAACGGACGGCGTTCTACGCAGCCAACACGACGTACATGAACACCTCGTACAAGGCGCTGTCCACTGACGCGGGACTCCAGGCCATCGTCAAGACACTGCGGTCGATGCAGGGGGGCCGGGTCTATGCCGGACTCCGGGGGGACTGGGGCAAGGACCTGAAGCTGGCGGATCTCCACGTTCGCGACGTGCTGATCGCGAACGGCATCTCCGTGGCGGGACCAGAGCACGGCGGGTTCTCCCTGAACGCCTCGCTCATGTGGCACTTCCGAGATCAGGAGTTGTCCCAGTACGACCTCGTGGACGCTCGGTTGGGAATGATGGCCAGCCATTTCGATGACAAGTTGGCAGCACGTCGAGCGTCTGCCTCTTGTAGCGGCGGCGGATCGGGAGGCATGCGCTAGAGTCTGGTGCGATGACACCGCCCGCGTCCTCTCGGGACAATGCCGACGGTTTGATGCTCCGTGTGCGCCGCAGTGTCGCCGCTGCATGGGCGGCCCTTCGTGCTGCGGCGGCTCCGCCGTCTGGTGACGGCTCACCCGATCCCGAGATGCCGACGGGCCGGTCTCGACTCTGGATCGTGGCGCTCGTCGGCATCCCGATCCTCGTCAATGCCGTGGCGCTCCTGCCAGAACTGACGAGTGGGGCGCTGAACCTCAACGATGACGCGTTCCACTACCTCTTCGTGCAGCGCGCTGCGGATGCCATCTCGAATGGGCAGAATCCGCTCGACTTCTGGATTCCCCAGCAAGGGCTGGGATTTCCGCAGTTCCTGTACTACCAGAACTTGCCACACCTGGCCGTCGTCGGGCTTCACGCGGTCCTCGCCGGCACGGTCGATCTCTTCACGACCTTCAATCTGGTCCGCTACCTGCTGCTGGTCGGCTTCCCGCTCATCGTGTTCTGGTCCATGCGACGGATGGGCTTCTCCATCGTCGCAGCCGCGATCGGGGCGGCCGCCTCGTCGCTGCTTGCCGGTGACCACCGCTACGGCCTCGAGTACGACAGCTATGTCTATCGCGGATTCGGCATGTACACCCAGCTGTGGGGCATGTGCCTGTCATTCATCACCCTGGCCTGTGTCTGGCGCGTCGTCCAGCGTGGCACGGGATACCTGCCGGCGATCCTCGCGAGCGCTGCCCTGGGCGTGTCCCATCTCATCTACGCGTACATGATGGCGATCACGCTAGGTGTGCTCTGCCTCGTCTTCCTCCGCCGCGGCGCCATCCTCACGACGCTGACGCGCCTTGGGATCCTTGGCGTCATCGTGATCGCCGTGACCGCGGAGATGTGGCTGCCGTTTCTCTCGAGCTACAAGTACCTGGCCGCAAGCCCGTACCAGGAAGCCTCCAAGTACGACTCCTTCGGGGCGCCCGCGATCCTCGGCTGGCTCACCTCGGGTGATCTCGTGGACCACGGCCGGCTTCCGGTGCTGACGAGCCTTCTGGGGCTCGGGCTGATCGTCTCGATCATCCGCCGCAGTCGGCTGACCACGTTCCTCCTCGCCGGCTTCTCGGTATGGCTCGTCCTGTACTTCGGCCGTCCGACACTCGGGCCACTCGCGGACCTGATGCCGCTTCACGATGGTCTCCTGTTCCATCGCTTCGTCGGCGAGGTCGAGATCTTCGCCATCATGCTCATGGGAGTCGGCGGAGCAGCCTTGTGGCGGGCCATCTCGCGGGTTCGTCTGCCGCGACTCTCATCGGGATTCCGGCCGGCGGTCGCGTTCGCCGTGATCCTGCTCCTGCTGTCTCCAGCGGTCGTCGAGCGGATCGACTTCTACAAGTGGAACACGATCTGGATGGACCAGACGGCCGACGCCTATCGGTCGGATACCGATCTCCAGACCATCGTCGCGACGCTCGACCAGCAACCGCCCGGGGGACGCACGTATGCGGGGCTGCGAACGGGCTGGGGGGCCCGGATGACGCTGGGCCAGGCCAAGGTGACCGACGCGCTGACGTTCGCGGCCATCCCGACCGTCTCGCCGCCGTACGCTGGGCCTTCGATCAATTCAGATCTGTTCTGGAACTTCCGTGACGACGATCCCGGTCAATTCGACGTCATGGACGTGCGGTACGTGATCGCTCCTGCCGGGCTCAATGCGCCGCCGTTCTACACGCCCATGCTGAAGACGGGCAAGTACACGCTCTATCGGGTGCAGACCACCGGTGCCGCGGTATACGTGGCGATCGTCGCGCGGCAGCAAGTACCCACGCAGAACGCCCTGTTCTTCGCCGCGCTCGACTGGCTGAAGGGCCCGGACCCCGACGCTCGCCGCTTCATTCGATGGGACTATGCGACCCCGGCAGGCCCTCCGACGACGTCGGCCGGATGTCCCGATGGCGGGAAGACCGTTTTTGAATACGAGACGTCGGGCGCTGTCCACCTCGTTGTGGAGTGCTCGGCGGCGGCCACCCTGGCGATCAAGGTCACCTACCACCCGAATTGGAGGGTGCAGGTGGACGGCAAGCCCGTCGAGACGTTCATGGTGTCGCCGAGTTACGTCGGCATCGATCTGCCGGCCGGCAAGCACACCGTGGATGCCACGTATGAGGCCACGCCAGCGAAGACGCCGCTGTTCGTCATGGGCGTCGGCGTGCTCGGCTTGGCGGCGCTTCTCCGGCGCCGGCTCGACTGGCTGCCCAGACGATTCGCGCCCTCGTCGTCGCCACAGGGTCCGATGGCCTCGCGCAGACGCCGATTCAGATAACGAAGCCGAGTCGGATCAAACCGACCACGTCAATCGAAGGGAGCCCAGTGTCACTCGATATCGCAGCCACCCCCGAACTCGCGGATCAACAGATGGATATCTCGATCGTCATGCCTTGTCTCAACGAGGCGGAGACCGTCGGTATCTGCGTGGCCAAGGCACGCACGTGGCTCGCCTCATCTGGCTTGAAGGGCGAGATCGTCGTCGTGGACAACGGCTCGACTGACGGGTCGCAGGCCATCGCCGCGAAGGAGGGTGCCCGCGTCGTCAACGAAGCGAAGCGCGGCTACGGGCGCGCGTATCTACGCGGGTTCGCTGAGGCGCGCGGCCACACCATCGTGATGGGTGACTCGGACGATACCTACGACTTCAGCGATCTCTCCGGTCTGATCGCGCCGCTGGACCAGGGGGCAGACATGGTCCTCGGCAACCGGTTCACCGGTGGGATCAAGCAGGGCGCGATGCCATTCCTGCATCGCTACCTGGGAAGCCCGATCATCAACCTGATCCTTCGGGTGTTCTTCAAGGTCAACGTCGGCGACAGCCAGAGCGGGTTTCGGGCGTTCCGTCGCAGTCTCTTGGATGACCTCCAGCTATCCTCGGCTGGGATGGAATTGGCCTCGGAGATGATCGTTCGGACGGTTCGCGGCGGATTCAAGCTCGCGGAGGTTCCTGCTCCATATTCCGCACGGTTGGGTGAGAGCAAGCTCAATACCGTTCGGGATGGCTGGCGGCACTTGAGGTTTCTGCTCGTTGCTGCTCCCGACTTCTTGTTCATCCTGCCCGGCCTAGTGTCGTTCATGCTGGGCATCGTCGTCTTCGTGCTCTCGTTCGCCTCGCCCGCGGGCGTCGAGATCGGGTCCGTGAGCTGGCAGCCGATCTTCGCCGGCCCGATCCTCGTTGCGGTCGGCATGAACGCCCTCATGTTCGGCGTAATCGCGAAGCTGCACGGTGTTGCCTCCGGTCTCGCGGCGGAGGATGGGCTCGTCCGCCTGTATCGCCGTGCGTTCTCGCTCGAATCGTTGCTTCTGCTGGCGTTCCTCCTCGTGATCCTTGGCCTCGGGATCGACCTCTACCTGTTCCTCGCCTATTCGTCGGGCTCGCACATCAGCATCGGCCTTCAGCTTGCCGCGTTCGCTCAGACACTCCTGATCGTTGGATCACAGGTGGGATTGGCCGCATTCCTCGTCGTCACGGTTGAGACTCGCTGATCTCAGCTCGTCGGCTCTGGATCGCAGCCCCGAGCGCGGCTCGATAGGCGTCAGCTGCGCGGTCCCACGACCAGTGCATGAGAGCGAATTCGCCCAGGTCACGACGGTGCGCGGCCTGGTCCGGTCTGGCGAGGATCCGCTCGAGGTGCTCTCGCCATAGGCGGAGCGCGTTCGGATCACCTACGGCCTCGATCTCAAGCCTCTCGGCGGCGGCTCGGTCACCCGCGGCAGTCGATGGATCCACCATCGCTGGAGTCCCGCAGGCCATCGCCTCGATGACGACCAGCGGGAACCCTTCCCCAAGGCTCGGTAGCACTAGGACGTCGGCGGCGCCGTAGAGCCGCGCCAGGGCGGCGCCACTGACCCCACGGATCACTTTCACGTTCGGGGCTGTCCACGATTCCGGGTCGATCGGGCCTCGCCCAGCGAGGGCCCAGCGCCAATCGGGCGTCTCAGCCGCGAGGCTCCGAATCAGCGCGAGGCCCTTTCGCTCCACGAACCGACCAACGAACAAGAGCAGAGGGCGCGACTCGGCATCGAACTCTCGCCGGACCTGACCACGGTCGCCTGCCGTCGGCGGGTGGAACTGCAGCCGGTCGAACCCGTTCGGGATGAATGTGGGGGGTCTCGGCCAGGAGCCTTCCCGGTACGTTTCGTCGCGGACGCGTTCACTCACGAAGGCGACCTTGGCCGCCGTTGGCAGGAAAACGCGGGCAGTCGATCGGTAGGACAGACGCATCATCCGCCGAAGTAGCGAGTTCTGATATGGGATCGGTCCCACGTGGATGGTCACGATCAACGGACGCCGGAAGAGTCGCGCGGCGATTGCGGCAATCAGATTGGCTGGATACAGAAGATCGTGGATCCAGACCACTTCCGCGTATCGGACCTCGCGAATGAGGCGGATGACAGCGCCGGGGCTCGGCAGTGGGACTGGGATGCCGGTCCGTCGCTCGATCCCGTTCCAAACCCGCAGGGGGACAAGCTCGATATCGGGTGGTGGGTCGTACGACTCGGTGTCCCGACCTGCGGCCCATCGGACGCTGAAGTCGTTTGCGAGTCGCTCGGCCAACTGACCTGCGACGATCTCAACCCCGCCCCGGTGGCTCGGGTAGAAATGGCTAACCAGTAGCACTCTTGGGCCGACGCTCATTCGGGGGTCGGGAGGAGGGCCGAAGGTGATCCGATCGTGAGCGACGAAGTTCATGACGGCGAGTATCGCGGAGACCATCACGCTGGCGAGGAGGTAGTGGAAGCCGATGGCCTCGACCAACACACGCATCAGGAATAGGTTGATCGCCAGGCTGACGGCCATGACCGCGTAGTAGCGAGCAAGAGACTGCCCAACAGGTCGGTTGGAGCCGAAGACCCAACCGCGGTTCAGCACAAACGCCCCTGCATTCACCGCAATGAACACTGCCACGGTCGCCAACAGGTAGTCCCACCCAAGAATGCCGACGAGCGTGGCGAACAGGGCCAGATTGGCTCCAACCGCGAGAGCTCCGACAGCAAAGAAGCGAGCGAATCGGGGTATGGGCAGACTCATGCCGCCGGAACGCGACGAAAAACCAGGTACGTGCAACCGTACGGATCAGCGGCCAATGTGCGTACCCGGGTGGCGAACAAGGCCGTGATTGGGCGGGCAAGGAAACCCGGCATGCGCAATCGTGAATTCCTGAGGCCGAGGGAACGCTGAATTTCGATTGGCTGGCGCTTGCCACGGACCACGGCATATAGGACGCCGGCCGTGATCCTTGAGAGCGTCTCCCAGCGCCGCACTTCGGCCCCGCTTAGATAAGGCTCGCTGGCGATCAGCTCCAGTCCTGCCCGAGCACCGAGTTCGCGCCACTCCTCGGGCGAGAGGTAACGAAGGTGGGCACACCTGGCGTCAATCGCATCCAGGTACTTCGATCGATCGCCCCAGAGGGGGCCCGCCAAGCATTGATGAAAGTCGCTGGATGGAACCGTCGCGATGAAGGTGCCACCCGGTCGCAGGAGCCTGGCGACCTCGGCGACCGTGCCATCGATCTCGCGGATGTGTTCAAGGGTCGAGTTAGAGAACGCCCAGTCGAATGCGCCGCCCGGCTCCGGGATCCGGTCGCCTGGCGCAACGTGGAGGCGCGAATAGACACCCGTCGTCTCTGCGGACCGAACCTCGGCCGGGTCCAAGTCGATGCCGACGAGCTCGGGGCGCGCCCCTACCGCCGCCTCCAGAATCGCCATCAGCCGGCCATCGCCGCAGCCGATATCAATGCCGCGACCATCGGGTAAGCCGCGACCGACCACGTAATCGATCTCGATCGCTCTCCAGTAGCCTGTGGCTGGTTGGAATGGGTTCTCCTCCAGGAAGCGCCGGAACAGCGCACGCTGCGTCTTCTTCATGTCGTGCCGCCAACACCCTCGATCACTTCGTGCGCCATCCGGACGACGGCGAGCGCGTCACTGCGACCGATCAGATCTGGATCCGTGCCAGAGGCAACGCCGGCGGCGAAACGGTCGTACACCTCGCTCACGCCGTAGTCGAGTCGCCGAGTCACATGCCGAAGGCCGCTCCCGACGTAACCCAACCAGTGCCCCCCCGTGCTTGCCAGTGTCGAGCGAAGGACCGAAGCCGTCGTGTGAAGGCCATCCTGAGGCACGCGGATGTAGATATCCCGAAACAGATCGACAATCCCGATGGCTCGCTCCCCAACGACAGCTAGATGCCACTCGCTGACCGCGCTTTCGAATTGCATGGAGAGCGTGACGGGGATCTCGCCCTCCGTCGACGGAGCGGCGTAGCGGGTCCGCACGAGGACTGGTGTCCGGCGACCGTCGCGGCCTGGGACGCAATCTACATCACGGAGCTCCAGACCTGGTGCCGCGCGACGGAGCAGGTAGAAGAAGTGCGGGCTCTCGTCGTAGAAGAGGCCAAGCGGTAGTGTCTCGTACCACACTGGGAGGCGGCGACGAGGGTTCGAGAGTTGGACCGCATTGATCGCTCGTACCGGCCCGAGCTTCGCCTTCGACAGATCCTCCCAGAGGTGGCGTGCGGATCGTGCGAACTGGAAGTTGTGCATGACGCCGATAACCGGTCCGCCAGGGGCTCCGAGCCGCTCCGCATCGGCCGGATCCACCGTGAACGGCTTCTCGGTCAGAACGTGAAGACCGCGCTCTCGCGCCGCGTCGATGAGCGGTGCGTGGACTGCTGGCGAGGTGGCGATGGCCACGGCCTGGCATTCTGCCAGCCACGGGACCTCCGCCAGGTCGCTGCCGACAAAGCCCAGTATGCCCTTTCGGTCGACGATTCCTCGGACCCGGTCAGCGTCTCGATCGATCACGCCAACCAGTCGAAACCGCGGGTTCGCGGCGATAGCTGGCAGGTGCCGATGCGTTCCGACCCAGCCCAATCCGACAAGCGCGACAGGGATCGGCTGGGGGACCGGCGGCATGGACAGAGGCTACAGCCCGCCCCGGTGCCAGACAAGTCGCGCCCCCTAGGAGTCTGTGTCAGTAACCCGGAATCTGGAAATGGCCCCCCACTTGGGGTCAAGATCGCCACCTATCCCGGATGCAGAGCCCCACTGCGGGCTCGCAATGGCCCAAGAATAGGGATCCCGTCCGCAGAAAAGCATTACTGACACAGCCTCCTAGTGTCCCGATTCGCTGATCGCTCGTGGCTTGCGAACCGCCTTGGCGAGGATCTCGTCGGCGGTCTTGACCCAGGTGAATGGACCCGAGCCCTCGTTCCAGGCACGGGTGAAGGCCTCGATCATGGCGACGAGCTCCTTGACGCTGCGGAAGCTGCCCCGCCGGATCGCCCCGCGCGTGAGGATGCCGAACCAGGTCTCGACCTGGTTCATCCAGGACGCGCTGGTCGGGGTAAAGTGGAAGGTGCGTCATCACACACGGGCAAATGACGACGTCTTACATTTCTCCGTAGCGTCAACTATTCTTTAGGTGCAATGGTTGATGCTACGCTTATCCGCGGCTACCTCAGCGTCTCCCAGGCGGCTTCACGGCTCGGCGTGACCGAGTCGCGCGTGCGCCAGCTGATCGGCGAGCACGAGCTCGCAGCCGACCGCGTGGGCGGAGGCTACGTCGTCCGACTCGAGGACGTCGAGCGACGAGCGGCGCTCGCGCCCGCGGGCGGCCGGCGTCTCACGACACCGCATGCGTGGGGCATCCTCCAGCTCGCCGTGGGAACGCCGGCACCGTGGCTGGACCGGACTGCCCGCTACCGCCTCCGGGTCCTCCTGCGCGAGCGCGGGCTCTCCACGCTTCGGCAGCGGTTGGTGAGCCGCGCGTCCCCGACGACCTTCCGAGCCCACCCCTCGCAGCTCGCAGGCCTCCGCGCGGACCCCGCGCTCATGCTTTCCGGGCCGACCGCCGCCGCAGAGCTGCGACTTGGCCTCCTGGCGGGCGATGCCGTCGACGGCTACGTCGATGCCGGCGACGTCGAGGCGCTCGTCCGCCGGCACCATCTCCGCCGGAGCCGCGACCCGAACGTCACCCTGCGCGTCGTGCCCACGTTCACTGACGCATGGCCGCTCGGGCGCCATGCCCCACTGTCCGCGATCGCCCTCGACCTCCTCGACGAGCCCGATCCGCGGACCCGCCAGCTCGGCCAGGACCTGCTGGCCCGCGTCGGGCGATGACCGTCTCCGTCGTCCGCATGCTCCCGGCAACTGACGCCGACGCCGACCTCTGGCGCCTGACGCGCGAGGTCGCCGATCTCCTGCGCGGCATCCCCTGGGTTCTCATCGGCGGGCAGATGGTCGCGATCATCGAGGCCGAGCACGGAGCGATCGTCGGGCGCGCGACGCGGGACGTGGGCGCGCTGGTCGACGTGCGGGCGCTATCGGACGCCACGCTCGAGGCCGCGCGCCGCCTCCAGGACGCTGGCTTCGTTCCCGAGCGACACGAGGAACATCTCACCTACCGGTTCGTGCGCGATACCGACGTCGTCGACGTCCTGGTGCCCGATCACGTTGGCCAGCGCGCCGACCTGCGGACTGTGCCGCCGGACACGACGCTCGAGACCCTCGGCGGCAGACAGGCCCTCAATCGGAGGCGGACCCTCATCGCCGATGCCGGCCACGGTCCGTTCGAGCTGCCGATCCCGTCCCTCGCGAGCGCGATCATCACCAAGGCCCGCGCCGCATCAAGGCCCGCGCCGCAGCGGCCGCGCGCAGGACGCGCGAGAAGCACGAACGCGATCTTGCACGGCTCCTCGCGATCGTCCGTGAGCCCGGCGCGCTGCGCGAGGAGCTCACGCGCAGAGAGCGCGGCTACCTCGGCGTGCACGCGGGCCTGCTCCAGCTCGACCACCCCGCGTGGCAGGGAATCCCCGGCGCGGAGGACGGCGTACTCGCGCTCGAGATCATCACCGCGTAGCTCCATCGCTCTCGCCGGGGCAAGGGTTGTGGCGCAACCCCTCGCCGTCGGGGCCGCTGCTGTGGGGGCCGCGAGGCCAGGCCCGGCTCAGCCTGGGCGCGGCTCAGCCTGGGCGCGGCGAACTCGCCTGATCAGTGTCACTGATCACGAGCGACGCGGCCACGCTCGGCCGGTGGCCTGATCCGACAGAAGTCGCGCCCGGCCACGCTCGCTGGGTCGCGATCTGATGAGTCAGCCTCATCACGTCTGGACACGGCGCCCGATGATGCCGCCGACGAACAGCTCCCGGGCGCCCAGCCCGCGGGCGCCGAGCTCGGCGGGTCCACAGCGCGCGGGACCCACCCGTGCCACGCTCAGTGACCCGGTTGCGCATGCGGCCGGCGCATACCGCGTTGGGTTCCAGCTCGCCCGAGTCGAAGCTGCCGTCGTCGGCGGGCACCGTGTGGTTCCGGGCGGCGTCGTTTGTCCAGACCACGGTCTGCTCGGCGGTGATCGTGATCCTGGCGGGCTCGAGCCTACGCACTGTCATCGGCGGCGGTCCAGGTAGCGACGCCAGGGATGGTCGGGGCGTGGTCGCTGCACCACATCGCGGGTCGGCTCCTGCGCCGGAGACTTCTCGGCGTCGCGCAGCTCCGTCAGTTCGGCCGGCAGGTCACGACCCGACGGCGTCCGGAGGTCGCTGGCGCGCAGTTGGCCAGGATCCGCCGGAGCGTCCGCTCGGCGACGACGATGCCCTCGCGCTCGGCGAGGAGCTCGGCGAGATGTGCTCGGTTGACCCCGGCGTACGTCGTCGTGGCCAGCTCGACGAGCTGTGCCCGCCGGTCAGGGTCAAGCCGATTGGCCGGCGGCCGGCCGCAGTTGCCATGGGCGAGCAGCGCCGGGCCGTCGCGGTAGCGGACGAGCAGCCGACCGACCTGCCGGGTCGACAACTTCAGGATCTGGGCGGCCTGGTCGATCGTCAGGCCACCGTCCACGACATGCTCGAGCACGTACGCTCGATGCTGGGCCCGTGCGGGTGGCGGAGTCTGTCTGTCCTTCGGTTCCATGGACCGGAGGCTGACAAAGTCGCTGGCCGCTTGGCACGGACAGTGCTTTCGGCTCATGGCCGCAGCGTCCTGAGCAGGTCGGAGAAGTCGTCGGTCAGGACCGGGCCTGGTTCGCGATCGGTCCACCCCAGCGCAGCGAACGGTTCGATCCCGCCGGCGGTGCCCACGACCGCCCAGGTGGAGATCGTGGCATCCACGCTATCCACGGCTTCCGTGCCTGGGACGTACACGGTGGCGAGGGCGGAGAGTCCCACCGAACGTGCGGTCGAGATGACGGCCGGGGGTAGTTCGTAGTATCGATTGGACAGGTGGAACAGCATGAGGCCGCCGGGTCGCAGCGCCCGAACGTAGGTCTCGAGCGCCTCGCGTGTCAGCAGGTGAACCGGTACTGAATCGGACGAGAACGCGTCGAGGATGATCAGGTCGTAACTCCCAGCCGGCTGCGCGGCCAGCGAGAGACGCGCATCACCAAGGACGATCCGCGGCGCGATCGGCGCATCGGAGAGGTACGTGAAGTAGCGCGGGTTGGTCGCAATCTCCACGACCGCCTTGTCGATCTCGAAGTACGTGAAGCGGTCCCCGGGCAGTGCGTACGCTTCGGTCGTTCCGACCCCCAGGCCGACGATGGCGACGGTCGGATTGCCGGGTTGTGCATGGACCACCTCGAACACCTGGTCCAGCGGCCCACCTCGAACGTAGTAGGTCGTTGGTTCGCGGCGACCCTCACCCTGGACCTGGGCTCCATGGAGGGTCGTCCCCGAATACTCGCGATGGACGCCACCAGTTGAATCCACGCGAATGACGCCGAAGAACGTCCTGGTCTGATAGACCGCCAGGCTCGGTGCGTTGAGCGACAGGAGCAGGATCGCCAGTGCCGTCGAGATCGGAAGGACGACGGGCCAGATCGCGATGAGGATCGAATACCCGGCCACGACGAAGAAACCGAAGAGCGGTGCAGCCTCGCTGATCGAGCCGCCCGACACGACGACCAGGAGGAGCGCGCTCGCGATCAGGAAGGGGATAAGGCGCCCTGCGGCATCGCGAACCAGGGCCACAGGCCTCAACGAGACCGGCGCGGCGCCCTTCATCGGAAGGACCGCGAGGGCAAGAAGGGCAGCCACGATGAGGATCGGATACTCGTAGATCGCCGAGAACACGGACGGCGCCACGAGTGCGACGAAGGCGGTTGCGAGCATCCCGCCGGCGGAGAGCACGAGGTAGAAGCGGGTCAGCTGAGGCGTGTCCGGCCGGTCCGCCGCCAGTCGCCCGTGGATCGCGACGGCCAGGATCAGGAAGGCGCCAAGCTCGACCGCGATGATCGCCGTGACCGGCCAGATCGCGTTGGCGACCCACGGGATCCACAGGAGGGCGGCCGCCGCAGGAGCGAAGAGGCCGGCGACGCGGACGAGCGCGCGGCCGCGTGTCGAGAAGGCGACGACGAAGCTCAGCAGGTACACCGCCAGCGGTCCGATCCACAGGAGCGGGGCGGATATGAGATCCGTCGTGATGAAGTTGGTCGTGGCGGAGAGAAGGCCGGCCGGCACGAAGGCCGCGAACAGCCAGATGACCTGGCGCCGCAGGGGGATGTGGGCGTGCGGGGGCGGGTTCGAGCGCCAGGCTCGGATCGGGTGCCGGTCTCGGTTCGGAGGCGTCGGTCTCGGTTCGGAGGCGTCCGTCCCGGGCTGGATAGCGTCGCGACGTCGGTTCGAGGCGGCGATGGCCGCGATCGCCAGCGCGTAGAGCGTGACTCCGGCCACCAGCAGCTCGCGCTGGGCCGAGAGCCCGATCCGGGGTGCGATGACGAACGGGTACGCGATGATCGCGATGAAGCTCGCACCGTTCGAGGCGGCGTACAGCCACCACGGGTCCCGGCCACGGCCGCCATACCACGCCGAGAGCAGTGGCGTCGTGGATGCCAGCAGGAAGGCGGCGGGCCCGGCGATGACCAGCTGGGCCAGGAGCACGTTCAGTGCCTCGGGGAGCACGGGGTTCCGCAGGCTGGCGACGTGCGCGGGAGCCAGGACGAGGCCCACGATCGCGAACACGGCCACGGTCAGGTGGAGCGCGCCCCCTCGCCCGGGGCGCAGGCGAGTCGCGACGAGATGGGCGTAGCCGTAGGCCAGGAATAGGACCGTGGTGAAGAAACAGAGCGTGGTTGCCCAGACCCCAGGCGCCCCGCCGAACACCGGAAGCACGAGCCGTCCAGCCACGAGCTCCAGCGTGAACAGCAGGAACGCGGAGAGCGCAATGGCGGAGACGAACAGGGCTCGGATGTTTCGCTGCATACCACCCCAGGGTGCGGCCGTCCTGCCGAAATCCTAGCCGAGGCCGGCTGCCAGGAAGCGATGTTCGCGCGGGCGCGTATGCTCGCGAATGCGCGCAAGGGCCACTCAGGGCCATGCGCCATGGGACGATGTCGGTCAGACTGTCGGCCGGTGTCCGCATGGAGCGGCCATGAGCGGATGACCGGCGGGGAGGGCCTCGTCGGAGACGCGGCCGAGGAGCTCGTGCCGCAACGCCCTGGTGCAAGGTGGCCCGCAAGGTGGCCCGCAAGGTGGCCCGCAAGGTGGGCGTGGTCCAATGCGGCAATGCCTGCCCGACCGACACGCCATCGCCGACGCAAGAGCCGCGGCCAATCCCTGACCGAGTTCGCGCTCATGCTGCCGGTCTTCCTGCTGATCCTGTCCGGGATCCTCGACTTCGGCTTCATGCTCTACTCGCAGATGACGGTCATCGGCCCCGCCCGCGAGGGCGCGCGGGCCGCGCTCAACGTCAAGGCCAAGAACGCGGCCGAGTTCGCCACGATCCCGGCGGTCGCGGCGGCTCGAGTCACGACGGTGATCGCGGGCACGGGCCTCAACGCGGGCAGCCTCACGACCACCACGACCTGCGTGAAGCCCGCCACACCCCCCGCCACACCACCGCCCTGCGCCTTCCCGGCGGGGGCCACGCAGGTGCGCGCCGGCGACTCGGTGGCGGTCACCCTGAACTACAGGTACCAGACGTTCTTCCCGCTGCTGTTCGGCAACACCATCACCATGACCTCCAAGGTCCAGATGGTGCTGTACTAGCCATGCGAACACTCTCGAGGAGCCGGCGCCGAACCCGTGACCGCGGGCAGGGCCTCACCGAGTTCGCCATCGTCATCCCGGTGTTCCTGCTCGTCATGTTCGCCATCTTCGACTTTGGCTTCATGGCCTACTCGCGGCTCACGGTCATGAACGCCGCCTGGGAGGGGGCTCGCGCGGGCGTCATGCTCGCCGACAGGACGACGATCACCGATGTCGTGGATGCGACGGTGAAATCGGTGTCGTTCGCGCTCACGACATCGAGCCTGACGATCAAGTCCCCGTGCGTCCCAGTCGGCTCCTGCGACTTCAACGCCACTGCCAAGCCCGGCGATTCGGTCCAGGTCACCGTCACCTACCAGTACCGCACGTTCTTCCCGCTCCTGTTCGGGGCCACGCTCACCCTCAGCTCCACCGTCCAGATGGTCCTCGAATGAGGATGCGACCAAGCCGCCCACGGGACGATTCCCGGGTGATCGGAGGCTCTCAGATGCTGCTTCGACCCGCCGTCAAGGGCCGCGAACGAGGCCAGATCATCGTCCTGTTCGCAATGGCCATCGTGGTCATGCTCGTCTTCGCGTCGATGGTCGTTGACGTCGGGCTGCTGCGGATCACGCGGCAGAACCTCGTCAACACGCTCGATGCCGCCGCCCTGGCGGGTGGCACAAAGCTGCCGGTCGACGGTTACAACGGCGGCGTTCAGCCCAACGGAGAGGCGGCCAATTCGCAGTACACGCTGGCGAACGAGCTCATCCACCGGACCATCGAGGCCAACTACCCCGGCCTGAACCCGAACTACCCCAACCCGCCGCCCAAGAGCGTGTACGAGATCGCCTACAAGTGCGTGATCGGCGCGCTTCCCAGTGGTCAGCCCAATATCGCGCGGGACGTCCCGTGGGTCTGCGATCTGAAACGTTCGCTCGGCCGCGACCCGATCGCGACCGACTTCACGGGCGCGGGTCCAACGCGGACGAGCAACTGCCGCCCCGACCTGCTGGACAAGTGCAACACCGTCGTCATCACCGGAAATGCGACGCAGAACTACTCGTTCGGGCGGGTTGTCGGCATCAACAGCGGGTCCACGGGCGCCGTTGTTTCGGTCGCGTGCAACGGTCCCTGCGGGGCACCTCCCGAGATTCCTGTCGACGTCGTCCTGATCACGGACCGCACCGCGAGCATGAGCGCTCAGGACATCGCCGACCTCCAGAGCGGCGCCGACGCGCTCCTCTCGGTGTTCAATCCGGCGCTCCAGCGAGTGGCACTCGGCACGATTGGGCCGAGCAGGGTCACTGCTGCCGGGGCACCCGCGCTTGACGCGTGTCCTTCCGGGTCGACATCGCCGTTGCGAAACCTGTCCTCGCCCGCGAACCAGGTCTACGGCGTGGGCCAAACGCCACGGGACAACGTCAACTTCTTCGCCAATCCGGCTGACCTCGGCAAGTGGATCCCGGTCGGATTCACCGGCACGGACACTGGTACGCCCGCCGTGACCTGGAACGAGCCGTATTCGACCATCGTCAACGGCGTCGGCGTCACCAACACCAACAGCCGGATCTGGAAGGCGGTCTCCTGCTTCTACTCGTACACCCACGGCACGAACCTGAACACGTCGGTCTCCATGGCGGCGACGTGGCTCAACACGTACGGCCGCCCTAACGTGAAGAAGGCCATCATCCTGGAGACTGACGGCGCGCCCCAGCTCGGTGACGGCAGCGCGCGCTACACCTGCGCGGCGTCGAACAACACCGCCACGACCGTCAAGGCCGGCGGGATCGAGATCTTCACGATCGGCTTCGGGATCGGCAACGTGCGGTGCCCGTATCCCAACATCATCCAGCCAAGCAACTGCTCGGGCACCACGGGTCGGAACGTCAACGAGTCCGCGACGTGGTCGTGCGACCCGGTGTCGACGCTCCTGGCGAGCATGGCCTCGCCGAATACGACCACCTCGCCCCAGCACTTCTGGAACGCACCCGACGCTGCAACCCTGAAGGCAGCGTTCTACCAGGCAGCCATCTCCATCGCCGGCACCGGCCCCAAGCTCATCCAGCTCTACCCGACGCCGTTCATCACCGCAGTCAGCCCGTCAGTGGGAACGCTCCTCGGCGGCACGACCGTCACGATCACCGGGAAGTTCTTTACCGGCGCGACATCCGTCAGGTTCGGTGGGGCGGGGGTCGCCTTCACGGTCGTGAGCGACACATCCATCAGCGCCACGTCACCCGCGGGGACGCCTGGATCGACCGTGAATGTCAGCGTGACCACGCCGGGCGGCACGACCCCGGCCGTCGACGGCTCTGCCTACACGTATAACTCACCGTGAGGCCGACGTGGCCGTCGCCGCCAAGGCGCCGGCCACGTCGGCCTCACGGTCAGCCGAGGCGGTAGGTCGCCGGGCGGCGGTTGGCGAGTGCCGGGATCTGGCGCCGCACGGCGGCGACGCGCTCCGTGTCGATGACGGCGTGGATCGTCGTCTCGCGGTCCGGGGCCTGGGCAACCACGATCCCCCACGGGTCGATGACCATGGAGTGGCCGTAGGCCGGATGGCCCGGCGGCCCTCCGATCTGCGACGGCGCGATGACCCATGCCCCGTTCTCGATCGCGCGCGCGCGCAGGAGGACCTCCCAGTGGTCCCTCCCCGTCCGCTCCGTGAAGTTGGACGGCACGGCGATGATCTCGGCACCGGCCAGGGCGAGGGTCCGGTACAGCTCCGGAAACCGCAGGTCGTAGCAGATCGTCAGGCCCAGGGCGGCGCCGTCGACGCTCGCGACGACGGGTTCCTCGCCGCCGCTGACACGGGCGCTCTCGACGTCGGAGGGCCCGTGGTCCACGGCGATGTCGAACAAATGGATCTTGCGATACCGTGCGGCGATCTCCCCATCCGGGCCGATCAGCGCCGACGTGTTGTACGGCCGGGCCGGATCGCCGGAACTCTCCGCGAGGCTGCCGGCGAGGATCCAGCAGCCGTGGCGCCGCGCGATCTCCGCGAAGGGCGCGGTGAAGGGTCCGGGGATCGTGCGGGCGGAGGCGCGGAAGCCGTCATCCGTACCGCGGTACTGGAGATACTCCGGCAGGGCGACGAGCCGGGCGCCTCGCGCGGCGGCCGCGTCCGCGAGTTCCGCGGCCCGGGCGACGTTCGCCTCCGGGTCCGGGCCGGCATCGGTCTGGATCAGCGCGACGGACAGCTCCACCCCGGGAGCGTAGCCGAAGGAGCGCGCCATGGTGAAGGGCTGGAGCGGCGTCCGCGTGGATCGGGGCGGCCGCCGCGGCTCGGCGGCGGCTCGGCGGCGGCTCGGCTCACCGGGTCCCCGTCAAGGACGTGTCCCGGGAACCACAACTACGGCTGGAGCGGTGCGTCGGGCATCGGGTCGCCGGTTTCGCCGGTCAGGGTGACCCGGCCGTCGCCGGTCACCTCGTAGGTCCACACGTGGCGGCTGATGCAGCCGGCCGGGCAGTCGCCCCAGCCGATCGTGACCGTGATGACGAACCCGCCGCCGTTGCGCGGCTCGGACGTCCACCAGGCGGACGCACCGATGATGTCCGGGTTCAGTTTGGTGACATCCTGGAACCGCTGGTCGGTTGCTAGCACCAGTGCCGCGGCGTCCTCCGGGGTCTCGACCCTGACGATGATCGGCGTGGGCGTGGGGGCGGCTGTGGGCGATGAGGAGGGAGTGGAGCCTGCCCCGCAGGCGGCGACGGTCGTGACGACGAGGGCGAGGGCGATGCGCGCACCGACAGGGCGCGGCAGGCGTCGGGTGGTGTTCATGCCGCCGGGACGGTGGACGGCCCGCCGAGGTTCCGCGGCAGCGCCCCGTACTCGTCCACCACGTACGATCCTCGAGTGAGCCCCCCCCGAACCCCCCGACCGCGCCGCCGCCCGCGCCACTGCCGGCCGCCCGACGCCTCACCCGCCTCTCGCTGCCGCTGATCGGCGCGTTCGTGGTCGGTGCCATCGCCTACGGCGGGTTGTACACGTTCCCGGCCCTGTCCGTGGCGTTCGCCGAGGAGTTCGGGATCAATCGGACGCTCGCGGTCACGCCCTGGACGATGTTCCTCGTCGTGACCGCGGTCGCCAGCCCGCTCCTGGGCCGGGCCTACGATGCGTTCGCGGATCGGGACCTCCTGACCGCGAGCATGGTCCTGATCGCGGGCGGCTGGCTCGCGGTCTACCTGGCGCCGGACATTTCGATCGTCATCCTCGCCTACGCCGCGTTCCACGCCCTGGGCCTCCAGCTCGCCTTCATCGGCACGACGACCGCGATTGCCCGTCGCTACGCCGGCATGTCCGGACTCGCGCTCGGGATCGCGTACGCGGGTCCAGGGATCGGTGTCGCCGTGGCCCTGCCGGTCGCGGCCGGCCTGATCGAAACAACCGGATGGCGCTCCGTGTCCCTCGCGGCATCGCTGGTCGGGGTCGTATTCGTCTGGCTGATGACGGCCGGACCATCGGTCCTGGTCCCGGCTCGACGGCTGGCTGGAGCGACCCGGGAGAAGGAGTCCGAGCTGGCGGCACGCGCGTCGGGCCTCCATGAGACGTCCGCGCCGGGCGCGGTCTCGGCCTCGTTCGAGCCGCTCCCCGCGCGGAGCGGCGTCGCGCGGAGCGGCGTCGCGCGGGCAGGGGTGGAGTCCGGAGTCCCGCCGGCCGGCGGGCGATCCAGCATCGGCCGGATCCTCCGGATGTCGCCGGCCAGGTGATCGGTGGGTCGCTGTCCGACCGGCTCGGGCGTCGCCTCGTGGGTGTCGTGGCCGCGGCCGTGATCGGCGGCGGCGTGCTCCTCGCGTTCGGCGCGTCGGCCTCGGTCCCGGCGCTGGCCCTTGCGGGGATCGTCGCCCACGTGATCCGAACGGCGGACCGGCTGGGCACGTACGCGCCACTGGTCGGCCTGGTGCTCGTGGCGACTGTCGCGTGGTCGGCGGCCCTCTGGATTGCCGGGCCTCGGCGACGGGGGGCGATGAGTATCAGACCGAGGAGCGACCTCGGCCCACACTCCCATCCCGTCATCCAGGGCAAGGCGAGAACCGACCCTGGCGAGGGTAGATGAGCCAGGCCGGGCTCGAGTCGTCTGCGGTACCCGGCTGCGACGGCTCAGTACACCTCATCATGCGAACCGAGGTTCAGCAGGAACGCCTCATCGCCGTCCCAGCGGAACAGGACCCGCAGGTCGCCGTCAACGCTGAATGCCCAGTAGGCATCGAGGTCGCCCTTGAGCTCGTGGGTTCGAAGGAGCAGATCCTGCGGGTCGGCGGCAAATCGACGGAGCGCGGCACGCAGCATCGTCGCCTGGGGTTCTCTGAGCTTCCTGGCCTTTCGAAGGAACCGACTTGAGGCCGTGAGCCGCAAGGCGTCAGCCCCGAAGCTTGTCGAGTAGCTGCTCGACGTCTGCGAAGTGTGGCGATTCGCCGGCGCCATACTCCGCCTCGGCCTCGCGGACCTCGGCCAGGAAGACAATGCGGCGAAGAGCGCCGAGCTCGGCCTGATCACGCTCGTACCGCTCGGGGTTCACGATGTAGGCCGCACGCCGCGAGCGCTGCATGACGACGGTCGGTTCCTCGCTCGCCTGCACGCCATCGATGACGTCCGCGACGTGCTGCCGAAGGTCACTGATCGGAATGCTCTTCATGGTACGGTGCATTGTACGATCTGACGTACACCTGTCAACGGGGTCGGCTGCCCCTGACCGGGGGACGCCGAACACGGGCGAGGATTCCGGAGGCTACAAGCCCAGGTGCAGGCGCATGGCTTCGTCGATGTCGAGCATGATGGCGTTGGGGACGACGCCCAGTCGGTCACCCACACGCTCGACGGCGATCGATCGGATCTGCTCGGCCTGCGCCTTGGAGTCGCGGTCGAGGCCTGTCTCCGCAGCCGGAAGCAGGACCTGGAACGGAAAGACGCGCTCGACGTTGGACGTCACGGGGATCACCGTGATCACGCCGCGACCGAGTCGTCTCGCCGTCGCGTTGGCCGCGTCGTTGCTGACGATGATCGCCGGCCGGCGCTTGTTGGACTCGGAGCCGCGGACTGGATCGAGATCGACAAAGTGGATGTCGCCGCGCCGCATCACGAACCTAATCCGTCGCCGGTCGTCGACTCCCAGAGGTCCGCCTCGCCCCGAGCCGCCCATTCGTCCCACGCCGCCTCATAGCTGCCGCCGAGTTCGGCGGTGCGAAGCAGGCGAACGGCCCGATGGAGCGCGGCCGATCGAGATTCGAGCCCCTGCTCCCGGGCGTACTCGTCGAGGAACTGGACGTCTTCGCCCGGCAGGCTGACACTGACTTTCATACTGCGATGCTACCAGTGGTATGCCATAGGTAGCAATGGGCACGCGGACCACCCGCGGCGCCACCGCCCGCGCCCACCCGCGCCGCCACCGCCGCGACGGATTCCTGTGCGCGGGGGCACCGGGACCTTCGTCAAGCCGACGCTCGGGACCGGAAGCCGTGGCACAACCCGGCGAATGCGGGTAGCCTAGCCGGACCGCCTGGGGCGGATCCGCATCAAGGAGGCATATCGCATGATCCACCACCGCGGGCGCCCTGCCGTCCGCCTCACGGGACTTGCGCTGATCGCGCTACTCGCGTTCCCGATGAGCGCGCTTGCCAACAAGTCAGGCCCGATCGCCCAGACCGGCGGAATGTCGGCAACCATCCCGTTGCTCGGGTCGTCGCTCACCGTCAACATGGTCCTTGACTCAGTCGGCAACATCTCGTCCGTCGCGCTCAATCCAGTCGGCGACTTGTCAGTCGGCGACTTGTCTGCCACCAGGGTCGGTCCGCACGCCGTCGCGTTCGAGAACGTCGCCGGGACGACCAAGATCAAGATCAAGGCACGCGGTGACCAGATGTCCATCGGGGCCGCGGCGGGGTCACTCACCGCCCTCGTCGGCCCAGGCACCTGGACCGCCAACGTCTTCGGAACAGGCAATGCCGCCGTGACCTACACGATCGGCAACAACGCCGGTGCGCCGACGCTTGCAATCACTTCGGCGACCGCGCCGGTCGGGATCATCGTGAACCAGGGCACGCCCGTCACCAAGACCACCGGATGGGGCTCAACCACCCGCGTCGGGGTCGACTTCGCCGCCAACGGGTTCGTCAAGCGCCTGAACATCCGCGTCTCGGTCTTCACCGGGGTGCCGGGTGGGGGTGCCGGTGCGCCCGCTCCGCAGGCTCGCCTGTCGATCACGCTCACAGCGAAGGACCGGCAGACCCTCACGGGTCCGCTCGCCAGTCTCCTCGACTCCCGATCGTGGTCCGGTCGCCTGTGCAACGGCACAGCCGTGGGGATCAACTTCACGATCGTTGCCGACATCAGCGGGAACTGGAGCGCCACCTTCCATTCCGCGACGGGGGCCACGGCCACCGCGAAGGTGAGTGACAAGGGCTTTACCGCCCGGTTCGACGGCACCAGGACGATGGTCAAGGTCCGCCTGGTCAAGAACGACGCTGGAACCTGGACGCTCAAGGTGAGCGCCACGACAGGCAAGTGTCGAGGCGAGACGGCTGCGAATCCGAGCGTCAACACGCCGACCAACCTCAAGCCGTCCAAGGGGGGCGACCGGGGCGGTTGGTGGGGCGGTTCCGGCCAGGGCTTCGGCGACCGGGGCGGTTGGTGGGGCGGTTCCTGGGGCGGTTCCGGCCAGGGCTTCGGCGACCGGGGCGGTTCCTGGGGCGGCTCCGGCCAGGGCTTCGGCGACCGGGGCGGTTGGTGGGGCGGCTCCGGGGGCGGTTCCTGGGGCGGCTCCGGGGGCGGTTCCTGGGGCGACAAGGGCTCAGACCACAAGGGCTCAGGCGACAACTGAACCGGCCGATCAACTTCGCCGGTCGGACCACCCTCGGGATGGCCGCCCGGCGGCAAGACCGCTCAATCCGAGGATGGCTCGGCTCGCGCCGGGCCGTCCTCTCTGTTTCCTCGCGGCTTCCGGTCGCGTTCCTGGTTTCCGTCCTGGCGGTCGGGCTCGCGGCCGGACTCCTCGGCTGTTCGCCGAGCACCAGTTCGCCGGGTCCCACCTACGCGGGCCCGACCGAGCCTCCGCCGTCCCCGGACACGCGTTCCGCGGCGCAGGTCCTTGCCGACGCCCTCGCGCCGCTGCGCGCCGCATCCGATTTCAGCAACACGGTTACGGTGGACGGCACGACGTACGTCACGATCTCGGGGCGCTCCGTCGGCGACGCGACGGCCCTGTCCGTCACGACCTCGGGCAAGACCGTGGAGTACCTGCGAATCCCGCCCGCGGCCTGGGCCCGTGAGCCGGGTGGGACGTGGATCCTGATTGACGCGACGCAGGCACCGGACAGCCCGACGGCCGTGCTCGCGGCACCGGCCAGCCTCGACTTCGTCCCGCGCGCGGGTGCGGGCGCGACCCCCGATGCGGGCGCGACCCCGGGCGCGGGTGCGACCCCGGGCGCCGGCTCGGGCACCATCACCCTGGCTGCGACCTATCCGGCCGAGGCCCTCGGGCTGACGGGCGATCCCGTCGCGGTCACGATCTCGATAGACGCGACAGGCATCGAGTTCCGCTATGAGGCCACGGCCTCCGGCCGCCCGGTGGCCTCCATCACCACGCTCCGCCCGGCGACGGCCAGCACGCCGATCGTCGCGCCGACGCCGTAACCGCCTCGTCCGGCGTGGGTCGCGGGCGCGCCCGCGTCGCGTGGGGCGTCGCGGGCGGCGCCGCGGGGGACACGGGGGGGGCGCCACGTCCGGCGCCGCGGGGGACACGGGGGGCGCCACGTCCGGCGCGGGGATCCGGGGCGTGATCGCCGAGGCGAAATCGCGGTCTGGGCACGGGAGTCGGCGGGCCGGCGGCGGTCTTCGCCTGTCACCGGCCGCGTCCAGAGTAGCGCCTGCGCCAGGGGTGATCGGCGGCCTGCCGGGAGACCCTCCGCTCGGCCGATGGAGCCGGAGCGAGCAGGCCGAGGTCGAGCTCAGGTCGATCCTCCGTCGGGCGGGACAGCCGCCGGGCACGGAGTTGGCCCGGGTCGGCTGGCGCCGGAGCGAGCGCGACGCACAGACCGTCGTGGCTGACCCACGGGCTGCCGTCGAGTCGCTCCCCGACGGTGACCGATCGTCTGGACCAGCTGCGACCATCGGCTCGCCGCGGCAGGGCGAGGTCGCCGCCCCGCCAGCTGACCGTGCTGTCCCGACTGACCAGGCGCCGATAATGGAAGCAGAAGACGGCGTCGGAGCGCAGGCCGTCGGGCCACGACCGCCAGGCCGACTCGGGGTCGGCGGCGGGCACGGCGAACCGGCGGTTGTGGCGCTCGAGGAAGCCCGGGCAGGAACGCGTTGGCCGCCTCGATCGAGGTGATCCCGGCCAGGCGCAGCTCTGTGACGAGCCGGTCCTGGAACGTCCCCCACAGCCGCTCGACCCGGCCCTTGGCCTGC
>JBCLDE010000030.1:0-23713 GCA_038915165.1 Candidatus Limnocylindrales bacterium
TGCCGGCCAGCGCCTCGCGAATGCGGTCGACGGTCGGATGCGGCTCCTCTTCGAGGAGGGCGCGCGTCGCGAGGACGAAACCCGGGGTGCAGAACGAGCACTGGAAAGCGGTGTGGTCGACGAACGCCTGCTGGACGGGATCGAGCCCGGCGCTCCCATCACCCTCGACGGTCTCGATGGTGAGCCCGTCGGCCAGTCCTGCCAGCATCAGACACGAGCTCATCGGGCGGCCCGCCACCAGGATCGTGCAGCTGCCGCAGACGCCGATACCGCAGGCCTCACGGACGCTGAACAGGCGGAGCTCCCGGCGGAGCGCTTCGGCGAGGGTCTCGGCTCCCTCGACCACGAGCACCTCGGCGACGCCGTTGACGGTCAATCCGACGGGCGCCGTCATCGATCGGCCTCTGCCCGTTCGCGGTCGCGCGCCCTGATGGCCCGTAACACGCGCTCAGGCGTCAGCGGCAGGTCGACGATCCGCACGCCGATGGCCCGGCTGACGGCGTTGGCGACTGCCGGCGGGACAGTCGGCAGGGCGGTCTCGCCGATACCGTGGACGTCGATCGTCCCGACAGTCTCGAGGATCGTCTCCGACATCTCCGGCGGCACGTCGAGGAAGCTCGGGATCATATAGTCGGAGAGATTCGGGTTGATGAGCTGTCCGGTCTCGTCCCAGATGAGCTCCTCGAACAGCGCCTGACCGACCCCGAACAGGGCCGCGCCCTGAACCTGAAGCTCGCATTGTGTCGGGTTGATCATCCGGCCGACGTACAGCGCCAGGTGGAGGCGAAGGATCTGGACCCGCCCCGTCTCCTCGTCGACCTCGACCTCGACCGCGCAGACGCACGGATGCCACTGTGGGGAGCCGATCCCCTGCCCTGTCTCGATGTCCAGGTGGGCAACCCCGATGTAGCTGCCGCGCCCGAGCACGTTGCCCACCCGGGTGGCGGCCACGAGCGCGGCAAAGGAGATGGCGGTCTCCGGGGCCCCCTGGCCGCGAACCGTGCCGTCGACGATCTCGAGATCCGCCACGGCGATCTCCAGGCGCCGAGACGCGAGTTCGAGCAGTTGTTCCTTGACGTCGATGACCGCGCCGCGGATCGCCCGGCCCATGGAGTTCGTCGTCCGGCTGGCCGCCGACATCTGGTCCCACGGCGTGACGGCCGTGTCCGGGGTGCTGACCGTGACGCGTTCGACCGGCAGGGTGGCCTCATCGGCGGCGATCTGGGCAAGGGCCGTCAGGGCGCCCTGGCCCATCTCGACGCTGCTGGTCAGGACCCGCAGGCTGCCGTCCTGGCCGAGCATCACGACGCTCGACGACGGGAAGGCGGACATCCCCTTGATGATCACCGACATGCCCTTGGCTCGGACCCGCGAGCCGGTGCGCACGGTCGCGGGAACGTCGGCCCAGCCGATCCGCTCTCCGGCCTCGCGGAGGAGCTGCGGGTAATGGAGATCCTCTTCGATCTTCTCGCCCGTGGAGAACGCGTCGCCCGGCACGAGGACGTTCTTCAGCCGGAGCTCGAGCGGATCGATCCCGAGCTCGTCGGCGACGACATCCATCTGGGACTCGTGGGCCCAGGCCACCTGTGGGATCCCGAAGCCGCGGAAGGCCGACGACGGGACCATATTCGTGTAGACGCCGTATGAATCGACATGGATGTTCGGGACGCGGTAGGGACCCATGCTCGCGTAGCCCCGAAAGATCTTCTCGGGCGTCTCCTTGGCGTACGCGCCGCCGTTGTACCAGCAGGTCGCCTCGTGCGCGACCAGCGTGCCGTCGCGCCTGACGCCCGTCCGGATCCGGACCCGGGCGGCATGCTTGGTGTGGGTCAGGAACTCCTCCCTGCGATCGAGGGCCAGGCGAACGGGCCGGCGCGCCTTCTGGGCCAGAAGGGCGACGATCGGCTCGAGCGCCGGGTCGATCTTCGCACCGTAGGCGCCGCCGAGGGTGGTCGTCACGACGCGGACGCGGTTGACCGGCATCCGGAACATGTTCGCCAACTCGGTGGCGATCCAGTTGGGCGCCTGGGTCGAGGTCCAGAGCGACAGACCATCCGGTGTCCAGCTGGCGATGGCCACATGGGGTTCGAATGGGACGTGACCGACGGCCGGGCTGGAATAGGTTCGCTCGACGACGACGTCCGCCTCGGCGAACCCGGCCGCGATGTCGCCGCGTCGCTGGGTGAACAGGTGGATCACGTTGGTTCCCTCGAACCCGGGCTGGCGGGCGAGCATGTCCGGCCGCCGGCTGGCCAGGATGCGCGGGCCATCGTGGAGGATGGGCGCGTCGGGAAGAAGCGCCGCCTCGACATCGAGGACGGCCGGCAGCGGTTCGTAGTCGACCTCGATCAGGTCGAGTGCCGCGGCCGCGGTCGCCGCGTCCCGGGCCGCAACGGCCGCCACCGGCTCGCCGGCATAGCGCACACGATCGGTCGCAACGGCCGACTGGTCGCGGATGAAGAGGCCGAACGTCGGGACGATGTCGGACCGGCCGGCGATGTCGGCACCAGTCAGAACGGCTCGAACGCCCGGCAGCTGCTCGGCCGCTGTCGCGTCGATCCGGACGATCCGGGCATGGGCGTGCGGGCTGCGCAAGACCGCGGCATGCAGCATCCCGGGGATCTCGTGATTGAGCACATAATCGATGGCGCCGCTGACGCGAGCGGTCGCGTCGACCATGGGGATCCGCTGTCCGATCGCCATCGCTCCTCCTCGTGTCATCTCGCTATGCGGTCCACAGTCCCGTAGAATGGGATGATCGGCATGCTACACCGCGGCCGCGCCCGTGCCACAAGCAGACCCGCCCGACCATCACCCGGTACCCGAGGAGACCGCTCGACGATGGAGCCAACGCCAGCATTGGTGCGAATCGGCCTGATCGGGTTCGGCGGCAGCGGACGAATCCGCACGGTCGGCCAGAGCGTCCTGCGCACGCGCCTATGGCTGACCGCTCGTGTCGTCAGCGGCGCCTGAACCCGCCGGCGCGGGGTCAGCGACGCTCTACACCGTCCCATTCATCGGCATCCTGCTCGTCACGTTCCTGGTCTTCGCCCAGAACTTCATCATCCAGCCGGTCATTCCGCTGCTCGTGCTGGATCAGGGTGGGGATGCGGCCATGGTCGGTGTCGTCTTTGCCGTATTCAGCATCCCGTCCGTGGTGCTGCGTCCGTGGATCGGGCGCCTGGCCGATCGATTCGGTGCTCGCCGCGTGTTGCTCGCCGGGACGCTCGGGCTCGGCATCGCCGGCCCGGCCTACCTGTTCGGGTCGCTGCCGGTGATCGTCGTCAATCGCATCCTGCACGGGACCGCGTGGGCCGCCGTCAACACCGGGGGCCCGTCGTTGATGGCGCGCCTCGCACCGCCGTCGAGACGCGGAGAGGCAGCCGGGACGTTCGACCTGATGCCAGGCATCGCCCAACTCGTGATGCCGTCGGTCGGGCTGCTGATCTATGCGGCTGTCGGCACGTCGGGCGTCTTCGCGACAGCGGCCTTGTTCGGCCTCGCCGCGGCGGCCGTGCTCCTCCTGACAGTCTCCTCGACGATCGCGGCCGGGCAGCCGGTCAAATCGTCGGGCTCGCGGTCGCTTCTCGAACCGGCGGCGGTCCTGCCGATGACATTCCAGTTGATGTTCACGTCCGTCGTCTCGCTGTTCCTCGTCTATCCGCCGGTCCTCGCGGCCAACCACGGAATCCCGATCGCGGACCTGGCCATCTATTACCCGGTGTACGGACTCACCCTCGTCGTTGTCCGAGCGATGACAGGCCGGGTCATCGACCGGTTGCCCCGGCTCATGCTGATCGCCGGCGGGGCGTTGGTCGCGATCGTCGCCCTGCTGATCGCGTCGTTTGCCACGTCGATCATGATGCTCTGCATAGCCGGCGCGCTCTATGCCGCGGCCGCCGGGTTCTCGTCGCCCGCGATGATGGCGGCGGTCATCGATCGGACGCCGCAGGACCGTCTTGGCGCAGCGATGGCGACATACACCCTGGGATACCAGTTCGGCATCGGGATCGGGGCGGCGCTCTGGGGCTTCGTCATCGCCCGCTCAGGGTTCGCGCCGGCATTCCTCATCGGGGCCGCGATCCAGGTGGTGCTGCTCGTGTTGCTGGCACGCTCCGGGGCGAGCCTTGCTCGCTCGATGCCGCAGACCAGGTCATGATCCGGTCTGCGGCGGCGGCCGGTCCGAGCCGCGGGCACGTCGCCGGGTTCACGACCATGGGCCAGCTCTGGACGTGTTTGGAATTCAGGTACCCGGGGCGAGCCCCCATGTCTCCGATCGCCGCCAGGCCAGCGCGGTAAGGAGCGTCATCAGGCCGACGATCGCCGCGCCCGCGAACATCGTCAGATCGATGCCGACCCGATCTGTGGCGAAGCCCATCACCATCCCGCCGAGACCCAGGCCACCCTGGAACAATGCCGCCTGAAGACCAAGGATCCGGTCACCATCGCGAGACCGAACGCGATGGGCACGACCTGCGTGATCGCGAGGGCGGCCACGCTCACCGACACGATCGTGGCGCTGACGAGCATCACCTGTCGTGCGTGCTCGGGACGGATGAAGACCAACGGTCCGGCCTACACGATCGCGCCGACACCCATGAGGGCGAGCATCAAGCCGAACTGCGATGCGTCAAGCCCAAGACGATCGGTCGCATAGACGGGAAGGATGGTCTGAAAGCTCAGGCCGCAGATGGATGCCACACCCAGTAGCCAGAGCGGACCTCGGATGCTGGGCGTCGCCAACCCGTAGCGGAATCCGTCGGCGAGAGCGCGGCGGACGGAGACCAGCGGCTCCAGTGGTTCGGGATCGCGGGCATACCGGCGGACCGTGGACATCGATACGGCGGTGATGCACCCGGCTGCCGCGATGAGCACGAACAGCGGCACCAACCCAAGGGTCGCGGTCACGACACCGGCAACCGCGGGGTCCTAGCGTCCGACTCTACCATGTTGGACCGACGTTCCGCGTTATGGGATACTCGGTCAGCACTGCCTTTCGCTGCTGGACAGGAGCACGAGCGATCTGATGGCAAACCCGGTCTCCGCCGCGTCCGCCCCGACCGGTGCGACCGGCGTCCACTCGCTCGGCCGGCGGGACTGGGCGACCTGGCCGAAGTACGAGGCGGCGGTCCTCGGCTTCCGCGACTACTGGTACCCGGTGACCTGGAGCCGCAAGGTCGGCAAGCGGCCGCTGCCGGTGACGCTCCTCGGCGAGAAGCTGATGCTCATCCGCGAGGCCGGCGTCGTCCGTGCCCTGCACGATCGCTGCCCGCACCGCGGCGTCCCGCTGTCGCACCAGATGAGCGGCCAGGAGTTCCCCGGCACCTGGACCTGCTGCTACCACGGCTGGACGTTCGATCTCGAGACGGGCACCCTCGTCGCCGCCATCACCGACGGACCCGACTCGCCGATCTGCGGCAAGGTCGCCGTCCGGACCTACCCGGTCGAGGAGCGCCTCGGGCTGGTCTGGGTGTACATCGGCGACAACCCCACGCCGCCATCGGTCGAGAGCGACATCCCGTCAGAGCTGTTGGCGAACGATGCGGTCGTCCTCGGCCGGATCACCCATCGCCCCGGCAACTGGCGCTTCGGGGCAGAGAACGGCTTCGACGAGGGGCATGCCAAATTCCTCCACCGAAAGGCGCTCTGGGTGCTTCGGCGGCGGATGCCGACCTGGGTGCGCCACCATATCGAGCCGACCGGGGAAGGCTGGATCACCCGCGTGCCGGACGAGGTCCATTACGAGACCGACTACCCGGGTCTCGGGAGCTGGCCGCCGCATCGTTTCTGGCGGACGAAGGGCAGGGGCAAGGCCACTGTCTCGATCCGGTTGCCGTGCGCCCTCCGCGTGGCGTACGCGCCATGGTCGCATTTTGAATGGTGGGTCCCGATCGCCGAGGACGAACACATCTACCTCCAGCTGGTCTCGAAGCGGGCAGGCCGACTGGAGCGCCTCCGCTTTCGCCTCTACTACCGACTCTGGGTCCGTTGGGTCTTCCACGGGTTGTTCAACGACGAGGACCGCCTGATGGTCGACGTCATGGACGCCCCTCCCGAGCGGCTGTACCGGCCGGACATCGCGATCACGGAATGGCGGAAGATGTGCGAGCTGACCGCGCGCGGTGAGCCCCAGCGACCGCGACCGGAACGGTAGGCCCGACTCCGATGGAACCCGGGCGGCCCGCCTGACACATCGCGACCGCAGTTCAGCGACGTCAGCGGCCTCAATGGTCGGCGAACACCGCTCGGAACCTGTCCAGCCCCGCTTGTGTCGCCCCGACCTCGTCGGCGGTCGGAGTGGCCGGATCCCGCGCCGGCGGCAAGGCGCCGAAGCGCAGCAGGCAGGCCATGAGCAGCAGGCGAGCCTTGGTTGCGGTGAGATTGCCGCCAGCGATCGCGAACGGTGCGTACGTCGCCTCGGCGACGCCGTCGGCGTTCCCGCGGCCGACCTTGACGACGGGATACCCGGAGAAGACGACGCGCCGAAGGGCCAGTTCGGCCGACTCGTTGAGCGACCCGAACGGTGCGGCGCCCTCCGCGACGAAGCCGGCCAGCGGGTGTCGATCGAGCGCCCGGGCGAGCCGGGCGAGGATGGCGACCTCCTGGCCGACGTCGACGGCATCCGACTCCTCGATGTACTGGCCGTGTTTGACGAGACTGACGATCGGGATCGCCTCCGGGATGAGGCCGCCGTCGGCGTCGAGGACGGGAACCTCGATCCGGGCGATCGGGCCACCACCGACGCCCCGGACGCCCTCGACGCGATCTGGCAGGACCGTCAGCCGAACCTCGGATCGCCAAGTGTGACTGTGGACCGGCCGCGACGTGATGCGTGGGCTGCCGAGACGGGTGATCGTCCCGAAGACGCCACCGTGGCCGCCGGTCGCCTCGTAGCCGCCTGGTCGGGCGTCGGCTTTCTGGATCGCCCGCGAGGCCACGATCTGCTGGTCCATCACGACGACGACACCAAGCGTGTCGCGACCCTGCTCGTCGGCCCAGGCGTCGGACACGAGGTACGAGACGGCGTCGATGATGTTCCGGTCGCCGTCATTGCCGACGGCGCCGTGCGGCCGCTGCGATGCGCAGGCGGCGAGCGGGCCGGTCGTGTCGATCAGGAGGTTCAGCCACCAGGCCGTCTCCTCGACATACGGGCTGCCCTCGAGCCAGAGCCCGCCGTCGAACCGCCCGCTCGCCAAGGTCCGCTGGACTTCGTTGGTGATCCGGGCCAGGGTCAACCGTGACGGCTGGCGGATGAGGTGTGCCGGCCGGTACGGGAAGAAGTCGCGGCCTCGCTCTTCGCCGTCGCGGGTCCAACCGCCGGGTGGCGCCGGGCGGAAGAAGACAAAGTCGGCCAGGCGGTCGAGGTGGCCCGCCAGTCCGTCCTCCCCGGGCTGAAGGCGATCGATTTCCTCGAACACCCGGGAAGCGTCCGGATAGAACGGCTGGCGGGCGTTGGCCGGAGGCCCCAACGGCTCCGCCTCATCACCGTCCCACGGTCGTCCGTCGGCCTGGACCGCCATGTATGGCAGCGGATAGAGACCGTCCTCCGGTCGCAGTTCGATCCGGTGGACCGGCACGTCGTCCGGCGACGATCGTGCATCGTGGATCTCGCCGGAACCGTCGCGATAGCCGTCCGGTGGTCCGTAGAGGTGCCTGGCGTCCGACTCGAGGGGATGTGCGGAGAAGGCCTCGACGTAGACCGTGATCGCCCGGGCCAGACGCTGCGGCCGGAGGGCGTCGAAGCGGAGCGGTCGGCCGGCGGCGTCGCGACGCGGTGGAAGACCGCGGGCCAGCCGGGCCTTGTCGCTGGTGACGAGAGGCTGCGAGTTGAGAACCGTGGCGTTGGGGCCGGCGAACACGGCGATCCGCGGCCGGTGCGCGGCGACCGGACCCGGGTCAGCCAAACTGTGATCCTCCCATCGCTATTCATCGGGACGGGCCGGTGGGATCGCCGGCCCGTCCCGATGATCTCAGGGCGCGGCGACCGGGCCCATCGTGTCGTAGAACGACGAGTCGTAGGTCGTCGCGACATCCACGTCCGCGGTCAGGTAGCCCAACTTCTTGAGCTGGTCGACGGTCGCGGCGTACTTGTCCGGTGTCAGGGCGAGCAGCGTCGCATCGGTGGCGCCCGAGCCGACGATCGGCAGGACGCTGTTGATCGCACCCTCCTGGTGGGGCCTGGGAATGGCCCCCTCGGGGATGAAGGTCATGACGTCGTCGACGGCCTTCGTGGTGTCCGCGAACGTCGCCTGCCAGCCACGGATCGAGGCCCGCAGGAAGCACCTGATCGCCGCCGGGTCCTTGGCCATGAAGTCCTCATTGGCGGCGACGGTCTGCGAAGCGAAGTCCGCCCCGAGGTCGGCCGGGTTGAAGACATTGAAATCGTCCGGCCAGTTCTTCTGGTTGACGCCGATCAGGAAGGCCGGATGGTAGAAGACGACACCCTCGCCGATGTCCATCTTGCCGGCGATGAAGTCGTCCGTCCCGAAGTCCTGCTGGACGACGGTGATGTCGGCCTTCGGATCGAGGCCCGCCGCGAGCATCATCGCGTCGCGCTCCGGGTATTCGCCGGGCGCGATGGCGCCGAGGCTCTTGCCCTTCCAGTCCTCGACTGTGGCGATGCCGCCCGACTTGTTCGCGTACCAGAAGAAGAACGGCAGCTTGTACGTCTGGGCCACGGCCTTGATCGGAACCCCGGCGGCGCGAGCCTCGGCGATGTCGACGTAGTCGACCTGGGCGAGATTGACGGTTCCGTCGGCGACATCCTGGGTCGTGTCGACGACCGGCGAGCCGGGTTTGATCTCGACGTCGAGGCCCTCATCCTTGTAGTAGCCGCGCGCGGCCGCGACGAGGAAACCGGCGTGCTGGACGTTGGGAATGAATGACAGCCCGAAACTGACCTTCTGATTCGTGCATTTCTCCGCCGTCGGTGCGGCGGTCGCCGCCTGGGATGCGCTTGGGGAGGGTGATGCCCCTCCGCCGCAGGCTGCCGTCAGCACGGCAAGAACACCAGCCATGGCTAGGACCCGTCTCAGCTTCATCGCTCAAATCCTCCTCTGATCCATTCCAGGTTGGCGATCCGGCCGAACGGCCGGTGCCGGTGCACTATTCGCGTCGTCGCCGGGCGGTCTCCCATGGGACGATAACACGCTCCAGGGCCTCCATGACCAGGTACCAGCTGATCCCGATCACGGCGATCGAGATCAGCGCCAACCACGCCCGCGCGGCCTTGAACGAGCCCACCGACTGGACGATGACGAACCCGAGCCCTTCGAAGCCGCGGACGGCCTCGGCGACGATCGCCCCGATCATGGCCAGCACGATCGAGCTCTTGAGGGCGGTGAAGATGAACGGCAGGGCGGTCCGAATTCGGACCATCCGGTAGACCTGGCCCGGTGTCGCCTCGAGCGAGGCCATCAGCTCAACCGCCGTGGGATCGACCTCGCGCAGGCCCCGAACCGCGTAGACGACCATGATCGGGGTCGTCATGATCGCCACCACGATCACCTTCAGGAGCGCACCCGGCCCGGTGAACAGGGCGACCAGGGGAGCGAGGGCCACGATCGGCAGCGAGTTGGTGGCGGACAGGAACGGCATGAGCCGATCGATGAGCGTCGGCGCGTAGAGAACGAGCAGGCTGGCGATCGTCAGGCCCAGGCTCATGCCGACGGCGTACCCGATGACCGCCGCGGGCAGCGTCACGGCGATGGCGTCCAGGATCAGGCCACTGTTGGCGGCCCAGCCCTCGACGATGGCCGACGGGTACGGCACCGTGAACGTCTTCAGGCCGAAGATCGCGTGGAAGACTCCGGTCTGCCAGAGCGTGAGACCCACGACCAGCAGGACGGTCGGGGCGACGAGCGCCGGTCCGGCGAGGCCGTGCAGCCACCGACCCGGCCCACCACCGGACGCGCGACGGTCGCCGGCGATCATCGCAACGGGTCCCGAAACGCCGGCTGCCAGAAGCTCATCCTGCGCTCGACGAGCACGACGGCCCGGGTGAACAGGAGGCCAAGGAAGAGCGAGACGACGAGCGTCGCCCACAGCAGCGTCGACTGCGACGAGCCGATCGACAGGGACGCCACCAGCAGATAGCCGAGGCCGTTCCGGGCGCCGAGGAAGTCGACCAGGATCGCGCCGATCAGGCTGAGCGGGGCGGCAACCCGGAGTCCGCTGAAGATGTATGGCAGGGCGGCCGGAAACTGCAGGTAACGAAGGGTCGTCCAGCGCGAGGCGTTGAGCGAGCCCATCAGCTCCAGGGCGGTCGGAGAGGCGTTCTTCAGGCCGCGCAGAACCGCGATGCTTACGATGAAGAACGTGACGTAGGCGGTCACGTAGAGTCGAACGAGATCCGAATCCTTGAGGATCGCCCGAAGGATCGGGACGAGAGCGATGAGCGGGATCATCTGGCTCGCCAGGATGTATGGGACGAGGCCGTACTCGATCCAGCGGCTCTGGATCATCACGACCCCGAACGTGGTCCCCACCGCGAGGCCGATGAAGAAGCCGACGACCGCTCGCGAGCCGGTGGACCAGGCAGCGTCGAGCAGGGTCGGTGCCGTGTCGATCATCTTGACGACCACGTCGTGCGGAAACGGCAGCTTGGCGGCTGCGCTCGTGTCACCGGCCAGGCGAACCAGCCCGGCGGCGATGTACCAGGTGGCAATCAGGACGGCCAGGATTCCCAGGCTCCATGCCAGCCCGCCCGCCGCGTGACGGTGGAGACGAGGCCGAGCGACCGGGCGGTCGGGCGCGGTCATCCGTGCGCCCCCTCAGCCTCGTGAAGCATCCGCCGCAGCTCGTTCTCGTAGCGGTAGAAGGCCGCCGACTCTCGGACCGCTTCCGTCCGGGGCCGCGGCAGCTCGATGTCGACGGTCGTGACGATCCGACCCGGGTGGGCGCTCATGACGACGACCCGATCGGACAGCAGGATCGCCTCCGGGATCGAGTGGGTGATGAACATCACCGTCGTCCCCGGCGTCCTCGCCCAGATCTGGAGGAGCTCGTTGCCCATCCGGTCGCGGGTGATCATGTCGAGCGCCCCGAACGGTTCGTCCATCAACAGGAAGGGCGGCGCGAAGGTGAGCGCCCGGGCGATCGACACCCGCTGCTGCATCCCGCCGGACAGCTGCCAGGGGTAATGGCTCCGGAAGTCGGCCAGGCCGACCATCTCCGTGAGCTCCCGGACCCGTCGCGCGATCTCGGCCTTGGGTCTGCGGAAGACCTGGAGCGGCAAGCCGACGTTGGCGTCGACGGTCCGCCAGTCGAACAGAACCGGCGACTGGAAGACGATGCCGAACTGGCGCTTGCGACGCGCCTCGAGTGGCCCCAGGCCATTCACCCGGATCGTCCCCGCCGTGGGCGTCACGAGCCCCGATACGAGCCGCAGGAGGGTCGACTTGCCGCAGCCCGACGGTCCGATGAGCGAGACGAACTCGCCCACCCGGATGCCGAAGGTCACGTCGTCGAGGGCGACCGTCCCGCGGCCGCCGCCGGTCTCGAACCGCTTCGTCACATGGTCGACCGCGATCGCGATCGGATGGTCCGATCGCTCCGCCAGCGGCTCGTGATGGTGATGCGGCGCGATCGGCTCACCGATCGGGCCGGATGGATCGGTCGGATCGGTCGCGTCGGACGACGGCGGCCTGGCCGGCCTGATCATGTCGGCGGCGGCCTGGCGGGGTTGGATTCCGGGCCGACGCTGTCCGCGCTGGCCGGTCCGGAGATCTCGAACTGGTACTCGCGCAGGCCGGCGATCGTCGGTCGATACTGCTCGCTGACCGGCTCGCCGCGGGCCGTCTCATCGACCAGCTTCCGCCACTCGGTGATCGAGACGTCGGGCCGGTAGAGCCGCTCCGGCGGGGCATCCATGACGTCGACCATGAGGCGGTCTTCGTCATTGAACATCCCGTGGAAGGCCCAGCGCACCCACCCCCAGTAATAGAGGCGGAAGCGGAGGTTCTCGAGCCGGCCCCGATTCATGGTCGCCAGCTGGACGTAGATGTGCTCATCGGGACCGATCGGGACCCACCATTCGAAGTGGGTCCACGTCTCGTAGCCGACCCGGAGCGTGCCCGGCAGCCGGAGCGAGACCTTCGCCTTGTTGCCCTGCCGGTTCCGGTACCACTTCTTCCGCGGCCACGACCCGAGACCGGGGAACTCCGCCTCGTAGTACATCGCGTCCTTCATCCGGGTGATCCACGGCCCGTCGCGGACCACCCGCATCTTGCTCCAGACCGGCATCTTCACCCGCTTCGTCCAGAGGGCGTTCCGGTGGAGGTACTTGGCGTGCCCGTCGTCGAAGCCGTTCTCGGCCCCGAAGCGCCAGTTGCCGGGTCGATGGGTGATCCGACCCAGAACGACGGCCTTCGGATCGAGGATCTCTTCGGGCACATCGGCGGCCAGCGGCTCGGGGGCGCCGCGTCCCATCCACACCCAGACCAGCCCGAGGCGCTCCTCGACCGGGTAGGTCCGGACGGCGACCTTGCCGCAGATCGGCGAGTCGGGCCCGTCGGTGATGGCGGCGACGAGGGTGCCGGTCGCGAGATCGAACGTCCAGCCGTGGTAGCAGCAGGTCCACGTGCCGGGGAACTCCTGGCCGCTCATCTGGTGCGACAGGGGGACCCCGCGGTGGGGGCAGCGATCGTGGAGGGCCCGGACGACGCCCGCCTCGCGGATGAGCATGAGCTTCTCGCCCAGCAGGGTCACCGCCAGCGGTCGTGTGGTCACCTTCCGGCTCCACGTCACCGGATACCAGTAGTCGCGGAAGCCGAGGACCGCCGCCTCGTACTTCGGCCAGGTCGCCCAGTCCCGACGGCCGAGCGAGCGGACGCCGGTCTCGGCGGTCGGGGCGGTCGGGGCGGGTGGGGCGGATTTCGTCTCGACCATCGTCCTCATGCTCCTTGTCGGGGTGTGGCCAGGCCGACGTCGTCGCGCGTCCGCGAAACAGTGTCGACGATGGCCTGGATCAGGACCTCGGTGAGCCGATGGATGCTGCCGATGTCGACCACGCCCATCGAAAACCCCGGATACGGGTTCGGCATCGGGGACGGCGACGGGGGCAGCCCGATCCGGGCGGTGGGAATGCCGTGACTTCGGATGATCGCGCCGTCGGTGGCGCCGCTCCCCCGACCGACCGGCTCGTGGGTGCGGCCCTCGCGCTCCTCCCAGGCCCGGACCAACGACCGGACGACCCAGTTGTCCGGATCGGTCGCGGTCCCGGGAATCGCAGCCGTCGGCAGGAGCTCGACGTTGAGGTCCGGATCGTCGGCCCGGATCGCGTCGAGGGCGGCCTCGAGCTGGCGGCGGACGTCGGCCGGGGATGACGCCGGCGCGACACGAAGATCGAGGTCGATCTCACAGGTCGCGGGGATGAAGGCAGCACGATCCCCCGATCCGGCCCGGATCGCGTTGATCGACCCCTGCGGCGCGACGAGCCCGGCGGTGTTGGCAGCGGTGTATTCCGGGAACCAGGCCTCGAGGGCGGTCACGAGCCGGGCCGCGGCAAGGATCGGGTTGGCGTACGGGCCTTTGTGCCGGATGCCGGTGTAGTTGACCGTCCCGTGAACGATGAGCCTGAACCAGGCCAGTCCGACCTCTTCATGCACGACGCTGTAGCCCGGTTTCAGGACGATCGCAAAGTCCGGCCTCGTGCCGGACTCGAGGAGATGCGTGATCCCTGATCCATGTCCGAGCGGATGGCGCTCGAATCCCGGTCGGCGATCGACGGGCATGCTGCCGGACGCCAGGGCGACGATCGCCTCGCCGCGGACGTCGAGGCCGGCGGCCGCGACCGCCTCGAGGGCGGTGACTGCGGCGGCCGCGTAGCCCTTCGGGTTCTCCGCTCCCATGCCGACGACCCGGTTGCCGTCCCGTCGCGGTGAGATCGAGAAATCGTCGCGTACGTCATCGCCCAGCCACGGCCGATCCTCGACAGTCCGGCCGGAGAACGCGGTATCCAGCGGGGCGTAGAGCATGAGCGATGGGCCCTCGCCCGTCCCGCGGATGCGTCCGATCACGTTCGCCTGCCGGTCGTCGATCGCCTGTACCTCCGACTCGACGCCCGCCGCGGCGAAATGCGCCGCCACGTAGTCAGCCAGGGCACGCTCCTCGCCGGTCGGGCTCGGGATCGCAGTCATGCCCATCACGAGGTCCGCGATCCGCTCGTCATCGAGCCGGTCCCGGGCGCGCTCGATCGCCGCGCGTGCGTCCACTGACAGCTCCGGCAGCGCGGTGGATGCCATCGCGTCGGGTCAGCCCCTGCCCGGGGGACGCTTGTGATCGTCGATCGGCGCATGACCCCAGAGGCTCGTCGGCCCGGCAAGCTGGCGGACGATCCAGACCTCGTCGTCCACCTGGAGACCGCTCCAGCCGTACTCGATCTCCCAGCCGGACGGCGTCTCAACGTAGAACGACACCGCCTTGTCGTTCGTGTGCCGACCGAGCCCCCTGGTCAGTTCGCCACGGCGAGCGGCAATGTCGATCGCGAGACCGACGTCGTCGATCGTCTGCGTCTCCAGCATGATGTGGCGGAGTCCCGGCGTGTCGGTTCCGACGAGAGCCAACGAGTGGTGGCGCGGGTTGCAGTGCAGGAACGCCATGAAGTCCTTGAACGTGTCGCTGACCCGGAAGCCCAGGACATTGACGTAGAAGTCCAGGTTGGCCTGAAAATCCTTGACGCCGATGACAGCGTGACCCATGCCGAGCTCGCCTGTCAGGTAGCCGGCCATCGGCCGGGTCAGGGTCAGCGGACGGAAGTCCGCCTCCTGACCGTAGAAGATCTCGCTGCGGTTGCCAGCCGGATCTTCGAAGGCAACGAAGGCGAGGACCCCGCGGTCCTTTGCCTCGGCCGCCGTCCCGGCTGTGACGGCAATGCCGGCTGCGGTGAGCTCCCGCTCGGCACTCTCCAGATCGGCCCGGGTCGAGACCTCCCAGCCGAGCCAGAGGAGGCGGTCTGCCGGGCCGGCGCGGACGTCGAATCGATACGTCCGCTCGTCCATCCGCAGCAGCAGACGATCCGTCGTGCCCTCGGGGCGGACGACCGGCATGCCGAGGAGATCGGTCGAGAAGGCCGCCCAGGCATCGAGGTCGGTCGCCTCGATGCCGACGTACGAGAGCGCACGTATCTGCATGCGTCGGTCCTTTCAGGTTACGGCTTGCCGACCGACTCGCCCGCGAGGAACGCGCTGACGAGGCTGTCGTGAACTTCCGGATGCTCCCATTGCGGCCAATGGGCGGCATCCGCCATCGATACGAACTGGGCGCCCGGGATCCGTTCGGCGATCATCCGACCGACATCCGGCCCACTGCCCGGGTTGTGTTCGCTCCAGAGGACGAGGGTCGGGACGGAGATCCGTGCCAGGTCATCCTCGGGGATCGTCCGGCGCGGCGCGGTCCCCTCGCCGAACGCGTTCTGGAAGACTGAGCGCAGAGAGGCTTGAGTCTCCGGGTTCGAGTAGAGCGCGAAGCGAGCCTCGACAAGCTCGTCCGTGACTCGGTCCGGCGTCGCCATCAGCCACTCGAGGCGCTTTCTGATGGTCTCCCGAGTGGGCGCGTTGATGGCGGCCATCGACCGGGTCGCGAGGGCCTCGCGACCCTCCTTCGTCCGCTCCGGGATGACGCCCGGTCGCCAGCGGATGCCCGCGGTCGTGTTGAGGATCAGACGGTTGAGCCGATCCGGATGGTTGAGGGCCAGGAACATGCCGACCCAGCCGCCGAGCGACTCGCCCTCCAGGTCGACCCGATCGATCCCCTCGGCGTCGAGCAGATCGAGGATCTGGGCGGCATAGGCCGGGATGTCCTCACCGTCGACGTACGGCGGCTTCGACGAAAAGCCGTGCCACAGCAGATCGATCGCCATCGCCCGGGCCGATGCTCCGAGCCGGACGATGTTTCGCGAGTAGGCCTCGGCATGACCGCCGACCCCGTGGATCAACAGGAGCGGCGGCCCGTCGCCGGCCTCGATGACCCGGGTGCGATACTTGCCGCCGAGAAAGCGGACCTGCGCCCCCATCAGGTCGACCCAGATCGTGCTCAACGGGAGCGCGCCGGCTCGCCGGGGTGGTGGAGGTGGGGCAGATCGGCTGCAGACGACGGACAGAGCGGCGACAACACGGCTCAAGTGCTCCATACTGTGGAACGACGGTCCATCATCCTGCCGCAGTGTATGGACGGAATGGAGGCGGTGTCAACCCGCCAACCATCTGTCTCCGAGAGCCCCATCACGGTGCTAGGATCGCGCAAACGTTGACGGGGACGCAATGAAAGCGGCGACGGCCATGGCTGCTTTGAGAGAACGCGATGATGCCACCGATATCGCGGTCGGCGAGGGTGACGATCGCGCCCTGCCGGGCGCCCAGGTGGTCGACCGGGTCGTCGACATCCTCGAGACCTTTCCCCGAATCGGACCGGAACTCGGGGTCAGCGACATCAGCCGTGCCCTGGGCCTGAAGAAGGCGACTGCCCATCGTCTCCTCGCCTCGCTCCGGCGTCGGGGGATCGTCGCCCAGGACCCGGTGACACGGCGGTACCGTCTGGGTCTGAAGCTCTGGGAGCTCGGCTCGATGGCGGCGACGCAGGTCGACTGGGTGGATCGCGTCAAGCCCTTCCTCCAGCAGCTCACCGACGCCACCGGCGAGACGAGTCACCTGGCGGTGCTCAATGACGGCCAGGTGCTGTACGTCGACAAGGTCGAGAGCAGTCATTCGCTGCGGATGCCGTCGCAGGTCGGCAAACGCAATCCTGTTCACTGCACGGGTGTCGGCAAGGCCCAGATCGCCTTCCTCCCGCCAGAGGTCCTCCAGAACCTGGTTGCCCGGCGGGGGCTGTCGGCCTTCACACCACGGACGATCACCGACATCGACGCCCTCCAGGTCGAGCTGGCCGGGGTTCGCGAGCGTGGTTACGCGGTCGACCACGAGGAGATCGAGGAGGGCCTCGTCTGCATCGGGGCGCCGATCCGGGATCACACGGCTCATGTCGTCGCCGCCATCAGCATCGCCGGCCCGTCGTCCCGGCTGCGACCCGAGACGATCGCGGGTCACGCCAGGGAGGTCGTCGCCGTCGCCCACCGGATGTCGGCGGTCCTCGGTTGCCCGCCCGACCTCCTGGGACCTGCTCCGGAGCCGCGCCGCACCTGACGCCCGTCGGGACGACGATCGCCCACGCCGGCTGGTTGACATTACCCCGACCGGACCGACACAATCCCATCATGCGAGACGGCTTTCCATATCTCGGACCCCACCGCCCACATGTCGTCGGCCGATGACCGGCTCGGATCACGATCACGAGCTGGCCGATCTCGGCCGTCGCCTGTTCGAGGCCGAGGCGGAGCGGCGCCCGATCCCGCCGATCAGCGCGGGACGCGACTGGATCGGGGCGGCCGAGGCGTATCGCGTCCAGCAGGAAGTCGTCCGGCGCCATCTCGCCGGCGGGCAGCGGATCATCGGCTGGAAGGTCGGTCTGACGTCGGAGGCGATGCAGCGCCAACTCGGTGTCGATCAGCCTGATTACGGGCCGATTCTGTCGGGCTTCGTTGTGGCCGACGGTGGCGAGATCCGGTTCGCCGACCTGATCGCCCCGCGGATCGAGGCGGAGATCGCGTTCATCCTGCGAACCCCGCTGCGTGGCCCGGGCATCACCATCGATGATGTCCTGCGGGCGACCGAGGGTGTCGCCCCGGCACTTGAGGTCATCGATTCGCGGATCGAGAACTGGAAGCTGACGCTCGCCGACACCGTGGCCGATGTTGCCAGCTCGGCCCGGGTCGTGACCGGCGCGATGGTCCGGCTGGACGGACTTGATCTGGAGGCGGTCCGTGTCCGGCTCGAGCGGGATGGCGAGACCGTCTCGACCGGTATCGGGGCGGCAGCGCTCGGCAACCCGGCCGCGGCCGTCGCCTGGGCTGCCAACAAACTGGCCGAGTACGGTACGACGATGGAGGCGGGCCACCTGATCATGCCCGGAGCGCTGCACGCCTCCTTCCCGGTGGCGGCCGGCGAGTCATACACGGCGATCTTCGAGGGGCTCGGATCCGTCGGCGTCCGCTTCGTCCGTGGCGCCTGATGGTGCCGCCCGCCCGTGTTCCGGTCGCCATCGTCGGGTCCGGTAACATCGGGACCGATCTCGTCCGCAAACTCCTCCGCTCGACTGTACTCGAACCCGCCGCCGTGGTCGGGATCGATCCCGACTCGGACGGACTGGCGAAGGCGCGAGGCTGGGGCGTTCCCACCTCGCACGAGGGCGTCGACTGGCTCCTGGCGAACGCGGACCGCCTCGGCATCCGCCTCGTCTATGAGGCGACCAGCGCCCGGATCCACGCGGCGAATGCCCCGCGTTACGAGGCAGCCGGGATCGTGGCCATCGACCTGACGCCGGCGGCAGTCGGGCCGGGCGTCGTCCCACCGGTCAACCTCGGTACCCATCTCGGGGCGACCAACGTCAACCTCATAACGTGCGGTGGCCAGGCGACGATCCCGATGGTGGCGGCGGTCCGGCGGGTCGTCCCGGTGGCCTACGCGGAGATCGTCTCGACGGTCGCCTCCCGATCCGCCGGCCCCGGGACCCGGGCGAACATCGACGAGTTCACGCGCGAGACGGCCCACGGCCTGGAGACGATCGGCGGCGCCCGCGTTGGCAAGGCGATCATCATCCTCAACCCGGCCGACCCGCCCATCCTCATGCGGAACACGGTCTACTGCGGCTTGCCCGCCGACGCCGACCAGGCGGCGATCGAGGCCTCGATCGAGCGGATGGCCGAGGAGGTCCGGGTTTACGTTCCCGGCTACCGGGTCAAGGGTGTCGCCTTCGACGACGGGCCGTTTGCAACACCCGGCGGCACCGTCGCCGGTCGGGTGATGATCCTGCTCGAGGTCACTGGCAACGGCGACTACCTACCGCCATATGCCGGCAACCTGGACATCATGACCGCAGCCGCGGTCCGGGTCGGCGAAACCATCGCCGCGGAGCGGTTGGTCGCCGGGGTGACGGCATGATCGACCAGGGGCTGTCCTTCCGGCTGACCGACTCGACGCTGCGAGACGGCAGCCATGCCCTCGCCCACCAGTACACCCCGGCCCAGGTCGCCGCGATCGCAGGGGCGCTCGATCGGGCGGGGGTCCCGGTCATCGAGGTCAGTCATGGCGATGGCCTCGGCGGCAGCTCGTTCCAGTACGGCTTCTCGGCCCACGACGAGCGGTCGCTCGTGCAGGCCGCGGCCGAGGCCGTCTCGAATGCGAAGTTGGCGGCCCTCCTCCTGCCCGGCATCGGGGTGGCGGACGATCTGCGGGTCGTCCACGAGCTCGGCGTGTCGGTCGCCCGGATCGCCACGCACTGCACAGAAGCCGACATCAGCGCGCAGCACATCGCGATGGCCAAGAAGCTTGGAATGGAGGCGGTTGGCTTCCTGATGATGGCCCACATGACGTCCCCGGCAGATCTCGCCGCCCAGGCGCGCCTCATGGAGTCCTACGGCGCGGACTGCGTGTACGTCGTCGATTCGGCCGGCGCGATGACGGTCGACGACGCCCGCCTCCGGGTCCGGGCGCTCAAGGACGCTCTCCAGCCAACCACCCAGGTCGGCATCCACGCTCACAACAACCTGAGCCTGTCGGTCGCCAACTCGCTCGGCGCCATCGAGGAAGGCGTCGACCAGGTCGACGGATGCTCGCGCGGCCTGGGTGCTGGCGCCGGGAATTGCCCGACGGAGATCCTCATCGCCGTCTCGGAGCGGATCGGCTACCGGACCGGCGTCGACCTGCTGGCCATCATGGACGTCGCGGAAGATGTCGTTCGGCCGATCATGCAGCGCGAGCAGATCATCGACAGGTCCGCCCTGACCCTCGGCTACGCGGGGGTCTACAGCTCGTTCCTGCTGCACGCCGAGCGAGCGGCCGAGCGGTTCGGTGTCGACACTCGGGAGATCCTCCTCGAGCTCGGGCGGCGGCGGGTCGTCGGCGGCCAGGAGGACATGATCGTCGACGTCGCGATGGAGCTGGCCGCCCGCACCTAGGAGCCTGTGTCAGTAACCCGGAATCTGGAAATGGCCCCACACTTGGGGTCAAGATCGCCACCTATCCCGGATGCAGAGCCCCACTTCGGGCTCGCAATGGCCAAAGAATAGGGATCACGTCCGCAGAAAAGCATTACTGACACAGCCTCCTAGCGGTCAGACCCGATCGGCCACGTGCGGCGCCGGGCGGAGGAGCGATATCCCGATGGCAACCACGAGGATCGAGACGACGATCGCGAGCGACACGAGCGACGGGATCTTCAGGATGTCGGCAGCGAGGAGCTTCGCGCCGACGAACACGAGGATGAGCGCCAGCCCGACCTTGAGGTACCGGAAGCGCGCAGCCGCCTCTGCGAGCAGGAAGTAGAGCGACCGGAGGCCGAGGATCGCGAACGCGTTGCTGGTGAAGACCACGAACGGGTCGGTCGTCACGGCGAAGATGGCGGGGATCGAGTCGATCGCGAAGACGAGGTCGCTGAACTCGACGACGAGGAGCGCCAGGAACAGCGGTGTCGCGGCGATGCCGGCGGCCGTCCGAACGAAGAACGATTGGCCGTGGAAGTCGTCGGTGACGCGAACGTGACGTCGCGCGAACCGGACGAGCACGTTGTTCTCGGGATGCGCTTCGACCTCACCGCGGGCGATCAGCATCCGGATGCCGGTGAAGACGAGGAACGCTCCGAACACGTAGAGCACCCAGTGGTACTGCGCGATCAGCGAGGCCCCGGCAACGATCATGATCAGGCGCATGACGAGCGCGCCGACGATCCCCCAGAAGAGCACCCGATGCTGGAGGTGGCGCGGGACGGCAAAGGCGGCGAAGATGAGGCTGAAGACGAACACGTTGTCGACGCTGAGCGAGTACTCGATCACGTAGCCGGTGAAGTACTGGATCGCGGTCTCGCCGCCGCGCGCCACCCCGACCGCGATCCCGAACAGGACGGCCAGCGTGACCCAGACGCTGGTCCACGCAAGGGCCTCACGGGCGCCGACGACATGGGCTTTGCGATGGAAGACCCCGAGGTCAAGGGCGAGCGCGACGACGACGAACACGGTGAAGCCGGCGCCGAGGAGGATGGTGTTGTCCAACGTTTGGTAGTCCTTCGAGCATGAGGACGGCGGCCAGAGGGAAGGCCGGCCGCCGTGTGGGGATGACTGGAGGCCCGTCGATCACGTTCGGCGCTCGACGAGGCCCTGGGATGCGAGGTCGTCCACCAGGTGGCTGGCCTCGCACCGAGTAGTGTCGTTCTTCCCGCTACCAGCAAACAAGGCCACGATACAGCAAGGCGTGCCGTCGTATCCTGCGTGGATGACGCAATCGCATGGCTCGCCGCCGCCCTACGCGGATCTGCTCGAAGCCCTCCGGCCAGAGCTCGACCCCATCGTCGCCGAGATCGTCCGGGACGTGGCCCGCCCTGACGACGATCTCGCGGCGCTCACTGACTCCACGCGTGCGGCCGTGGAGTCGACGATCACTGCCCTGCTTCGTGCCGAGGAGCTCGGCGAAGCCGAGCTGTCGCGCCTGCAGATGGCAGGCTCGCGAGCAGCTCGCGAGGGCGAGTCGTTGCATCGGCTGCTCGATCGGTACCTCACGTCGGGATGGGTCCTCTGGGCGGCGGCCACCGGCCGATCCACGGGGAGCCGGGCTGCCGTCGCCGCGCTGGGGACGGCTCTCCTGAAGGCCGGCGACGCGGCCGCGGCCGCCCTTGGCGAGGGATACGGTGACGCCGAGCGGGAGATCGCTGCCCGAACCGGTGCCGCACGCCGGGCGTTCCTCGACGAGCTTCTCGAACTGCAGCCCGGCGACCCGGCCGCCGTCGCCCGGATCACCGGACGGGCCGCGCACTTCGGGCTCGCATCGAGCGACTCGTATCGGGTCCTGGTCGCTGGGGTCGGCCGCGAGATGGATGACGAGGGCCCGTTGATCCTGCGGGTGGCACTCGCCCTGGACCGTCCGCGTCGGCCCGACGGCGACACGCGGTCGAGCCTGCCGATCGTTGCCACCAAGCGGGGTCGGCTCGTCCTGCTCGCGCGGGCGGACTGGCCCGGGGTCGCCGCGCTCAACGTCGTCCTCGACGAACTCATCGAGCCCCACGGCTGGCTCGCAGTCGAGGCGCCGCTGGCCACGAGCCTGGCGGCAGTCGCCGGTGCGTTCGGCGCGGCGTTCGATGCGCTCCTCGTCGCCGAACGTCTCGGGCTCGATGGGACGCATCTGGCCGACGACCTGCTGCTCGAGCGCGCGCTCCTGACCGACGAGCGTGTCCTTCGTGCCGCGGTCGAACGCGAGCTTGGCCCGATCCTCAATGCGCCGCGCAACGGCGAGGAGCTCCTCCGAACGGTCGCCGCGTACCTCGTCGCTCGCCAGAACCTTCGGACGGCCGCCCGCATCCTCGGCGTTGGCCTACGGACCGTGAGCTACCGCCTCGCGCGCGTCGAGGAGCTCATCGGTCGGCCGCTGGCCGGCGAGGTCGTCCTGCGCCTGTCGACGGCACTGTTCGCCCGGCGACTCCTCGACCACGACGCCCTGCCCACGCCGGGGGCCAGCACGCGCGCAGGCTCGGTGTAGACCACTGCGGTCAGGGGACGGCGACCTCTCGTCTCCGGCTCGCGGCGTGGTCGTCGCGTCGGTCTCGCGCCCGAGACGCTGCGCCGGTCGCCGCGCCGGCGGGGGCCCCTCATCGAGGGCGCCGTGGAGCTCCGTGGAGTGGTCGCGCAGCCAGTGGCGCCAGGTCCGGTGGTCCGACCGCCGGGACGCGACGATCTCCCAGAATCGCGGCCCGTGCCCGAACAACCTGAGGTGCGCCAGCTCGTGGATGACCACCGTCTCGAGGGCCTCGGGCGGGGCGAGGATGAGACGCCACGAGAAGGCCAGCCGACCTTCGCGCGACGCACTGCCCCAGCGCGTCCGTTGGTCGCGCACGGTGATGGCGCTGGGACTCACGCCCAGGGCGCTGGCGTGCCGTGCGATGTCGCGCTCGATGGCCGCGCGGGCTAGTGGCTTCAGCCAGGCCTCGAGGACCGCGCCGGTGGAGCGCCGGTCCGTGGGTGCCAGTCGGACCACGATCTCATCGGCCTCCTCGCCGCCGACCCGTTCCACACTGGAGCGACGGATGCCCGGCCGTGCCGGTTCGATCCGAAGGCGATGAAGGGCTCCGCGGAAACGGATCGAGGCACCATCCCGGAGACCTCCCCAGGCAGCCAATCCGGCCTGCTCCCGGGCCAGCCGCTCCAGGTGTCGACGGAGCCAAGGCTCGCGCTCCACGAGGAACGTGTGGACAAGGCGCTCCGGGTCCGTCCAGCCGCGCCGCCCGGGTGTCGGCACGGTCACGACGACACCTCGGTCGGGATGGATCACGACTCGCAGACCGCGCGACCGCGGCGATCTCCGGAGCGTGTACGGGACCGGACCACCAGGCAGGCGTGCCAAGGCGTCGGTCTCGGTGACGGTCACGGCTGCCATGGTGCCACGCCGCAGCCTGGACCGTACCCGGCCGGCCTGTCCAAGGCCGACTCCTGTCCAAGGCCGGACTCGACCGGTCCTCTGCTAGTACTTCGTTCCGGACCAAGACGTACACATCAGACCAGTCCGAGGTCGAACTTGTTCCAGCGGAACACGACGGGCGCTTCGTTGAACTCGTCGACGCCCTGCAAGATGCGGACCTTCAGCTCGTCGATGGACGCCACCCGGATGTGCCGCAGGAAGGT
>JBCLDE010000031.1:0-23658 GCA_038915165.1 Candidatus Limnocylindrales bacterium
CCCGGTGACCGAACGTTCTTCCTGCAGGCACGCGACGGCGCGCGCGTCGTCAGCATCATCCTCGAGAAGGCCCAGGTCGCGGTCCTGGTCTATGGCCTCGGCGACTTGCTCGCCGAACTCGAGCGACGCGGCGTCCAGGGGGTCGCAGCAAGCGAGACCGCCGGAGCTGCGACGACCGGTACTGCGACGACCGGTACTGCGACGACCGGTACTGACGACACCGGCCCGCTCGACGAGCCGATCAACGAAGCCTTCCGGGCTGGATCGCTGACACTCGGCTGGGACGGCGACGCGGAGCGGGTCCTCGTGGAGGCGCGGGCACAGTCCGAGGATGGCGCGGAGATGCATGCGGACGAGGACGACGACGAGGACGAGGACGGCCCGGACCTCCTGCGGGTTCGGATGACCGCGAGCGCCGCTCGGTCGTTCGTGGCACGAGCCGCGCGCATCGTCGCCGCGGGCCGGCCGCCTTGTCCGCTGTGTGGCGCGCCACTGGATCCACAGGGCCACATCTGCCCGCGTCGTAACGGCCACTACGTCAACTAGCGGCCTCGTTCCGTGCTGCAACGCGAGACGACCCTGGAGACCCTGCGGGACGGCGATATCAAGATCGTCGGACGCATCGTCAGCTCGTCCAACAATGCGATGCTCGTGACGGTCACCAAACCATGCCCCGGTCCGGGACCGGCCGTCGTGCTGGACGCGATCTACAAGCCGACGCTCGGCGAACGCCCGCTCGGCGACTTCCCGGACCGGACGCTCGCTCGCCGCGAAGTGGCGGCGTGGCACGTATCCGAAGCGAGCGGCTGGGGCATCGTGCCGCCGACCATCCTCCGCGATGGTCCGTTCGGTGAGGGCATGGTCCAGGCGTTCATCGAGGTCGATCCTGAGGTCGATGTCGTGGGCCTCGTGGTGGAGGACGATCCGCGCCTGCGCCGGATGGCAGTCCTGGATGCAGTCATGAACAACACAGACCGCAAGGGCGGCCACATCCTGCCGGTACAGGGCGGACGGCACATCCACGGTGTGGACCACGGCGTCTGCTTTTCGGCCGTGCCGAAGCTGCGGACCGTCCTGTGGGGCTGGCGGGGCCTGCCGCTCGGGGGGGACGAACTCGACGGGCTCCGGCGGATCCGCGACGCGCTTGATACCGATCTGGGCGAGACGTTGCGAGCGCTGTTGTCGCGCACGGAGGTTCGTGCGACCATCCGCCGGACGGACCACCTGCTCGCGACGAGCCTCTTCCCCCTCCCCTCGCCGGACTGGCCGGCCGTTCCCTGGCCGCCGTTCTAGATGTGATGCCCACACACGTTGTCGGCGATGGCTGCGGCCGACGCAGGTCTGCAAATCCGCGCCTATGGACTGGTAGCGGGGAACCTCGAGCCTTTGGAGCGGGCCAAGGGGCCACATCCACGCTCGGGACGAAGATGGATCATGCCCAGCGAGGCGGGATCTGCCCCGTACCAGTCTCGTGGAGACTGGAAGCGAAGCACTGGACGGTCCCGGCGATCAGGAGCGCGCAGGTATGAAGATCGCCGGCGGCGATGTCGGCGACACCCGACAGCGCTGCGGCCCCAGCCGCTCACGGGGCGGGTTTGAACGTGATGGGCGCCGAACCGCGCACAAGGTCCTCAAATGCTGTTTGCCCGCGGTCGAAACCCCGGGCCGAGGAAGCCGGCCCAGGCCGCGACGAATCCTCGTTAGCGGCGCTGACGTTCGATCGAGCGGAGCGCGTCGTTCATACCGAAGAACAGCATCACGAGCTCGAGATAGATGCGGAGGAACAGGTTACCGAAGAGAAAGATCAGAACGCCCGACAAGATTCCGCCGGCGCCTCCCTGGAGCAGCGCCAGCAACGCGGAGAGGGTGATCAGGACCACCGCAACGATATAGATCACGCGGATGATGATCGGCGTGATCATGTACCGGAAGCTGAAGAAATCCCCCCAGTTAAACCCCGGATGGACCATCGTCTGAGGTGTCCAGGGGGCGCTCGCCGGAGTCGTTGGCGGGGGAGGTGGGGTCATCGGCGTTTCGTTCGACCCGGTCGTCTGTCCCTCCTCTGATGTCTGCGTCGCGATCCCGGTGGTCCGGCTCAGCACCCGCTTGTGCAATCGAGCTTCGGCGCGAGCAAGCCGTAAGCCAAGCGAGGATCCGCTCGTCTGTGGACTTGCTCGTTTACCCCAGGCCCGTACCCGAAGTCCGCCCGATCATCCTTGGCGGCCGGGTCGTCTTCGACCCTCGCCGACCTGGCCGGCCGTGCCGTGGCCGCCGCGCTGAGTCCGCGCGGTACAGGCCTGGATCAGCCGGCGGATCGAGCGGCCTTGACCACCATGGTGTTCGCGAACACATCGTGGAATCCCTGCTTCGTGGGGCTCTTGTAGGTCGTCCACAGCAGATAGATGAACCAGCCGAGCGCCGCGAGGCCGAGCAGGCTCCCGATCGCGGGGAGCGGGCTGAGTGCCTGTGCGAGGCCGAAGGGCGCGCCGAGCGCGATCCAGCGCCGGACCGCCTGGTCCATCGTGAGCGTCTTGCCGTCGCCGGCGTTGCCCACCTGCATGCCCAGCACCTTCATCCCGACCGTGCCGCGCATGGCCGTCCAAGTGTAGAGAAAGTATGCCCCACTGATGGCCAGCGAGACGACGGCCAGGATAAGCGAGGCGAAGTAGTTGATCTCGAGGCCGCTGAGGACATTGAGGCCGACGCCGGCGAGGATCGCAAACGCCACGATGCTGACGATGCCGAGGATGATCGCGTCGATGATGTAAGCGATCGCCCGGTTCGGGACGTCGGCGTAGACGAAGCCAGCCGGGCCCGGCTGGACGGGTTGCGACGGAGTGGCCCAGCTGCCGCCCGCAGGTGCCTCCGGGTCGCCGGTCGATCCGCTCTGATCCATCGATCCTCCCTCACTGCCCCAGACAGCGGGACGTCCGCCCGCCGCTGCGAGACACGAGCATACGGCGCAGGCGACCGTTCGACCAGACCCTTGTGCATCGCCAAACGTCGGCGCGTTCGACCGACGATGGCCGTTGATCGCCGATGCAGCGGTGACCGCTACGATGGCCGGGTGCCGGTCCGCGATCCAGAATCCCTGCTGCTCGACCTCGATCCGGCCCAGCGCGCCGCGGTCACGATCACGTCCGGTCCGTTGTGCATCCTGGCCGGGGCAGGTTCCGGCAAGACGCGGGTCATCACGCGGCGGGTCGCCTATGCCTTGGCGATGGGGGTCGTGCGCCCGCGCGACGTCCTCGTCGTGACGTTCACCGACAAGGCCGCCGCCGAGATGCGTACCCGTCTCGGCAGCCTCGGCCAGACCGACGTGGCGGCCTCGACCTTCCATGCCGCGGCCCTCCGCCAGCTCCGACACTTCTGGCCGCGCGTCCATGGCACGGACCCGCCCGGGATCCTGGAGTCGAAGGTGCCGATCCTGGCTCCGATGGCGGCTGGACTGCCCGGTGGCTATCGCTACCTCGCCGTTCGCGACCTGGCGGGAGAGATCGAATGGGCCAAGGCCCGCCGGATCGGACCCGCCGACTACGAGGCCGAGGCAGACCGGCTCGGGCGCGACGGGCCGCTCCCTCCGGACCTCATGGCCGGCCTGTATCGTCGCTACGAGACCGCCAAGGGACGCGCCGGCCGGATCGACTTCGAGGACATGCTCGAGTTGACGATCGGGCTCATCGAGGCCGACCCGACGGTCGCCTCGGAGGTCCGCGATCGCTACCGCTGGTTCTCCGTGGACGAGTACCAGGACACGAACCCGCTCCAGCAGGCGCTCCTCGACGCGTGGCTCGGCGGGCGCGAGGACCTGGCCGTGGTCGGCGACGAGGACCAGACGATCTACACGTTCACGGGCGCCACGAGCGACTACCTCGTCCGGTTCGGGGAGCGGTACCCCACGGCCCGCACGGTCCGCCTCGAGACGAACTACCGCTCCACACCGGAGGTGCTGACGCTCGCCAACGGGGTCCTGGCGGCCGGGCGATCCGCTGCCGACGAACGCGAGCCCGGTGTCCCGCCGCGGCCACCCAAACGCCTCGTCGCAAGCCTGCCGTCCGGGCCGGCGCCGGTCGTCGGTGGGTTCGCGACCGACGAGGCGGAACTGGCCGGGATCGTGGGCTTGGTCCGGGCGCTCGCCCGTGACGGGACCGCGCACGGCTCGATGGCAGTCCTCGTCCGGACGAACGCCCAGCTGCCGGCGTTCGAGGAGGCGCTCGGGCGGGCCGGGATCCCGTTCCACGTCCGGGGGGAGCGGTTCTTCGGTCGGCCGGAGGTTCGTCGCGCGGTCCGGATCGCGGGCGCACTGGCGGGGCGGGACGCGGGCGGCGCTCCGCTCGTCGACCGCCTAGCCGGCGCCTTCGAGCGCGAGCTCGGGGTCAGGCGGGAGGTCGTCCCGGACGGTGAAGCGGCGCGCGAGCGCCACGGCGCGGTCGTCACGCTACTCGAGTTGGCGGAGGACCTGGTTCGGACCGAGCCCGCGGCCGATGTCCAGGCGTTCCTCGCCGAAGTCGAGCGACGGACCACCGTCGAGGCCGGTGGCACGGCGGCCGGCGTGGAGCTGCTCACGTACCACCGGGCCAAGGGCCTGGAGTGGGACGCCGTCTTCCTCCCGGCGCTCGAGGAAGGCACCTTGCCGATCCGTCAGGCCAGCGAGCCGGCCGAACTGGCCGAGGAGCGGCGGCTGCTCTATGTCGGGATCACGCGGGCGCGCCGCCACCTGTGGCTGTCCTGGGCGACCTCACGCACGGGCACGAGCGGTCGCGGGGGTCGGCGCAACCGCTCGAGATTCCTCGACGGGCTGGTGCCCGCCCCGGCAAAGCGGGTCCGCGTGTTGGCTCCGGCGGGCCAGGCCACGTCGTCCGTGCGGGTGGACCCGTCCGATCGCTCGGCGCTGTCGAACGCGCTCCGTGCCTGGCGCACGGCCCGCGCCCGTGCCGATTCGGTCGCGCCGTTCATCGTCTTCCACGACGCCACGATCGAGGCGATCGCGGAGCGCCGCCCGCGTTCCATCGCCGAGCTTCGCCGGGTGCCCGGCATCGGGCCGACCAAGCTCGATCGCTACGGCGAGGAGATCATCGGGGTCGTCGCCCGCGACGGCTGATCTCGTCGGGAATGGATGCCCCGGGCCCTACGCGCGGACGCCTTGCCGGACGCCGCGACCGATCCGCCGGCCGTGCCCGGTACGTCGGCCGTGCCCGGTACGTCGGCCGCGCCCGCACGCCGCGACTGATCCGCGCCCCGGTAGGCCTTCCGCGTCCCGGTACGGCCTTCGATATGAGCCCCATTCCTATAGGCGGGGCTTCGTGGCCTTCAAGGCCTGGTCAAATGGGTCGGCCACGCTCGGGGTGGTGTGATCTGCGCACGAATTGGTGTCGCCAACTGGCGATGTGGATCGCCATCCCCCCATTGTAGGAATGGCAGTCATACCGGCGCCCGGAACAGCCGGGGCATCGGAACAGCCGGCGCCCGGAACGGCTGGGGCGCCCGGCGGGGCGGAACGGCCGGGGCACCCGGCGCGCCCTACGCGCGGACCTCCTGGCGCATGAACGCGACATAGGCCCCGGCGAAGCAGACCACCGCCAGCGCCACCAGGGCGACAACCTGCGGCCAGACGAGCAGCAGACTCTGGTCGAGCGACAGCAGGGTCGGGATCTGCTGCTGGGCCTGCTGCAGCTGGCCGATCGTCGCGGGAGTGCTGATCTGGGTGACCGATGGGTTCAGGAGGACCACCGAGATCTCGCCATAGAGCGTGCTCGGCAACAGCCGGCTGATGAGCTCCTGCAGCTGATAACTCCCAAGCACGGAGTCGATGCTCGCGTTCGCGGCGGGCGCCAGCAGCCCGCCGATCAGGGTGGTGATCAGCTGTCCGAAGATCGTCACCAGCAACCAGACCCCGAAGCCGATCAACGCCGCCGTCGCCGCCCGACGGACAAGCACGGACAGGAGCAGGCCGAACGCCAGCCATACCGCGACGTACAGGAACGTCACAGCGACCCAGGCGAACAGCCGCAGCACTTCCGGGGGGTGGGGCACGATCCCCAGGCGGAGCATCCCGTAGCCGGCGATCAGCACGATGACGGAGACGAGCACCAGGCCGATGACGGCCATCCCGGCAGCGAACTTGCCGTTGATCACGTCGTCTCGATAGATCGGCTGGGCCAGCAGGCGCGGCAAGGTGCCCTCGGCACGCTCACCGTTGACCGCATCGAAGGCGAAGGCGAGACCGAGCAGCGGAGCGACGATCCCGACGAAGGTATCGACGCGGAGGATCGAGATGTCCTGGGAGCCGAGCGTGAACAACGCGAGGAAGACCGCCGCTGCGCCGCTCGCGTCGGGCGCGACGGAGCGGATCTGGCCGGCCGCGAAGTAGAGCGGGATCGCGGCGGCCAGGCCGAGGACCAGCAGCAGGACGATGAACCGGACGCTCAGCAGGTGATCGCCGAACTCCTTGGCGGCCACGACCCGCCAGCCGGCGTGGGGCAGGTCATCGGCGAGGCCGGCGGCCTCGAGTCCCAGCGCAGCGGGCTGCGGCTCGGACTTGACCTTTGGCTTCATCGTCCGCCGCGTCTTGGGTCCGACCAGGGCGCTCATGCCACCCTCCGCTGGACGGCCGAGCGGTAGATGTCGTCGAGCGATGGGACGATCGGGCGCAGGGTCGTCAGGTGGAGGCCATGCTCGACGGCGGCCGCGAGCACCTCCTGGCGGACCCGTCGCTCCGCGCCGGCCGGCCGGACGACGAGTCGCCAGAGGCCATACCCGTCCGTCGGCGACATGACCGACTCCACGCCGGCAAGGGCGCCCAGCACACTGGTCGCCTTCGCCATCTCGGTCTCCTCGGTCAGCTCCAGGCCGGCCTCGATCGTCGCGGTCCCGTCGCCGAACGTGGCGGCGAGCTCATCGACGGTGCCCTGCCCGACCAGCCGGCCGGCGGCGAAGATCCCGATCCGGTCGCAGACCGACTGGACCTGGCTGAGCAGATGGCTCGACAGAAGGATCGCCAGGCCTCGGTCGTCGACGAGCGTCCGGAGCAGCGCGAGGATCTCGACCACGCCGATGGGATCGATCGCGGTGGTCGGCTCGTCGAGGATCAGCACGTCCGGCGACTTGACCAGAGCATCGGCGATGCCGAGACGCTGGCGCATGCCCCTCGAGTAGGTCTCGAATGGGTCGTTGGCGCGATCGTCGAGGCCGACCTGCTTGAGGACATCGTCGATCGCCATTTCGGCGGCGTCGCCGCGAAGCCCGTTGAGCCGCGCGGTGTAGCGCAGATTCTGGCGCCCGGTCAGCCCGCCGTAGAAGCCCACAGCGTCGGGCAGGTAGCCGACCCGGCGCTTGACCTGGCGCGGCTGGCGTGCCGGATCGAGCCCCACCACCCGTGCCTGGCCGCTGGTCGGCTCGGTCAGTCCGAGCAGCATCAGGATCGTCGTCGTCTTGCCCGCTCCGTTCTGGCCGAGCAGGCCGAAGATCTCGCCCGGGTAGACCTCGAGGTTCAGGTTGTCGACCGCGGTCAGCGACCCGTAACGCTTGGTCAGGCTCCGTGTCTGGATGACCGGCTCGGAGCCCGTCCGGCGCGTTGGGAGCGTCGACGCCTCGACGCCACTCATCGCCGCCCGTACCGGCGGAACGTCCACCACAGGCCGAGCAGGACGAGGGCGATCAGGCCGATCCCGACCGCGCCCCAGAGCAGCGAGGTCTCGACCGTCACCCGCATCTCGGCGGTCGCGCTGGCCAGGTCAGACGATGCCCGGAAGGTCGTCACGTAGTCGCCGGCGATGGCGTCGCCGGATGGGGTCAGGCGCGCCGTCACCTGGACATCGCCGCCCGCTGGGACGGTCACGGTCGCGGGCTCGAAGGTCACTGTCCACCCTCTCGGAGCGGACGCCGAGAGGGTGACGGCCTCGACGTCGGCAGTGCCCGAGTTCTGGACCACCAGCGACAGGTCGGTCTGCGACCCGGCCGATGCGTTCGCGTTGAGCCGCCCGTCCGGCGTCGTGAGCGTCAGCTTGTAGCTCCCGGTGACCACGACCGAAAGATCGGCGCTCGCGGTGCGACCACCGCTCGTGGCCACGATGCTGATCGGGTAGGTGCCGGCCGCCGCCCCCTCCGGCGCCATGGCCGTGACCCCGATGGCCGTCGTCTCGCCGGCCTTCACGATGGCGCTGGCGGCCTGCGCCCGCGAGGTCACCGTGGCATCGACGGTCCAGCCGACGGGTCCCGTGGCCACGACACCGAACGTGAGGTCGTCCGGCGTGTCGTTGGCAAGCGTCAGGTTGAACGAGAAGCTCGCATCGGAGGCACCCTTCAGCTCCGGGAAATCGGTCGTCAGGGAGACCTCGCCGGCGGCATTCGGGGTGACCCGGATGTCGACAGGCAGCGTCGCCGTGGATCCGTCGCTCGTCGCGCGGAGCTCGATCCGCTGCACGCCGAGCGTAGCGCTCTGGGGAACCGAGACGTCGAGCGTCACCTTGGCGTCGGTCGAGCCATCGGATTGGACTCCCTCGACGAGGAAGCCGCCCCCGCGCACGGTTGCCGTCCAGCCGGCCGGCGCGCCGGACACGTCGAGGTTGACACGACCGGGGTCGGCCGTCCGGATCGCGACCTCGAGACTCACCCTGGCGCCCGGGGCAACCTCGATCGCCGGATATGGCGTGGTCAGGGTGACCGGATTGACCGCCAGGGCCGCCGGCGCCGCGGCGAGGGTGGCTGCCAGCCCAAGCATCCATCCGGCGAGGCCAAGCCTCGCAACGCGCGTTCGCACCAGCCGAGCCACCGTCACACCGAACCTCCTCCAACACACTTTGGTCCACCAACCCAGACGGGACGAAGTTTGCCCGCTGTCCGTGGTGGATTCAACCAAGATTCGATATGGAGACCGCAATCGTTGACGGATCCCAGCCGGCGGTCCATACTCGCCAGCGTAACCTATCTGACGCGATGGCCCGGTTAGAGCGCCCAATCCCCGCTCCCGGTCACGACGCGACAGACGCCCAAACACAACGTCACTCCCGGCCGACACATGGCCACGGAGCGAAACCCGGCCGCGCAGCCGATCGCCCATCCCGCGATCACGGCGCGCCAGAAAGCACAAGACACGCACACCATGATGTCCCGTTCCGCGACCGCGTCCATGACCGGACGCGCCTCTTCCATCCGTCGCATGCGTCGCCGCACCCAGGCCGTCACCCGGCCGTACTGCGGCACCAACGGCTGCCCCAGCTTCCTCGAGGTCGACCCGGAGATGGGCACGGCCCGCTGCGCCATCTGCGGGTACGTCCGCGAGATCCACTGATCCGCGGGCCGGCCGGCGCATAGGCCGTCACGACGCACGGCGGCCGACGCTCATCGCGGCGTGCGAGATGGTCTCGCGCGCACGCCACGCGCACGCCATCCTCTACGGGCATCGCCCGTCACGCCGAGGACCGCCGTAAGCACCCCCGCCCGACTCGATCGTTCCCGCCTGGCCCGCCTCATGGCCGCCGAAATCACCCGCTTCGCCGACGAGCACCCGCGCTCCGCGGCGCTCCACGAGGCCGCCCGGGCGTCGCTCCTCGAAGGCGTCCCGATGCCCTGGATGGTCAAGTGGGCGGGCCCGTTCCCGCCGTACGTCGAAATCGCGGCGGGTGCCCATTTCAGTTGCGTCGACGGCCACGACTACATCGACTTCTGCCTCGGCGACACCGGTGCGATGGCCGGCCACGGGCCCGCCCCCACCATCGCCGCGGTGGAGCGCCAGATTCGGCGTGGCATCACGCACATGCTCCCGACGGAGGACGCGTCCTGGGTCGGCGAGGAGCTGACTCGCCGTTTCGGTGTCTCGAGCTGGCAGTTCGCCCTGTCCGCTTCGGATGCCAACCGCTGGGCGTTGCGTCTCGCCCGGCACATCAGCAGCCGATCCAAGGTCGTCGTCCACGACCACTGCTACCACGGCTCCGTGGACGAGGCGATCGCAGTCCTGGATCCGTCGGGCGCGGTCGTGCCCGTGCGCGGGTCCGTCGGCCCACAGGTGGACGTCGCGCAGACCACCCGGGTGGTGGAGTTCAACGATATCGCCGGGCTGGAGGCGGCCCTCGCCGATGGCGACGTCGCGGCCGTCCTGATCGAGCCCGCCCTGACCAACGTCGGGATCGTCCTGCCGGAACCCGGCTACCTCGACGCCGTGCGGGAGGCCACCCGCCGGACCGGTACATTGCTGATCATCGATGAGACGCACACGATCTGCGCCGGGCCCGGGGGCGCGACGGGCGCCTGGGGCCTCCAGCCCGACATGGTCGTCATCGGCAAGACGATCGGGGGCGGCATCCCATCGGCCGCCTACGGCTTCACGCCCGAGGTAGCGGCCCGCATCCACGCCTCGCTCGAGGTCATCGACTCCGATGTTGGCGGCATCGGCGGAACGCTGGCGGGCTACGCGCTCTCGCTTGCGGCGACGCGGGCGACCCTAGGCGAGGTCCTGACGGCCGAGGCGTTCGAGCGGATGATCCCACTCGCGGAGCGCTGGGAGACCGGCGTGGCCCGTGTCATCCGGGATGCCGGCATCCCGTGGCACGTGACCCGCCTGGGCGCTCGCGCGGAGTACCACTTCATGCCAGATCCACCGCGAACCGGCGCGGAACAATGGGCCAACAGCGATCCCGACCTGGAACGCTTCCTCCATCTCTGGGCGATGAACCGGGGCATCCTCATGACGCCGTTCCACAACATGGCGCTCATGTCGCCGGCCACGACGACCTCCGACGTGGATCGCCACACCGCGGTCTTCGGCGAGGCGGTCGCGGCGCTCTTCGGCTGACTCGACTGGCGGTCGGCTTCGAACGCCCGGTCGGCTTCGAACGCCCGCTCGAACGGTCGGCTTCGAACGCCCGCTCGAACGGTCGGCTCGTGCTCCGATCGTACCGGCCTCGTGACAGGCGAGCTGGCACGGCACGCTGCTACGGTTGGCCCATGCGAAGGACACCCGCTGCTCCCGATGCCCACGACCACGCCTAGGTGGATCGGATCGACGGACGGCCCGTCTACTCGGCCACGGATCTCGTTGCCTATCTCGCCTGCGAGCACCTGACGCAGCTGGAGCGAGCGGCGATGGCCGGTCTCGTCAAGCGACCGATGCGCGAGGACCCCGAGCTCGACATCATCCGCAAGCGGGGCTTCGAGCACGAGGCCCGTTTCCTTGCGGACCTCGAGCGGCAGGGTCGCGCCGCGGTCACGATCGAACTCGACGGGTCCGCCACAGACCGCGGGTCCGAACTGCGGGCCGCGGCCGGGCGGACGATCGAGGAGATGGCAACCGGTGCCGATGTCATCTACCAGGCGACGTTCTTCGATGGCACGTTCCGTGGCCACGCGGACTTCCTGCTGCGCGTTGACGATCAAGATCGCCCCTCGCGCTGGGGTCCGTGGCACTACGAGGTCGCCGATACGAAACTCGCTCGCCACGTCAAGGCGAGCGCCGTCCTCCAGATCTGCTCCTACATCGACCAGCTGGAGCGGCTGCAGGGCGTCCAGCCGGAGTGGCTCCACGTGGCGCTCGGCGGAAGTGCCCGGGCGATCGAGCGACTCCGAGTCGACGACTACATGGCGTATTACCGGAGCGCTCGAGACCGGTTCCTTGCCGCCATGGCGGACGAAACTCCGGCGGTCTTCCCGCCGGCCGGGACATACCCGGAACCCGTCGACCACTGCGACGTCTGCCGCTGGTCCGCGGAGTGCGCAACGCGTCGCCGCGACGACGACCATCTGAGTCTCGTGGCGGGCATCTCCGCCCGCCAGCGGCGAGGCCTCGGGGAACGCGGCGTCATGACGCTGGAGGCGCTCGGGGATCTCCGCCTCCCGATGGCCCCGCCCCTCGAAGGCACCAGCGAGAGTGCCCTCCAGCGGGTCCACGAACAGGCCCGGATCCAGCTGGAGGGCAGGCGCGAGCGCGCGCTCAAATACGAGCTGCTCCTGCCGGCCGCGGGCACGGCGATGGAGGTTGAGCGTGGCCTCGCGATGTTGCCGCCACCATCGAAGGGCGACCTGTCCTTCGATATCGAGGGTGACCCATACGCGTTCGACGACGGACTCGACTACCTGTTCGGCGTCCTCGAGATGGATGACACCTTCCACGCCTTCTGGTCGCGCGACGCGGCAGACGAGTTCAGTCTCGATGGTGAACGTGCCGCCTTCGAGCGACTGATCGACTTCTTCATGGCGCGACTGGCCGCCGATCCGACCATGCACATCTACCACTACGCGCCATACGAGCCGACGGCCATGAAGCGGCTGATGGGTCGCTACGGCACGCGCGAGGCGGAGGTGGACCGCCTGCTCCGCGAGGGCGTCATGGTCGACCTGCTCCGGGCCGTCCGCCAGTCCGTGCGGGCCTCCGTGGAGAGCTACTCCATCAAGAAGATGGAAGCGTTCTACGGTTTCACGCGCGAGGTCGACCTGCGCGACGCCGGATCGAGCATCGTGGCCTTCGAGCAATGGCTGGAGCTCGGCGCCGGCGAGCGCCCGGCGTCCCAGCACCTGGATCGGATCGAGCGCTACAACCGAGACGACGTGGTGAGCAATCTGCGGCTACGCGAGTGGCTGGAGGATCGTCGGCCGGAGCTCGAGGCGCTCACCGGACAGCCGGTCCCGCGACCGGTCGAGCGCATCGACACGCTGCCGCCAGAACTCACCGAGGCGCAGGCCCGCGTCCAGGCGTTGACTGACAGACTGGCCGACGGTGTGCCGACCGATCCCGCCGAACGGAGCGCGGAGCAGCAGGCGCGCTGGCTGCTGGGCCAGCTGCTGGGCTGGCACCGACGCGAGGACAAGTCGACATGGTGGGAGTTCCACCATCTGCTGGACCTCACGCCGGAACAGCTCGTCGACGAGGGCGGTCCGCTCGGGATGCTGGAGCCGGTCGGGCCCGTCGGTGAGGCGGTCAGGGGCAGGCAGGTCTGGCGCTACGCATTTCCGGAGCAGGACTACGACCTTGGCCGCGGTGACGTGTCCGATCCGGCGAAGAAGCAGGCGCACCCGAACGACTCGCCCTTCACCTGGGAAGTCGGCAAGGTGGTCGCCACCGACCCGGCAGCGCGGACCGTGGACCTGAAGCGCAACGTGGACGACGCACATCCGCTCGCCATCGTCCCACTTGACTGGGTCCGGACGACGGACCACCAGGCATCGCTCGTGGCGCTTGGCGAATGGGTCGCCGAACATGGGATGGACGCGCCGGGCCCGCAGCGAGCGGCCCGGGACCTGCTGCTGGGTCGGCCGCCTCGACTCGGCCAGGCGCCCAGCGAGGCGCTCTGTCTTCCGGGCGAAACGGACCTGGCAAGCGCTCGTCGTCTGGCGGGACAGCTGGATGCGACGACCCTCCCGATCCAGGGTCCCCCGGGCTCTGGCAAGACGTACAGCGGCGCCCGGATGATCTGCACGTTGCTGGCGGCTGGCGAGCGGGTCGGGATCACCGGCACGAGTCACAAGGTTATCGGCAACCTCCTGGCAGCGATCCTGATAGCAGCCGCCACCGAGGGCATCGAAGTCCGGCCCGTCCAGAAAGGCGAGCCCGGCCAGGTCCTCGACGACCCACGGGTGACGCCCAGCAAGAGCGCCAGCGACGTCCGGGCTCGGCTCGAAGACGGCCGCGCCAATCTCGCCGCCGGCACGTCATGGCTGTGGGCGTCGGCCAAGATGATCGGTGCGGTGTCCGTCCTGTTCGTCGACGAGGCGGGCCAGATCTCCCTCGCGAACGTCGTGGCGATCTCGCGCGCCGCGAACAGCCTCGTGCTGCTGGGCGACCCTCAACAGCTGGACCAGCCACTCAAGGGCAGCCACCCGCCTGGTGCCGAGCGGTCCGCGTTGGCCCACGTCCTTGGCACGAACGCGACGATGCCGCCGGACCGGGGGCTTTTCCTCGAGACGACGTGGCGGCTCCACCCCGCTCTGTGCGCATTCACTTCCGAGGTGTTCTACGACGACCGGCTGGAGCCCGAGGCGCATCTCGAGGTCCAGCGCATGGATTCGGCAGCCGCCGACGGCGTCGGTCCGCGGTTCCTGACGGTACGCTCCGTCGGGGCGGACAACGAGTCGCCGACCGAGGCGGACGCCGTGGCCGACCTCGCCCGGGCGATCGTCGAGGGCGGCTCGACCTGGGTGGACCAGGACGGCGCCGTCCGTCCGGTCGGGTGGGATGACGTCCTCATCGTGGCGCCGTACAACGCGCAAGTGGGCGCGATCAAGCGACGGCTTCCCGGACAGGCGAGGGTCGGCACGGTCGACAAGTTCCAGGGCCAGGAGGCCCCGATCAGCATCTATTCGATGACCACCTCGACACCGGAGCTCGCCCCGCGCGGGATGGACTTCCTGTACAGCCGCCACCGGCTCAACGTCGCGACGTCGCGGGCACGCTGCGTCAGCGTCGTCGTCGCCTCGCCAGACCTGCTCCGGGTCCGGGCCCGGACGCCCGAGCAGATGCGCCTGGCGAACGCGTTCTGCCGGTACGCAGAGCTGGCTCGCCCACCCAGCTGAGCCGCCCGGCTATGCTCCGCCCGCGATGACCGCGACCACGCTCACCCTCACCCCCAGCCGCCTGGCACAGCTCCGCCGACGGACGGTCATCTCGCTCGTGGCGGGCGTCGCATTGGGGAGCACCGGCCATATCGCGGCCATCACGGTCGCCACGATCGTGGCCAAAGACCTGGCCGGGTCGACCGTCTGGAGCGGCGCGCCGGGCGCCGCCGTGGTGCTGGGTGCAGCGATCGGCTCGACGCTGCTGTCGCGGTTGATGGTCGCTCGCGGGCGGCGGGCGGGTCTGACGACCGGCTACGTCATCGGCGTCATCGGCGCATTCGTGGCGACGGCGGCCGTCATCACCCGGTCCCTCCCGCTCCTGCTCTTTGGGACCGCGCTCATCGGCTTCGGGAACAGTTCGAACCAGCTCTCGCGCTACACGGCCGCGGACCTGTATCCCGTTGCCCGGCGTGCATCGGCGATCGGCGTCGTCGTGTGGGGCGCGACGGTCGGGGCGGTCATCGGACCGAGCCTCGTCGGCCTCGCAGGCAGCGGCGGCGAGACGCTTGGGTTACCGCCGCTGGCCGGCGCGTACCTGCTGCCCGTCCTGTTCGTCGGGGCGGCCGCGGTCCTGTCATTCACGCTGTTGCGTCCCGATCCGTACAGCCTGGCGGACCAGTCCGCCATCGAGGAAGCGGGCGTCGTCCCCGGCGAGACCTCACTGGAGCGCGTCCTGCGTCGACCCAACGTTCCGGTCGCCATCGTCGCGCTCGTGACCGGACAGGTCGTCATGGTCCTGATCATGACCATGACGCCACTCCACATGACGGACCACGGCCACGACCTGGCGGCGGTGGGCCTCGTCATCAGCGCCCACACGTTCGGGATGTTCGCCCTGTCACCGATCTCCGGTCGGCTGACCGACCGCTATGGCAGCCCGCGGATCATCGCGATCGGCCTGGCCACGACCGCGTTCGCGGCGATCCTGGCAGCGGTGGCCCCGCCGGACGGCGGCGTGCTCCTGTTCCTGGCGCTCTTCCTGCTCGGCTATGGCTGGAACCTCGGCTATGTGGCAGGTTCCACATTGCTCACGTCCGGCCTGGAACTCGCCGAGCGGACGCGTGTCGAAGGCCTGACCGATGGGCTCATCTGGAGCGCGGCGGCCGCCGCCAGCCTCGGATCGGGTTTCGTGGTGGCCGGTGCCGGCTATGCCACGCTCGGCATCATGGGCGCCGCCATGGTCCTCATCCCCGGCTGGTTGCTGCTCAGCCGGGGCCGCGCGCTGCGTACCGAGGTCAGTTGAGCAACTCGCGCCGCAGCCACGCGACCAACACCTGGACGCACGTCTCCTCACCCACGGAGGATCGGCCGGGTCATGCAGGTGGGCCCACCGGACCCGTTCATCCCGATCTCCGTGGCCGGGTAGGTGTGAACCTCACAGCCCGCGGCGGCGAGGGCGGCACTGATGCGCGGGTTGCCCTCGGCGAGGATGACCACGCCCGGGCGGACCGCCAGGACATTGCAGCCAAGCGTCGGGAACTCCTCGTCGGGCACCTCGATCGTGCGGATACCCAGCTCGCCGAGCAGCTCCCACAGCCCGACCGGCAACAACGGCAGGTAGATCACGGCCAGATCGTCCGCGATGGGCGAGATGACGGACATCAGGTGGATGAGTTCGGCCGGTCCACGCCAGTACGGGACGTCGAAGATGCGCACGTCCCCACCGACCAACTCAGCCAGTTGCCGGGCGCCCTCGGCGTTCGTCCGCAGCGTCCGACCGATGCACAACAGGTCCGGCCGCAACCAGAACGTGTCTCCGCCCTCGATCGTGCCGGGTGCCTCGATGCGGCCGACAGTCGGGATGCCGGCGGCCGTCGTCCACGCTTCGATGACGGCGGGCTCGCCCGCCCGGTTGGCCTTGCCGGGACGCAGTGGAATGGCACCTCGATCGGTCACGAGGAGCGGGTCGTAGGTGTAGACGAGATCGGGGCTATCCGAATCGGTCTCGATCAGGTGAACGCGCGGACCCAGCGCGGCCAGCGTTTCGACGAACGTGTCGTGCTCGTGCTGCGCGACCGCGAGATCCACCGGATGGAGGAATCCGTGGGCCGGGTCGTCGTGTGCCGCTCCGAACGCTGCACCGGGTCGCTTGACCAGAACGTCGATGAGCGGGCTGGACATGCTCTGGGCACCGAACCGGCGGTCCGTGGTGATCATGGCAAACAGGATAGCGGCACAGGCTGGCCGCGCCCTGCTGCGCGTCGGGGCGTCCTGAGATCCAGGACGCCCCGCGCGAGCTTGACTCAGGCGGCGATGGCGGTCGCGTCCTGGTCGACGATGGCGGTCGCTTCCTGGACGGCGACCTCGATCTCGAGCTTGACCTGCTCGCCGACGAGCCAGCCACCGGCTTCGAGGGCGACGTTCCAGTTCAGGTCCCAATCCTTGCGGTTGATCTTGGCCTTGGCCGATAAGCCGGCTCGGCGTGCGCCGTCCATGGCCGGGTAGAAACCCAGGAACTCGACCTGGAAGTCGACCGACCGGGTGATCCCACGAATGGTCACGTCGGCGGTCACGATGAAGTCGTTGCCGCTCTTCGGGCGGATGGCGGTCGAGGTGACGCGGAGGCCATGACCCCACGTCGAAGGTGTAGCATCCCCGCCATGACCGTCCCCGAGCTAGTCGCTCGCCCGTTGAGCGCCGACGATCCGCGCCTCGCACCCTGGCGCGCCTTCCTGACCGCGCACGCTCGGATCTCGCGCCGCCTCGATGAGGAGCTGCGGGCCGACCACGATCTGTCACTGGCCGAATACGACGCCCTGCTGACGATCGCACGGGCACCCGAGCGCCGGATCCGAATGGGGCAGCTGGCCGAGGAAGTGATCCTCAGCAAGAGCGGCGTGACGCGCCTGATCGACCGCCTCGTGACCGACGGACTCGTTGAGCGCGACGCCTGTCTCGCCGACGCACGCGGCGCGGAGGCTGTCCTGACCGCCCGAGGCATGGACCGTCTGCGCTCCGCCTCCGGCACGCACCTGCGCGGGATCAGCGAACATTTTCTGGCGGCGCTGGAGCCCGCCGACCTCGCGGTCATCGAGCGCTCCATGACCGCGATCACACGGCAGGCCGGCCCCGAGGCGGACGAACGCGGACATTGCGCGGTCGATCCAGTCGCACCCCGGAACTCCAGCCGCGGTCGCTGATCCCGTCGTGCCCGGCCGACTCCTGGTCGGGACCAGCGGTTTCGCCTACCCGGGCTGGGCACCCCGCTTCTACCCGTCCGGACTGGCCGCCAAGGGGTACCTGCCCCACTATGCCGACCGGCTGCCCGCGGTGGAGCTGAACAACACCTACTACGGCCAGCCGAAACCCGAGAAGGTCGCAGCCTGGCTCGCAGCCACGCCGGCGGACTTCCGGTTCTCGGTCAAGGCGCAACGTGGAGGCTCGTTCCGGGCCCTGTCGGTCGACCCGACCGAAAGTGTCCCGTGGTTGACCGGCCCGTACCGGGCGTTCGGGGAGCGTCTCGGGACCGTCCTCTTCCGTGTGCCCGAAGGCGTCACGCGCGACGACGCCCGGCTCGCCGCGCTGCTGGCGGCGTGGCCGAGCGATATCCCGCTGACGCTGGAGTTCCAGGATCCGTCGTGGCACGTGGACGAGACCTTCCGCGCCCTGACCGCGGTGGGCGCCGCCCTGTGCGCGACCGACCTCCCGGAGGATGCAGAGCCGCCGACGATCCGGCGAACGGGCACGTTCCTCTACCTGCGCCTGCGGCGTCACGACTACACCGACGAGGAACTCGCGGCGTGGGGTGCCCGACTTGAGCCGTTCCTGGCGGCCGGCGACGACGTGTTCGCCTTCTTCCGCCACGACGAGATCGGTCGTGGACCGGAGCTCGCGATGGGGCTCGCACGGGCGGTCGGTCGGCTGCTTGCGCGGACTTGCGAGCACGATCACCGGTAGCATCGTGCGGTGATTCCCCGTCTCTCGCGCCTCTGGCCGCCGCGTCTCTCGCCACGGCGCCTTGTCCCCCTTGCGATCGTCGCCGTCGTACTGGCGGCCTGCTCGCCGAGCGTGGTCCCGACGAGCCCACCCGCTCCGGTCGCGACGGGTCATCCGTCCGCCTCTCCCCTCGCGACAGCGACGAATGGCGCCGCGGGCGCGACCCCATCGGCCAGTCCGGCTCCATTCGCGGCCTTCGATCCGACGGGCGTCAAGCTGGTCGTGCGGGTCGTCGTGGCCGGCCTGGATTCGCCGGTCGAGGTGACGTCAGCAGAGGACGGCAGCGGGCGGCTGTTCGTGGTCGAACAGGCCGGACGGATCCGCCTGGTCACCGATGGCAAGCTCGTCCAGCGTCCGTTCCTGGATATCGTCGGGCGGATCAGCAGCGGTGGTGAGCGCGGCCTGCTGGGCCTTGCCTTCCACCCGGACTTCCCGACCGATCCTCGCCTGTTCGTGGACTACACGGACCGTGACGGCAACACCGTCGTCTCGTCGTTCACCCTGAAGCCCGGCGATCCGGATGCGGCCGATGCTGACAGCGAGGATGTCCTGCTTCGGGTGGACCAGCCCTACGCCAACCACAACGGTGGCGCCCTCGTCTTCGGGACCGACGGGCTCCTCTACATCGCGACCGGCGACGGGGGCTCGGGCGGCGATTCGCAGGGCAACGGCCAGCGCCTGGATACCCTGCTCGGCAAGATCCTGCGCATCGATGTCGATGTCGCCACCGACCAGGACCCGCCGTACTCGATCCCGTCCGACAACCCCTACGCTGACGGTGCCGACGGGGCTCGTCCGGAGATCTGGCTGATCGGTCTTCGCAACCCGTGGCGGATGAGGGTCGACCAGGCGACCGGAAACCTGTGGATCGGCGACGTCGGCCAGGACCGGTGGGAGGAGATCGACGTCGCCCACCCGGACGACGGTGGCACGAACTACGGCTGGAACCGGATGGAGGGCTTCCACTGCTTCAAGCCGGCAGACGGCTGCGATGAGCGCGGCCTGGCGCTGCCGGTCGCCGAGTACGACCACGACCTCGGTTGCGCCGTGATCGGCGGCGTGGTCGTCCGCGATCCGGACCAGCCCGCTCTCAACGGCGGCTACGTGTTCGGGGACGCGTGCTCCGGCAACCTGTGGGTCATGGACCCGGCCGGCGACGGCCGACGCGAACCGGTCCTCGCGGCACAGACGGAACGAACGATCAGCGCCATCGGTCAGGGCGAGGACGGTACGGTCTACGCCACGGACCTTGGGCGTGGCGAACTGATCGAGATCAGCGCCGCCGGCGGCTGACGGGCCGGAGCTCAACGCCGGCGGCGGTCAGGCGTGGATGAGGACGTGGATCGGGCCGCGTCGGTCGATGAGCTCAGCGCTCGTGCGACCTCGCCAACTGTGGACCAGCAGGTCCACCGACGCATCGCCGATGACCAGCCCCTTGATCGTCAGCCTGGTCAGCCATGCCGGCAGGGTCGGATGGAGCAGTTCCAGCTGCCCGGCACTCGCATCCGCCCGCAGGCCGAGCATCGTCGTGATGAGCGAGATCGGCGCGGCGGCGGCCCAGGCCTGTGGCGAACAGGCCACCGGATAGGCCACAGGGACCCCGACATCGTCTCGCCCGAAGCCGCAGAACAACTCCGGCAGGCGCAGGTCCGGGAACCACTGGGCCGCCTCGATGAGCCGGCCCGCCAGCAGGTTGGCGGCGTCGACCGCGCCCGTCGCCTTCAGCCCGGCCGCGATGAGCGCGTTGTCGTGCGGCCAGATGGAGCCCGTGTGGTAGCCGACCGGGTTGAAGCCCGGCTGGCCCGCGGCGTACGTCCGGACGCCCCAGCCGGAGAACAGATCGGGCTGGAGGAGGCGGTCCGCCACGGCGGCGGCGTGCTCCGGCGGCACGATCCCGCTCCAGAGGGCCTGTCCGGCGTTGGATCCGAGCGTCGCGACCTGGCGCTTGTCGCCATCGAGGGCCATCGCGTAGAACCCGAGCTCGGGCACCCAGAACGCCTTGTCGAAGTCGGCCTGCAACTGGGCGGCGGCCCGCTCGAGTCGATCGGCGAATTCCCACTCCCCGCGGCGGCGCGCGAGCCGAGCCAGGCCCCGGCGGGCCGCGTAGACGTAGCCCTGAACCTCGGCCAGGGCGATCGGCCCTTCCGCGAGCGAGCCGTCGGGGTGCCGGATCGCATCGCTGGAGTCCTTCCAGCCCTGGTTCACCAGGCCGCGCGGCGAGCGCCGTCGGTACTCGATAAATCCGTCCCCATCGAGATCGCCCGAGGCGTCGATCCAGTCGTTCGCCGCCAGGGCGTTCGCCCACAGCCGATCGACCAGCTCGTCGTCACCGGTCCAGGCATGGGTCTCGGCGAGCAGGACGAGCCAGAGCGGTGTCGAATCGATGCTGCCGTAGTAGGGGTCGTGCGGCGTCTCACCCGCTCCGGCCATCTCGCCGGTCCGCAGCTCGTGCAGGATCTTGCCGGGTTCGGCGTCGCGCCACGGGTCGTCCCGCACCGCCTGCCGGCGGGCGAGGACCTCCAGGGTCATGATCGCGTTGGCGGGCTGGAATGCGACCGTCTCCAGCGCCGCGATGATCGAGTCGCGACCGAACAGGGTGGTGAACCACGGGATACCCGCGGCCAGGTAGTGCTCCCCGGCGTCAGGGCCCTCGTTGCGCAGCATGCGAAGGTCCGCCAGCGACCGATCGATCGTGCGGTCGAGCAGTTCATGATCGGAGCTGATGGTCGTGGTCGCCGGCCAGTCGGCTAGCGGGTTGTCCGTCGTGGGCGCCCGTCGACGGTTCGGCGCCGGCGGCGGCGCCAGCGGTGGCGGCGGGATCGCGGGTGCCGGCCGGATCGCCTTGCTCGTCGTCCCGACCGACCAGCCGACGCTCATCCGATCGCCCGGCTCCAGCGAGGTCGACCATGACGCGACGACCGATGCGCCGGACCAGGCGTCCGGATCGTCGGCCGCGTCCAGCGACGCATGCTCGGCGACGACCGTGGTCGTGCGGCGGACCCCATCCAGCCCGTCATAGCTGAAGGCCACGCGACCGGGTTCGATCTCGATGGGGCAGAGCTGGCCACGCGCAGCTCGAGGATAGCCGCGGACCTCGAAGATGTCGGCCATATCGACACCCAGGCCGAGTTCCACGGTCAGATCCTCGGTACGGCTCGAGTGGTTGACGATCGTCAGGCGCTCGCGAAGCTCGCCGTCGATGCGCCGGGAACGGGTGATGCTCAGCGAGGACCGGGCAAGGGTCGAGGAGATGGCCAGCTTGTCGTCCGGATTGCGGCGGAGCTCCGGGTTGGTCAGCTGGATGGTCTCGCCATGCTCGGTCGCATACGGCCCGCGCAGGAGGGTCGGTGCCGTTCCGTTGACGCGCACGACCGCGGTCGAGAGGACCCGAGTATCGAGGGCGTACAGACCCAGGCCGCGAGCATCGACATGGACGTCGCCCCGCCCATCGGTGAGCAGATAGAGATTGGCCTGCTTCGCCACCTCGACGCCACCGAGATCGGTGGCCGGGATGATCCTGGGCGCAGGCGGGTCGATGGTCCGCGGATGGGACGGCACGGGCATGACGAGATCTCCCTGTGGGCTGCCGCCCATTCTGGCGCGCTTCGCTGCCGCGTGCTCCCGCCTCGCGCAGATCCGCTTCCTGGGGTCGCACGACGCCGCGACCGATGTCGCGGATGAGGGGATGGTCGCGCACGTGCTGCGCAACCTGCTCGACAACGCCATCCGGCACGGCGGGATGGACGGCCCGATCGAGGTCGTCATCGACGCCTCCACCGATGAGGTCGTCGTTCGGATCGTCCACTGCGGCGATGCCCCGGTCCCGAACGGCGATGCCTTCGGCCTGTCGCGGGAACCCGCCACCGCTGGGGACGATCCGGAGCGGGTATCGCGTTGTACGTGGCGCGTCGCCTCGTGGAGGCGATGCATGGCCGGATCTGGGCGGTCAGCGCGCCGCCTGCCAGTGCGGAATTCGGATTCGCCCTGCGGCGCTCCGGACCGGGCCGGACGTTGCGCCCGGCCTGACCGAAGCCGATGGTCCAGGCGCCTGTCCGCAGGCGGAACCCGCAGCGGCACGTGCGGCGGGCCACGCGTCAGCCCACGCGCCCTCGCAGGCCAGCCGCGCCGGGCTCCAGCATGGCCCGATAGACCGCCTCGTACCCGTCCGTCATCCGAGTCGCCGAGAACCGCTCGAGGACCGATGCCCGGATCGCCGCCCGGTCGAGTTCGTCGACCCGACCGATCATGAACGCGAGCTGCGCCTGGTCGTCGCCGAAGAAGCCGTCGATTCCTTCGCGGATGATCTCGGGCAGGCCGCCGACGCGACGGGCGATGACCGGCGTCCCGCAGGCGAGCGCCTCGATCGCCACGAGTCCGAACGGTTCTGGCCAGGAGCCGGGCATGAGTGAGGCGTACGACTCGGCGAAGAGCAGGTCTCGTTCGGCCTGCTCCAGTTCGCCCAGGTACTCCACCGATGAGCCGGCCGCCGCCAGGGCCGGCTCAAAGACCGTGCTGAAATACTCGCGCTCGTTGGCCATCGGCCCGGTCTTGGCGGCGATCCGGAGCGGTCGGCCGACGGCCTGCGCGATCTCGATCGCCTCGACGATGCCTTTCTCCGGTGCGACCCGGCCCACGAAACAGAGTGCGTCGCTCCGTCGCCGCTCGAATGGCGCCCCAGTCAGCGTCAGGCCGTTGTGGACCACCCCGGCCCACGGGACCGATGGATGGGTCGATGCCTGGTTCTCGCTGATCGCGACAAGGCCGGGGGGCGGATGGGCAAACGCCTCGTCCGCCCACGGCAGGTCGAGCCGGCCGTGGAAGGTCGAGACCACCGGAATCGGGGAGAACCGAGCCAACAGGAGGCTCGACCACTCGAGGTGGCTGTGGATGATGTCGAACTCCTGCGCCCGGTCCAGGACCGCATTGATGGTCAGGTGGAAGTAGGGCGACGAGTCCCCGCCGTAGCCGGCCGGCCGAAGTGCATTGGCGACTGTCGGGATATGGCGGCCGGGGACGACCGAATCGGCGCTGGCGAAGGTGGTCACCTCGTGCCCGCGGCGGTCCAGCTCCGTCACCAGCTCATGCACGACGCGTTCGGTGCCGCCGTACGCCTTGGGTGGGACCCGTTCGAGCGGGGGCGCGACCTGCGCGATCCGAAGCGTGCGTCCCATGATCAGAGCG
>JBCLDE010000032.1:0-23464 GCA_038915165.1 Candidatus Limnocylindrales bacterium
TGGCTCCTTGTCGTCGTCCTTCAGATAGTCCGCGAGGACAGCCACCATCTCGTCGAGGTAGTGCTGGCGGTCGACATTGCTCCAGATCTGCAGCTGCTGCTCGTCCGTCGGCGAGTAGTACTTGAGGAAGACGTACCGCGTGCACACGGGGATGTCCTGACCCTCCTTGTCCCGGCGCAAGATCTCCGCCCGCTTGACGGCGAACACCGAGTTCCCGAGGGCGCTGTTGGCGGGAATGTCGAGGAGCGCCAGATTTCCGATGGAGTGCATGGCGTCCTCACTGCCCTCACCCGGGAGGGACAGCACGGTCGTGTACAGCAGTTCTAGGTCGCGGAAGGCACGCTCCTTGATGACCGCCGCATCGAGCACATCCTTCGTCCGCAGAAGGATGGCCTCCTTGCTCGCCGCGTCGACCTTGCCCAACGCCTCGAGCGCGCCGCGCTGCAGGCTCAGCCACTCGCGCCACTCCTTCTCGGTGCGGAGAGTCTCTGCGCTCTGGGCGTGGATGTGCTCGAGCGACCAATGGCCTGATGCGTGCTCGCTGAAGGAGTACCGCCCGTGCCCGCGGCGCCGGACGGTCTCCACGTTCATCAGGAACAGGACTCGCTCCGTCTTGGCGCTCGTGTAGACGAGATCCCGCAGGTTTGACGGGGTGAGATCCAGGTAGTCGCGGATGCGGCCGTCGAGGTGCGCGTCAAACTCCGTCTTGGTCTTGCCCTCCGCCTCCGCGAGGAGCTGGCCGAACGTGGCCCTTCCCTCGGCGATGAGGAAGCCGAGCTTGTGGAACAGATTGAGGTCCGCGTACCACCCGAGCGTGATGCCGTGGAGCTCGACGACCTCGTCCCAGAACGCGTGCGGGTGCTTCTCGATTCGGTCTCGAAGCAGGTTGAACGTGTGGAAGGCCGGCCGCTCAAGCCTGGCTGGCCCGCCAGCCAGGCTGTCGAGGAGGAGGTCGATGTGCGTCGCGTCCTGCGCCGACTTCCCGGTCGTGAAGGCCCACAGCTCGGGTTCCCTGAGGTCGCGCTCAAACGTGTCCCATTGAGCCGCGATCTCCACCGACCGGTCGCCATCCTTCCGGTCCCGCCTGCTGCTCGACAAGAGCATCGCCTTGACCAGCTCGGCATCCGTCAGCGGGATCCGACCGATGTTGAGCCGCCGGAAGAGCGCGTTCCCGTCGACGTCGTCCGGCGCCTGGTACCGGATCACCTGGACGTGCTTGAACAGCGCTCCGTAGAACTCGTTGGCCTCGAACTCGAGGCGTCCGCCGTACCCATCGAACCACTGCTTGATGCATTTGTAGGCCGCGAAGATGTGGAAGTAGTCGATGTTCTGCTGGCTGAGGGCGGGATCGGGTGCCTCTAGATAGCTTGCACTGCCCTCACGGGTTTCGTACCGAAGGGAGTACTGGGCTCCACGCCGCTGGAGGCTCTCGCGCTTCATGTACTGGAAGATGAGGAACAGCGTCGTCAGCCGCTGCTGGCCATCGATTAGCTCCCACTCGTCACCGTGCCTCTTCACCACGATGGGCTGCAGGTAGTACGGCTTGCCGTAGTTCTCACGGATGTCGTCGAGGAGGTTGGTCACCTCGGCTTCGCCCCAGCGGTACCCGCGCTGGTAGGCCGGCACGAAGAAGCGGCCCTTGATGTCGCCGACGTAGATCGGTTCTAGGAGCGCTTCGCTTGCCACTGTGTCCATGGACCTCACGCTGCGCTTCGAACGCAGCCTCCTAGTAGCTCGTTCCGAACCAATACTTACACATCAAACCAGTCCGAGGTCGAACTTGTTCCAGCGGAACACGACGGGCGCCTCGTTGAACTCGTCGACGCCCTTCAAGATTCGGACCTTCAGCTCGTCGATGGAGTCCACCCGGATGTGGCGCAGGAAGGTCCTGGCCATCTTCTCTGAAGGCGCACTCGATCAGGTTGAGCCAGGAACCGTGCTTGGGCGTGTGGACGTACTCGAAGCGTCTCGGCCGGGTGGCGAGATAGGCGTTCGTCTCCTTCGAGCTGTGGGCCGAGTGATTGTCGAGGACCAGCCGGATGATCGCATCGGGCGGGTAGTAGTCATCGAGCCGCTTGAGCAGCCCGATGAACTCCACGCTCCGGTGACGGTCTTCCACGTTGGCGAAGATATGACCCGAGTGGAGGTCGATCCCGGCCAGGATCGACACGGTGCCATGGCGGACGTATTCGTAGTCGCGTCCGAAGGCTCGGGCCTTGCCCGGGACCGGCGGCAGGTCGGGCGCGGTCAGTCCGAGGGCCTGGACCCCCGGCTTCTCATCGACGCTGACGGTGTAGACGGGATCGGGCCGCAGCGCATCGGTGGCCCCCTCGGCGTGGATCGAGACGTCCCGATAGACCATCAGGACCTCGTGCATCTTGCGATCGAAGTCCGGATCACGGCGTTCTCTGGTAGTAGCGGATCTTGTGGGGCTTGATGTCGTGGTCGTCGAGGATCCGCCAGACGGTGCTCTTGCCCGCGTGGGCCAGACGTGGAAAGCCCGCGGCCTCGGCGTGCTCGGACACGAACCGGGCCAGCCCCGAGATCGACCACAGTTCCGCGGCCAGACCATGCTCCTTGGGCTTGCTGCAGGCGGTACTCACGACCCATGCCTTGGATTCGTCGCTGATCTCCGGTTCGTGCGGACGGTGGTAGGCGTCCTTGAGTCCCATCGGCACGCCCGCCGCCAGCGCTTTGTCGATGCACTTGTAGATCGCCGGACGACTGACCCCGATCCGCCGCGCCAGGTCGGTGATCGCGCTGCCCTGGGCGTAGCCCAGCAGCACCCTGGCCCGCTCGACCTCGCGCACCGGCGCCGTCCTCGATCCGGCCAGTCGCTTGAGCATCGTCTCTTGATCCTGCGTCAGGATCAGCGCCGCACGCTTCGTCGTTCCCGCCATGATCGCCTCCGTCGAGAGTGGCCAGAGCATCATGGCGAGTATAGCCTAAAGCGTAAGCGTATTGTTGGAACGCACTACTAGTGTCCCGATTCGCTGGACACTCGGGGCTTGCGCACCGCCTTGGCGAGGATCTCGTCGGCGGTCCTGACCCAGGTGAAGGGCGAGTCGCCATCGTTCCAGGTGCGGATGAACGCGTCGATCGCGGCGATGAGCGCCTTGACTGACGCGAACGAGCCGCGCCGGATCGCCTGGCGGCTCAGGACGCTGAACCACGTCTCGACCTGGTTCATCCAGGATGCTGAGGTCGGCGTGAAGTGGAAGGTGATCCGGGGATGACGGTCGAGCCAGGCGCGCACGGCCGCGGTCTTGTGGGTGCTCACGTTGTCGAGGATGACGTGGAGTTCCTGTTCGGGGTACGCCCGGTCGAGCCGCCGGAGGAAGGCGAGGAAGTCGACCGCCGTGTGGCGGGCGCGACTCTCGGCGGTGACCTTGCCGGTGGCGACCTCGAGGGCGGCGAACAGGCAGGTCGTTCCGTTGCGCTTGTAGTCGTGGGTCCGTCGTTCGACCTGCCCGGCCCGCATGGGCAGCATCGGCTGGGTCCGATCGAGGGCCTGGATCACCGGTCTTCTCGTCGACCGACAGGACGATCGCCCGCTCGGGTGGCGAGAGATACAACCCGACGACGTCGCGGATCTTCGCTTCGAGCTGCGGATCGGTGCTGAACTTGAACGTCTTGGTCCGGTGTGGCTTGAGGTTCGCCTCGGCCCAGATCCGCTGGACGGTCGTGGTCGAGATGCCCGTCCGGGCCGCCATCCGACGGGCGCTCCAGTGGGTCGTGCCGTCGGGCGGCGGTTCGAGGGTCAGGGCGATGACCCGGTCGCGCGCCTCGCGCGGGTAGATCGGCGCCCGACCGGGGCGCGGGGCGTCCCGCAGACCGGCGAGGCGCGCGCGTTCGAAGCGCCCGCGCCAGAGCAGGATCGTCATCTTGTCGACGCCGAGCTCGGCGGCGATCCGCTCATTCGCCACGCCCGCGGCCGCCCGGAGCACGATCCGGGCCCGGGTCGCGATCCGCTGCTCGGTTCTTCCGGCTCTCGCGAGTGCCCGGAGGGCCGCTCGTTCCGATGGATCGATCGACAATGGAGGCGCTGGATGGTTTGGCATGACACGCATCGTAGCTGCGATCATCCGAACCGCCGAGCATTCTCCGGGCTGATGCACTAGACGGGCACGCTCCGATGAGGTCTCGCTTGCCTGCAACAGCGTGCGCAGAGCACACCAGGCCGGGGGTGGATCCGCTCTCGTCGCGGCGCTCGAGCCACGTCGCGGGAAGTCGGAAGGTGGCGACGGTGAGGTAGTCGCATTCCGACTCGGAGCCTGCACTACGGGCGTCGAGCTGTCGCCCGAATGGGTCCACGAAGGATCTATGATGTCAGCGGTGCGATGGCCAGCCCCTGATCGCATTGGGGGAGCCATTGACACGCTAGCGGACGGATAGTCTGGAGTGGAGTGATGCGACACCTGCGGTGTGCGGCTGCCGTGGCTGTGGCCCTGCTGCTGGTGGCGTGTTCCTCGGCAACGCCCGCTGCTCCATCGTCGTCGATCCCAGCCGGTTCCGTGTCCCCGACGAACGCCGCGCAGGCAACCGACGAGGCTGGGGGCCTGCTCGCCCCGGTCCGGGCTGGCCAAACCCTCACGGTCCTGAATGGCTACGACAATCCGCCGTCGTCGGAGCCGTGCCCAACGAAGGGCTACGGCCGCGATCACTGCGGGCATCAGGAGTTCGGGCTCGACCTCGTCCCGAGCACCCCAGACGACCGCCTTGTACTCGCGCCCGTTGCCAGCGTCGTCATGTGGTCTGAACTCGGCGCCGGGCAGAGCGGCTGCGTTGGCCTGCGTCCGGCCGGGCAGCCGACAATCAACCTGTCCGTCTGCCACCTCTCCGACTTCGCGCCCGGCGTGACGGCGGGGACCACACTCGCTCGTGGGCAGGTCATCGGCTACCGTCGGCCCACTGACCCATGGATTCACCTGAGCCTCAACGTCCAGTACGACGCAGGTGGAAAGCAGCTCCCCCAGTCAGCGTGGGCTCCCGTACCGTTCATCGCGCCGAACACCCTGGAAGGCCGAGATCTCGCGCCTGACGGTGCCAGCGGAGGACCGGCCGGCGCATTTAGTTGCCTGATGATCCAATCGACGAACGTGCCCGTGGGCGACACGTCCGAGCCGACGCCAGTCCCTTCGATCGCGACCGCGGACCTGTCGGCCTGCGGCGGGCCGCTCGTGACTCCCTCTCCGCCCGCTACCGCAACCCCGCCAGCCACGACCGCTGCCGCGATCGGCGGTGGCTCGAGCTACACGTGCACCCTCCTCCCGGATGGCACGGTCCGCTGCTGGGGAAATCAGTTCCAGCTCGGGAACGAATCAACGACGGACAGGCTGACCCCGGGCGCAGCGGTCTCGGGGATAACCGACGCCACGGCGATCGCGACGGGCAGCTTGCACGCGTGCGCCATCCTCTCGGACGCCACCGTTCGCTGCTGGGGATCCGGCGGGTATGGAGCACTCGGGGATGAGGTGACGACCGACAGCCGGACCCCTGTATCTGCCTCGATGTTCAAGGGGGCGGCGGCGATCGCCGCCGGCGCGCGCTACACCTGCGCCATCCTCTCGGACGGCACCGTCCGCTGCGCGGGCAGCGACGAATGGGGCCAGCTCGGAGGGGTCCACAGGCGGTCCGTCACGGCCCCCGTCGACGTGCAGGGGATCACCGCCGCGACGGCAATTGCCGCGGGCAATGTCTACACGTGCGCCATCCTCGCCGACGGGACCGTCCGATGCTGGGGATGGCGCGACGGTCTCCATAGCATGAGCCCGCTGGACGGCGCCATCCCCGTAGCTGTCCCGGGGATCGCCAACGCGACGGCGGTCGCCGCGGGCGACCGGTACGCATGCGCCCTCCTCGCGGACGGGACCGTGCGTTGCTGGGGGTTGAACTCCCGTGAGCAGCTCGGACGGGTTTACGAATTCTCGAAAGCCTACTTCTCGACCCCGGTCGCAGTGCGGGGGATCGCGGACGCGACGGCGATCGCGGCCGGCTTCCAGCACGTGTGCGCCCTTCGGTCGGGTGGGACCGTCAGTTGCTGGGGACGGAACGACTTCGGTCAACTCGGGAACGGGGCCACGAAGGACAGCCCGACCCCCGTCGCCGTGCGGGGGATCAAGGGCGCGACGGCGATCGGCGCGGGCGCGGTTCACACGTGCGCCATCCTCGCTGATGGGACCGTGCGTTGCTGGGGATCGAACCATTACGGCGAACTCGGGGACGGGACGACGACCCACAGCCGGACCCCGGTCAAATCGGGCCCGTAAGCGCGCGGGCATGAATAACATTGGCTGTGGCGGCGGCAGGACTATGCTAGCGGCATGGCGGTCGATGAGGCGACCCCCTCGGACAACAGGGTACTCAGCTGCGTGTCAGGCTGGGGGGCACGCCACGCGTCCTGGTCTCGCCCTGCAGTCGCGCGGTCGGCCGCGACTGGAATCGACACGATGCTTCCATCGTGAGTGGGCTCGCATAGACGCGCCCACGGCTACTCCTGCTCGAAGCCAAAGATCCGGAACTTGAGCGTGCGGCTGTTCTCGGTGACGGTCCGAACAACGTGATCCGGGGCCCCGGATGGGATCCTCGCATCGATCTCAAGCGTCACGGTGACATCGGCACCGACCAGGCCGACCAGATGGGCCAGGACCTCGTCGGCGATTCGGCTGGCGTCACGGCCGGCGCGGGTCGGGTCCAAGTTGACGCTGCCGTGGTAGCGCTTGGGAGCGGCCGGTCGCGGTCTGACCCCACCTCCTAGACTCACGCCACCCGCAGCGGCGTCGGTCGGCGGCTGGTCCACGCCGGCGACGGCGCCTCCCACTCCTGCCTCACCACCGGCGAGCGGCTTCTCCTGCTCCAGCTGTCGTAGTGCCACCTCCGGCTTGACCAGCAGACCGGTCAGATCGTTCTCGGTCAGGTTCACGTGCTGGCCCGCTCGCAGGCCCCGGTACCGACCCTCTGCCTCGTCGTAGCTGTCGGCATAGGCGAAGGATTCCTGGTTCCAGAGGAGGAGCCCGAGGCCCTTCCGGATGGCCTCCACGAGGACGCCCGGCCCAGTCAGCCGAGGAAGGTAGTGGTAGCGGGCAAAGTCCTCGACAAGCTGGCGGATGGACACGTGATCACCGCGCCACAGCGGCACACGGTCGAGTTCCATCCGCAGACGGGTTCCGGCCATGCCCGCGACGAGCAACTCGTCGCCGCGGAGCTTCTTGCTGGCGCGAACCGCGAGTTGCTCCTGTCCGGTCAGCCGGAACGCCTCCATCTTGACCGGGTCGGTCGGCTTGTCCTGGACGGGCACCAGCAGCCACTGGTAGGCCTCGGGCAGGCGTGATGCGACCGTCGCACTTGCCGAGGCGCGCTGGGTCTCCGCCTGGCGGAGCTGATGCGGCGAGAGATCCAGCGTCTCCTTCTGACCGACGATGGACGTCCAGGCGAGGTATCGCCGCAGCGCCTCGTCGAGATCCTGCAGGCGAGCCTGGTCGACCGCGAGGAAGACGATCGTGTTCTGGAAGAGTCGCGGCGCGTTCCCGCGCAGCGCGAGGATCTTAGTCGCCGCGGCCTCAGCGGGACTGTCCGCCTCCTTCGAGTACGGGAACTGCGGACCGAGGACCACGAGACGCGCATCGAGGTCGTCGGCAACGTCCTGGCCGGAAGTCGGCAGCGGATGTACCCGGGCGAAGTCGCCGGTCGCCTTGAGGTCGGCGCGCAACCGCTCGTCCAGCTCCTTGACGACGGCGTCCGGGTCACGTCGGAACTGCTCTGCGAGATCCTCCGCGAGCTTCGTGACGGTGGGCTGCGTCGAGTACCAGTAGCGGGGTCCGTCCTGGTACAGATACGTTGCGGCGGTGGCCAGCCGCCGGAGGGCGTCGCCGAACACGTTCGGTGACTCGCCGGGCATGACGCAGCCGAGCTTGATCCGTCGGTCCTCGAGACCGCGGTTGGCGGCTGTGGTCGTCGGCGCGGACCCAAGGTAGATCGTCCGGGCGACCCGCCGACACGCCGCGTACTTCCCGAGGTTCGGGACCTCCGCGTCGATCCGACCAGGCAGCGCGTTCGGGCCATCGACGTCCTTCTCGATGACCGGCACCCAGTTGTCGGACAGGTAGCGAGTCAGCTCGAACTGGACGCGCCGATCGTCGATCGAGATGTTGGCCGGCATGATCAGCGGGTTGCGGTCGCCCTTCTCCCAGAGACTGTGAATCACTGCAGCCATGAGCCGCAGCACCCCGCGCGTCCGCTGGAACTTGACGAGCGTCGACCAGTCGCCGTACAGGCGGTCGAAGACCTCGGGGTGGATCGGGTAGGCCGCCTTGAGCCGCTTCTCGTACTCGGCGTCGTGGCACTCCGGCGGGAACTCCTGCTGCTGCGTCCGGTACAGGTCGAAGAACGCGCGGGCAACGGCATCTCGGGCGACGAACTGCTCGCGCGAGACGATCGGCTCGAAGAGCCGGCGTCGGACGATCTCGAAGCTCTCCTCGGCAGTCGCCGGACGCCACGGCGCATCGACCCGGCCGACGGCGTTCTGGAGCCGATCGAGGGCTGCGCGACCGCGCTCGCCGCCGACTTCGACGTCGTCGGCGACGGCGTGTGGTGAGCCCGTCGTATCCGACGCGGGCAGGCTGACGACGAGCAGGCACTGCTTGGCGAGCTTGGCCGATTCGGTGAGTGCCTGGGCGAACGTGAAGTGCGTCTCGAAGCTGCCGCCGGGCAGATCGCTCTGGTCGTGGAGTTGCCGCGCGTATGCGACCCACTCGTCGATCAGGATGAGGCACGGCCCGTAGTCGTTCAGCAGCTCGCGCAGCACGTCGCCTGGGCTGGTCGCCCGCTCGTCGTCGGCGCGGACCCGCTCGAACGCCTTCGCGGCCTCGGGCAGACCGCCACGCGCGAAGCCGAGCTGCCACGCGAGCTCGCCCCAGATGGTCCGAACGACCGTCCCGTCGGGCTTGGTCACCGGGTTACCAGGCGAGAGCCGGTTGCCGACGAGGACGACGCGGCTCACCGCGGGGACGGTCGTCGCCTCGGCCTCCTTCGCCAGAGCATCGATCCCGAGCAGCTCGGACACGGGCGTGCCGCCAAAGAGGTGGTAGAGCGCCAGCATCGAATGGGTCTTGCCACCACCGAAGTTCGTCTGGAGCTGGATGACGGGATCGCCGCCAGTGCCACCCAAGCGCCGAATCGCGCCGGTGAGGAGCTGCGCGAGACTTTCAGTCAGGAAGGTGCGGCGGAAGAACTCGGCCGGATCGCGGTACTCGTCGCTGCCCTCGCCCAGGTGGACCTGCCAGAGGTCGGCCGCGAACTCCGCCTGCTGATAGCGACCGCTCGCGACGTCACGGTGCGGACTCACGACCTCGCGCCACGGCGTGAGACTGCCGGTCGCCTGGCTCTCGATGGCGGTCCCCGCCGTTCGCCGCTTCTCGCTCCGAAGCTGCTCCTCGAAGCGGACCCGGAGCAGCTCCATCTTCATCTTCTCGACCTCTTCGGCCTGCGAGGCCGACACAGCCGAGAGCAACCTGGAGGCCGAGTCGAGTGCCCGGTAGGCGTCATCCGTCGAGAACGGTTCCTGGTGCGCCCACTGGTTGCGAACGCCCCGGAGCTCGCTCACGAGCGTGCGCTCCGCCTGGCCGAGGGTGCGCCGGAACACCTCGTTCCAGGCGTCCCACATGAGCTTCAGGAGAACGGCGGCGTCCCACGCTTCGAACGGGCGATCGGCATCGAGCCGCTCTCCAGCCACATACCGCTGCGCCTCGCTCAGCGCCTCGTCCTTGTACAGGCTCCGGAACTCGCGCTCGACGAACGGAGCGAGCCCGGCCTTCAGAAGGTCAAGGGCCTTGCCGACTCGTTCGTGGTTCGTGATGGCCATCGTCTACTCCGAGCCGAACATGTGCTGCTGTTCCGGTGCCGCTGCGGCCACCTCGCGCGCCAAGCGGCTGATCTCCGGCCAGCTCTGGACGAGCCCGTTGTACCAGAGCGCTTCCTCGGCGCGCTTCTTGCGGTCACTGAGCACGTACAGGCGGTATGCGAGCTCGCGTGCGATCTCGGCCTGTGGCCCGAGCTTCCTGACGAGTTCGGCGACGGCCGCTTCGCCCTGGCCGCCGTCGAGGACCCGGATCAGATGGTGAACGCTCTCCCACACCGGGCGGCGTTCGTCACGTTCGGGGTCCCAGTCGGCAGGGAGCTCCTCGGGCTTCAGGAGCCGCACCTTGCCGCGGCTCGAGGCGAGCACGCCCGCATCGCCGAGACCCTGCACACTCGTGACCTTGGCGCGGGCCAGCACATCGGCCACGCCGAACTCGCCCTCCGCGAAGCCGAACTGCTCGAACCAGGCCAGCGCCCAGCGGCTGTCCGCGTCGAAGTCACCCTCCTGCTCGGCGAGCGCCTCGTCGAGGGTCTGGTTGATCAACGACAGCGCCCCGCGCACTGAGAGCGGCTTGCCCTCGGCGTCGAGCACCTTCGCGTAGCGGGTGTAGACCGCCATGCCCGGGCCGATCGCCGCCTGCGCCAGGTCCACCGGCGCGATGTTGCCCGCCTGCAGGTGGGCGAGCGCCTGCGGCAGCTCAGCCTTGAGCGCGGTGACGAACTCGCGCCGCGTGGCGGTGGGCGCGGAGGCGGCGCGCTTGCGACAGACGAGGATGATGCTGGAGGCGAGGGCGCTCACATTCTTCTTGAGATTGCCCGTCAACTCGGTCCGCATCGGCCAGGTGCCGGTGACGGCGAAGCCGGCGCGGATCACGGCGTCCAGGAAGGTCTCCCAGCCGGTGCTGGCAGTCCCTTCGCCAGTGCCGGTCTCCGACTGCTTGAAGGCGTAGTAGATCGAAACCGGGAAGCCCGGGTGCGCCTGCTCGGCAAGTCGGTGCATCGCCTCCGTCATTCCGTCGAGGAAGAAGGTTTCGGCTTTCTCCTTGCTGCCGTGGCGGTATGGCGTGGCCACCAGTTCCTCGGCCTTGGGCACGGCGAGCGTGGCGAAGAGGTCGGGATAGACCGACCGCAGCGAGCGGCGCAGCCAGACGTAGAAGAAGTCTGAGAGGTCCGCATAACCGATGTTGTCGTAGTACGGCGGGTCGGTGGAGACGAGCTTGTCCGCACTCGTGGACTGGGCCGCAGCATCCGCCTGCGAAGCCAGCCCAGCAGACCCTGAGCCAAGGGCGACAAGCATCTTCGCGGCTTGGTCAATTCCGAGCATTACGTTGCCAGACGAATCGCTAAACGGGTTGGCTTCGGTGAAGTCCCAGACCATGGGCAGCGCCTGCCGACCGAACGTCGAGATCATCTTCTCTGCGCCCGTGTGCCAGGCGCAGAGTGACGACCAATAGTTCGCGCCCTTGTCTATCGCAAACGCCAAATACACCCCCACCGCGTCAGCGTAGGCGGTGGCGCCGGTGCCGCCGTCGCGGAGGGGCTTGGGGTCGTCGGGGAGGCCGGCGGCGATCGCGTCGTGCCGGATGCGCTCGCGCGCTTCGCCCACCAGGTCGGAGAAGGTCGTCAGCGCCACGAGCTGGCGGGGGGTGAAGAGGTCGGCCCACGTCGTCAGGCCATACAACTGTGTCCGAATGTCGCGCGGATTATGGTTGATTGCCGTGTCCGGCTTCCAAGAGGGGACTGCGCTTGCGGCTGCGACTTCATGTTCGCGGTTCGGTGAGAGGTAGACACGGCCCCGCTCTCCCTCTGCCACGACCGCCATCAAACGTGAGCCCAGAGTTCCACCGAGCCCCTGTTGGCGAATGTAGGTGACGGGTATCGCAACGCCTGACATAAGGCACTGAAAATTGCCGCCGCGACCAACCTTCGTCCCGTTCTTCGCTCCCTCGGCATCCTTCGGCTTGCCCACCTTCACCGTGAACCGGTAGCCGCCGCCCTCGATCACCGGCTCGACGTACGCTTCCTTGCCCGCCTTGGTGGAGAGCATGAAGGTGGCAGCGAGCGGCACATCCACTTGCGCGAAGGCCGGGTTGGGGCTCTTCACCGTCCGCGCCCAGAGCCAGGCGATCACGGTGAGGGATCGGTCCACGTACGGCTTCAGGTCGGGACGATCTCTGGCCATCTCGGCCGTGACCTCGACCTTCGGATAGAGCTGCCCGATGCGCTGCTCCGCCTCGTCGCGCATCCACTTGCCGTAGTGGCGCACGTCCTCGGCGAGGCCCTGCGCGCCCTTCCAGGTCCCGGTGTGGCCCGTCTTCCCCCGCGCCTGCGGGTTGATCGGCGGTCGGCCCGCGAACCGGGGCGGGATCTCGATCATCGCTTTGCAGATCAAGACCGCGACCGGGTTGAGGTCGCTGGCGTAGGCCTCGAGCCCGAGGCGCTGCGCCTCGAGCGGCAACGCCCCGCCGCCGGCGAAGGGGTCGTGGAAGGCCGGGAGACGGTCGGGGTCGAAGAGCTCCGCCGCCCGAGGGTGATCCCGGTTATCGGCGCAGGTGCGATGCCAGGAGCGGCGCAACTCGGCGCGGGCCTGCTCGAGCAGCGGCTCGTTCGTCGTGTTCTCCCACAGGACCAGCGCCTCGATGAGCCGGAACAGCCGCTCGCGCTCGAGGTCGGCGGCGCAACTCTCCAGCGTCGGCTCGGGGCCCGGGTCGGGGTCCTCGACGTCGCCGGCGGCGGCGGCCGCCTGATGAACGGTTCGTTCCAGCCAGACGATACGACGCACCGCAAGGTCGCGCTCGGCCTTCTGCCTCGTCGTTGGGTCCGCGAGGAGCTCATCGACGTACTCGGAGGGGTCGTCCACCATCTGCGAAAAGATCACGGCACGGGCGGCCGCGAGGGGTCGGCTGGCCCACCACAGATGCAGTGTGCTCGGGTGCCCGTGCCGGATCGCCTTCTCGCGAGCGCACGCGACGTTGATCTTCTCAAGTGGCAGTGCCACCTCGATGAGCTTTTTGCGAACCTTCACCGACACCTCGGTCCCGGTGGCGGTGGAGTCGACAAGGCTCATGCAGGGACCTCCGCGCGTTCGAGTAGGTCGGCCATCACGTAGTTGACGCTTGCCGCGCCGAAATCCGGCTCACGCTGGAACGGTTGCCGAAGATAGTGGACCCGCTCGCTGCCGTCGTCCCGGAACTCGACGATCGCGAGGATGAAGTCGTCGGGCTTGTTGAGCGAGTAGAGGATCTCGTTCTTGGTGACGGTGATGTTGTCCGCCCCAGCGACCCGTCCCTTGACCTCGATGAAGCGGAGACGTCCGGTGCCCGGGATCCGACTCTCGATGTCGTAGCCGAGCTTCTCGGTCTCGCGGTCGGTGGGCTCGAAGCCGAGTGCCCGCTCGATCTCCATCACGGCGAGACGCGCCCGAGCGGCCGCCGCCTGGGTGTCCACGACACTGGACGGTCTCGCCGGAATTCGTCCGGTCATCGCGGCGATCAGGCCGGCCGGTACGACGAGGAGTCCGCCGAGTGCGACCGGCGGCAGGGGCGAGATCTGGCGTTCGAGCGCCAGCTCCGCCATCCGCTTCTCGAGGCGCGCCTGGAGTCCATCGGCCCGCTTGCGCGCTTCCTCCGAGTTCAGGCGCGCGTTGACCTTGCCGGCCTGCTCCGCGAGCTTCAGGTCCTCGGCTCGATGGTCCCAGTAGGTGATCTCCTTGGTGAGGCGCTCCTTGACCGCGGCCTCGGTCTTGTCGATCAGCTCGAGCTTGCGGCCGCGGACCTCCGCGAGGTGCTCCGGCACGACCTCGGAGACGGCGTGCTGCTGGGCGGCCTGTTCGAGGTCATGGCCGATCCAGCCGCACTCGGGACGCCCGAGGATCGCCTCGACGCCCGGTTCGTCGGTCGTGAGGGGACGGTAGTCGAGATAGGGCGCGTACTGGAGGTGGCGGGCGATGCCGTCCGCGTCGATCTCGACATAGAGCATCCGCCGCGAGATCACCCGACGCTCGCCCGAGCGGGTGAGGCTCCCGTCCTGGATGGCGTGTTCGAGATAGAACAGGACCCGCGGGCGTGTGCCCTGGTCCTGCTCGTCGACGAGGATCGCGCCGCGGCGCAGGAGGTCTCGATGGCGTTCGAGGGTGAGGTCGATCGCGGCATCGAGCAGCGGATGGCCAGGGCAGACGAAGGCCGCCAGCGGCTGACCTTGTGGCGCAACGAGCGGCTTCTCGAACGCGATCCGCTCGTAGCGCGGGAGGATCGGCTCGCCGAGCCCGATGAGCCGGTCGCGGTTGCGGAGTGGTGCCGGGACGTGCGTGACCTCGTAGCGTCGCGGTTCGCGTTGCTTGAGCGTCCCGCCCAGCCGCGCGAACGCCTCCAGGAAAAAGGACTCGACGTAGTGCGGCTGGAGGCGGCGCGTCTCCGCGCGTTCCATGTCCTCCCGGATCCGATACACCTGGCTCGCGTCCATCGCGTCATGGGCGAGCGCCTTCTCCTCGAGCAGGCTGCGAATCTGGTCCACGTCGAAGGCATCGGCAACGACCTGTGTCAGCCGGGCGCGGACATCGGGCCGATCACCGTAGCGGACCGCCTCGATGAGCAGATCCCGGAGCGGCCGTCCGTCGAACTGGAGCTTGCCAAGGACGTCAAACACCTGGCCACCGAGCGCGCTTCGGGCCTCCTCGAGTTTGGCGAGCAGGGTCAGGTAGACATCGCCCTCGCGGGTCTCATCGGCAACGAGGTTCCACAGGTGACAGACCTCCTGCTGGCCGATCCGGTGAATGCGCCCGAAGCGCTGTTCGATCCGGTTCGGGTTCCAGGGCAGGTCGTAGTTGACCATGAGGTGCGCACGCTGAAGGTTGATGCCCTCGCCCGCAGCATCGGTCGCAAGGAGCACCTGGACCTGCGGGTCGCGGAGGAAGAGCTCCTGGGCCTTCAGCCGCTCCTCGCGGCCCATCCCGCCGTGGATGACGACGACGGCCTCCGGACGACCGAGCAGCGTCGTGATCCGGCGCTCGAGGTAGGTCAGGGTGTCGCGGTGCTCGGTGAACAGGACGAGCTTCTGGCGCGGCGACGGGACCGGCGGCGGGATCGGACCCGAGCCGTACGGCGCAGGCGTGTCCGCGGAGCGGTGGGCGACCGCTGCGGGGGTGAAGATCTCGCCGAGCAGCGCGGCAAGCTCGCGCCACTTCGTGTCGGCACCGCTGTTGCGGACGGCGAGGGCCTGCCGTTCGAGATTCGTGAGGGTCCCGATCTCGGCCTTCAGCTCCGCGATGCTGCGCGCGGCGGTCGCCTGATCAAGGATCTCCTCCTCCGCCGCCTGCAGCTCGTCATCGGGGGCGTCCTCGAGGTCGTCGACGTCCTCGGCGTCGAGGGCGGGAATGGTCGCTACGATCGTGTTTCGGATGTCGCCGGCGCGGTGCAGGACCTCGAGCTCCCGCAGGCGGCTTTCGAGCCGCTCCCGACGGCGGCGAAGTGACTGGTAGATCGCTTCCGGCGACGAGGCGAGACGGCGCTGGAGGATCGTCAGGGCAAACCCGACCGTGCCGGCGCGCTTGTCGTTCTGGAGCGCTTCGACCCGGTTGAACTCCTCGCGTACGTAGTCCGTGACGGCCTTGTACAGCTGTGCTTCAGGATCCGAAAGCTTGAACGGGACCGTGTAGGCGATGCGTTCCGGAAAGAGCGGCGTCCCGTCGAACTTGAGCAGGTTCTCCTTGACCATCCGGCGCATGAGGTCTGACACGTCGGCCACGTGAGCGCCGTCGCGGAATTGCCCTTCGAAGCGGTCACCGTCGAGAAGCGCCATGAACAACTGGAAGTCCTCATCCTTGCCGTTGTGCGGGGTTGCCGTCATGAGGAGGAAGTGGCGGGTGATCCCGGACAGGAGCTGGCCCAGGCGATAGCGCTTCGTGTACTTGATCTCGCGGCCGAAGTAGGTCGCCGACATCTTGTGGGCTTCGTCGCACACGATGAGGTCCCAGCGCGCGTCGGGGACGGCGAGCTTCGCCTGCACGTCCTCGTTGCGCGACAGCTTGTCGAGGCGCGCGATGACGAGGTTCGTCTCCATGAACCAGTTGCCCGTGCGGGCCGCCTCGAGCTTGTCGTTGGTGAGGATCTCGAACGGCAGCCCGAAGCGCCGGAAGAGCTCGTCCTGCCATTGTTCCGCGAGACTGCCCGGGCAGACGACGAGGCAGCGCTGGAGGTCGCCGCGTGCGATGAGTTCCTTCATGAGGAGCCCGGCCATGATCGTCTTGCCGGCGCCGGGGTCGTCCGCCAGCAGGAAGCGCAACGGTTGGCGCGGCAGCATCTCCTGGTAGACCGCGGTGATCTGGTGCGGCAGCGGATCGACGATCGAGGTGTGGACCGCGAGGACCGGGTCGAATAGATGGGCGAGTCGGATGCGATGCGCCTCGGAGACGAGGCGGAACAACGCCCCGTCGCCGTCGAAGCTCCAGGGCCGGCCCCGTTCGACGACTTCGATCCGTGGTTCATCGTGGCGGTAGAGGAGCTCGTTCGCGACCTTCCCGGAAGGGTTCTTGTAGGTCAGTTCGAGCGCGTCGGAGCCGAACCACTGCGCGTTGACGACCGTGACGAGGGCGTCCGGCAGGATGCCGCGCACAGCGGCTCCCGGGGTCAGGTCCTCAAGTCGCGTGGGGCCGTTGCCACGGGGCGCGGTCACGAGACGGGCGTCCATGGAATGGCGACTGCGAAGGCCGTGCGTTCCGGTATCTCGTCCCCCTATTCTGTCCGGACCTGCGCCGCGTCCGGACATCGTGCCGAGTATGAGGTCGTGGATGCCAGCTTGCCTGTCACACGCAACCCAGGCTCATTGGGCGATCTCATTGTCGACCCTTCCCGAAGGCGGGAGGAGGCGCCGACGTGCTCGCGCACCCGGTTGATGAAGTCGTTGTCCGTCATCCGCTCGGTGACCCAGTCGCCGGGCCGGCTGAGCTGGGCGCCGCCCGTCGTCCTGGGCTTCGGGATCGGGATGAAGTACGTGCTCCGCCGGCAGCCTTCGGCGATCTCGTTCGTGATCCCGTCGTCGTCGAACCGGAAATGGCGCGCGGGCTCGCGGAACGGCGAGTTCAGGATCGGATTGTCGATCACGACCGGTGGCAAGCAGGGTCCCTCTCAGGACGGTGGCAGTGTCGGCGTCACTGCAGGATACCCGGCGGGCGCGTCAGCTCGGGTGGCACGGGCGCAGGGCCGATCCTCCTGTGCCGAACCCGCTGGCTGAGGCCGAGCCGGAACTGAGTCCGCTCCGACCTGAACCGCCCTGGGTTCCGGGGAGCCGACTGACGCAGCCCTGTAGACGCCGGTCCGGCACCAGCCTGTGGACGATCCCGCCCGCCTGTGGACATCCCCCACCGATCGCCCGAGTCTTGTGGATAGAACATCTGTTCACTTCAGACGGCCCTCGGTAGACTGGACTCCTCGAAGCATTCATTGCTCGCCGGCCAGCCACTCGGCTGCAATGTTCATTCCGGAGGGCCCTTCCCACGTGTCCAGACCCAACCCTGGGACGAGTCTGCCCCGGTCCGATCCGCTGCTGATGCTGGCGGACGTTACGCGGCTGGTCGCCGAGCACTGGGGTGGTGACGAGGCCTTGATTCGGGCGATCTACGAGCATCAGATCGCCACGACCGGCCGGCAGCCCACGCTGCAGCAGGCGCGGGACTACCTCGACCACCTGGTCGCGCGGCTCGATGACGCAACGCTGCGGGAGACGCTCGGGCTCGCGCCCGCGACGCGAGCGCCTCGGGTGCCCGATACCCCAACACCCAAGTCGCCGGCACGACCCAAGCTCGGCCGTCCGAATGGCTCCGGCCTCGACGTAGCCGCCGTCCGCGCCACCTACCAGGCGCTCTGCACCGAGCACCACCGGCGGCCGACCCAGGAGGAACTGGCGACCCGATTGGACGTCGCCGCGCGCAGCCTTCAGCGCTTCCTGCGCGCCCACGGCGTCGCCTGGCCGCTCGCCGAGTAGCTGGCGCATTTCTGTCGCATTTCTGTCGCATTTCTGTCGTATCTGGCGCATTTCTGTCGTGTTTGGCGAATTGATGTCGTATTAATGTCGCCTTTCGGTCGTGGTGTTACGCCACCGATCGGCGTCCAATGGGGCCATGCGAGCCCTCACGATCCACCTCCCCGACCAGGCCACGACGACCCTGGCCGACCTCGCCCAAGCCGAGTGCCGGTCAACCAAGGACCAGGCCTCGTACCTGATCGTCGAGGCGCTCCGCGGCCGAGGCGCCACCCGGCACCGGGTCACCTGGACCGCCGACCGCGATGGCCAGGCCCACGCCGCGATTGGCGGCCGTCCGAGGACGCCGTGCGGCCGGGTGCCGCTGGAGCCTCGCTACGGCTGGCCCGAGACGCAGCCGCGCTGTCCGGAGTGCCTCGAGGGGGTGGCGCCACTGACATGACGGCCGCGCGCCTCCTGACCCCTCCCCCGCCCCTCCCCGACAGAAGGACTCCCACCCCAATGACCGAAGACATCATCACCATCAGCTCGGGCGCTCCGCCCTCGGACATCGAGGCCGGCGTCTACGAGGTCACCCTCCTCGACATCAGTGAGCCCCGCACGATCTTCCCGCAGACCGGCCCGAACGCCGGCAAGGAGGTCGATCTCCGCGACTGGACGTTCGCCCTCGAAGACGGCAACACGATCGTGGGCAGCGCGTCCACAGCGTCCGGGCCCAAGAGCAAGACCTACGCTTGGCTCACGGCGCTCCTGGGTGGCACCCCACCGGTCGTCGGGCAGGCCTATCCGAAGTCCCAGCTCATCGGGCGCGAGGCGCTCGCGACGATCGCCATCGACGACGGCGGCTGGACGAAGGTCGTCAACCTGTCGGCCCGCCCGAAGGCGCGGGCGGTGCCGGTCGCTGCCCCGGCGCCTTTCGCGGCCCCTGTGGCTGCTCCTGCGCGGCGTGCGGTCGCGCAGCCGGTCGTGACCGGCGACGCCTTGCCGTTCTAGGCCGTGACTGCACCGACCAGGTCGGGGATTCCGACCATGTACCGCGACACACGCTTTCGCAGCCGGCTCGAGGCCCGCTGGGCGGCGTTCTTCGACCTGGTCGGCTGGCGCTGGACCTACGAGCCGTTCGACACGGACGGCTGGATCCCGGACTTCCTCATCCACGGGGAGGTGCCACTCCTCGTCGAGGTCGGGCCATGCGTGATGGAGCCCGACTACCGCAGGAAGGCCGCGAAGCCCCTGCAGGCGCTCGGTCACGTGACGCTCGTCGTGGGCGTCTCGCCGATCCTCGAGCTCGACATCGGATCGGACATCCCCTGGAGTTTCGCGGGACTGCTCGTCAACGATGCTCCCGGCCTGGCCGAGCCAGTCGAGTGGTCGCGCTGCGATGCGTGCCGCGCCATCGGCGTGCAGCAGGACGACGCGGGCCGACCGTGCGGGCACCGGTTCAGCGTTGGCTCACCCACCGACCTCGAGCTCACGACGTGGTGGAACCGCGCCGGGAACGCCGTCCAGTGGCGTCCGTGATGGCGACCGAGGCCCCGGTGCCGCCGCCGGACGTCACCCGCCGCGTGGAGCTCGCGCTGGCGATGATCGACATGGGCGCGGCCGTCTTCCCGCTCGCCCCTGGCAGCAAGGCGCCGCTCATCCCGAAGCGCAAGGGCGGCGGCGGGTTCCTCGACGCCCAGCGCGACCCCGGGCGCGCCAGGACGTTCCTGGGTCAGCCCGGGCGGCCGAACTACGGCGTCGTCTTCCCGCAGGACAGCGACGTCATCGTCCTCGACCTCGACGGCGGCGACCGCGACAAGCGCCCCGGCTGGCAGGCCGACTGGCAGCGCCTCTACGAGCGCCTGGGCCCGCCCGGGCTCACGTTCATCGTGCGCACGCCCTCTGGCGGCCGGCACGCCTACTACCGCTGGCGCACGGACCTCCACGGCCCGATCCCGGCCGGCGACGAGATGCTCGGCTGGACGGTCCGCAAGCCCTGGAAGGGCTACCTCGTCGGCCCGGGGTCCGTGGTCAACGGCGCGACCTACGAGCCCGTCGGCGCGCCGGCGATCGCTGACCTGCCCGAGGCGTGGGTGCGCGCGGCAATCGCCGAGAAGGCCGAACGCCGGCACCAGGGCGACGACGAGATCCGGATCGCCGCGCACGGCCCGGTGCAGGTCCAGGCTGGCCACCGGCACGCGTACCTGCGCGACCAGGCGCGCCACCTGCGGGGCGTCGGCCTGTCGGGCGAGGCGATCTTCACCGCGATCATGGACCTCAATCGCCAGCTGCCCGAGCCGAAGTCCGCGGACGACGTGCGCCGGGCGATCGGCGACGTCGAGGCGAAGTTCGATCCGGACCCGATCGGGCCGGATGGGGGGCGCGTGCGGCCAGCCCCGGAACCCCCCAGCGCAGCGACCGACCGATCGGTGGCGCTCTCGTCCATCAACACCGACCCGCCGCCGCCGATGCTCATCGACCGGCTCGACCCGGCGGGGCACACGATCCTCTACGGAACGGGCGGCGTCGGCAAGGGGGCCCTGGCCTGTAGCTGGATCTCCGATCTCGTGCGTTCCGGTCATCGGGTGCTCATCCTCGACTACGAGGGCCACCCGGAGGAGTGGAGCCGACGCATCGCGGCGCTCGCGGCCGACGTCCACGGGGGCGATGCTGTCCGGCACCTGGTTCCCCGGGGCGCTCTGGCTGCCGCGGCGGCCGAGATCGTCTGGACCTGCGACACCTACGGACTCGACTACATCGTCATCGACTCGGCAGTCATGGCGTGTGGCGCCGATCCGCTCAAGCCGGAGTCCGCAGCGGGGTACGCAGCCGGGCTGCTAGCGATCGGACGCCCGGCCCTGAGCCTCGCCCACGTCACCAAGGTCGACGACCCCCGATACCCGTTCGGCTCCGTGTTCTGGCACAACCTCGCGCGGATGACCTGGTCCATGACCGGGATCGAAAGCGAGGTGCTGCTCAAGCACCGCAAGCACAACAACTACCCGGGCCTCGGGACCTTCGCGCTGACCATCACATGGCAGGACGGCTACCTCCGCGAGGTCTGGGAGCGCGGCTACAACATGACCATCCTGCGGCGCGTCCTGGACGCCCTCGAGGACGCTGGGGCGCTCACCATCGACCAGCTCTTCGCGGTCATCAACGACGACGAGCACAAGCCGGTCAGCCGAAAGACGCTCCAGAAGACGCTGACGCGCGCGCTCCTTTCCGAGGTCCGCCTGGTATCCGGCGCGTACGCCCGTGCTTGATCGGCGACAGGTGGGCGACAGGTTGGCGACAGTCTCCGTGCGTGCACGGCGACAGATTGGCGACAAACTATTGGTGTCGCCAAGTTGTCGCCATCCACGAACGACCGACACCCCCCCTATATATAGGGGTGTCGGCTCGGAGGCGCGGCCGGATCTGTCGTATCTGGAAGCCGCGCTGGCCCGCTGGCGGCGCAGCCAGCGACATGCCGATGCACACGCGGACCAGACCGCATGGGCCCGTGCCTGGACCTGGATGACCACCCCCGCCGACGAGCAGCGGGTCATCTGTACGGCCACCCACTTCCACGCCGGCAACTGTCCAGCTCGGCGTGACGCCCCAGGCCACTACTGCCACCGGGGGCGTTGCCCGGCCATGCACCACTTGTCAGAGGGAGAGAACGCATGACCACCCGCAAGCCGGCTGCCCCGACCGAGGGCGTCCACCGGACGCCCCGGCACCTGTACTACTTCAATGGCCAGGGCCCCTGGCCGGGGGTGACGACCATCACCAAGGTGCTCGACGCCCCGGCGCTGACGTGGTGGAAGCTCGACCAGGTCGCCCGCTCGGCGATCGAGAACGCCGAGCGGCTGATCGCCGACCGCGAGGCCGGCAAGGTCGATGCGGCGGCCAAGTGGCTCACCACCCTGTCCACCGACGCGATGGACCGCGGCTCGCGCATCCACGGCAGCATCGAGTCCGTCCTCCGGCGCGAGCCCGCGGCGATCGATGTGCGCGACGAGGCCGCGGTGGCCGGGGCTCGCGCCTGGCTGAACCAGCAGGCGGCGGGACACGGCTTCCGGCCGCTGGCGGTCGAGGCGTTCCTCATCAACGAGACGGCGGGCTACGGCGGCACGCTCGACCTGATCGCCGAGCTCGACGGCGAGGTCTGGCTGCTCGACTGGAAGACGGGCAAGTCGGTCGCGAGCCCCGCGGGCGAGGTCTACCGCGACCACCGGCTGCAGCTGGCGGCGTATGCGAACGCCGAGTTCATCGCCAAGCCGGGCGATCCGGAGCGCTACCCGATCCCGCCGATCACCCGCTACGGCCTGGTCCACGTCACCGACGGCGGCACGCGGCTGTACGAGGCCGACGTCACCGAGCGCGACTGGATCGCGTTCCGGGCGTGCTTGAACTTGTACGGCTGGACGAAGGAGAAGGCGGCGTGACCCTTCGCCTCGAGCTCGCCGTCCGCGGCATCCCGGTGCCGCAGGGCGCTCTGGTCCGGTCGCCATCGGGCGGCCTCTACCACCGCGGCGCCGGGAGGCTCGAGGACTGGCGCCAGGCGATCGCCGCCGAGGCCCGGGCGCAGATGGGCGGCCGGCCGCTGCTCGAGGGCCCGGTCGTCGTCCGGGCGCGCTTCGCCTGGACCCGGCCGAAGTCGCACCGCCGCGCCGGCGGCGGCCTGCGCCCGTCGGCGCCGATGGCCAAGGTGACGCCGCCCGACCTCGACAAGTGCAGCCGCGCCCTGCTCGACGCGCTGACGGGCGTCGTCTACCGGGACGACGGCCAGGTCGTCCGGCTCGACGCCGGCAAGGACTACGACGACGCGGCGCCCGGCGTGCGCGTCGTCGTGGAGGAGGCGATCCCGTGAACGTCACGGTCACGGTGTTCGGCTGATGGCTGAGCAGCCCGCTCCCCGCCGGACCGATCCGATCGCCGCCGCGCTGGCGTTCGCGATCCGGGAGGCCGTGCGGCTCGAGGCGGAACAGGCGGCCTTGCCACAGGCGCCCCACAGCGCGAAGGTCGTCGCCATGAACGTGAAGCGTGAGGCCAGGGTGGCATGACGGTCCGCGCCCTGCCCCGCTCCCTCGAGGACCTCCGCGGCCGCCGGGCGGCGCGCTGGATCCGCGAGTCGACGGCGGGCCAGGCGGACAACTTCGGACCCGATGCGCAACTCCACCAGCAGAGCTGCGCCATCGAGCGCTGGGGCCTCGTTGACACGGGCATCGCCTGGCAGGTCGCCCACTCCGGGCGAACGATCGCCGCCACCGGCCAATGGGCCGAGATGCTCGCCGGTGCCGGCGACGACTGGGACGTCTTGGTCGTGGGCTACGTCAGCCGCTTCGCCCGGGACCTGCGGACCGCGGTCAATGCCCGTCACGACCTCCACGCCCGAGGCGCCGTGATCCTGTTCGCCGACGAGCGCGTCCTATCCTCGGACGAGGACGAGTGGGAACGCTGGGCCCGGGAGGCGGTCGAGGCCGAGGCGTACAGCCGCAGGCTGGCGAAGCGGATCCGGGAGGGCTACGCCGCGAAGCGCCGGCGGCTCGGCGTCCCGGGCGGCAACCGGGCACCGCTCGGGACGATCCGCGACGGTCGGACGATCACCCTCGACGAGGCCGCCCTCGCCATCGTCCGCCACGCCTACGAGCTCGCCTCAGCCGGC
>JBCLDE010000033.1:0-22924 GCA_038915165.1 Candidatus Limnocylindrales bacterium
TGATGAAGGTCAGCAGCAGGTGGAGACCGGCGTTGATGGGCTTGAGACTGGAACGTCCGGCGGCCTGGAGATCCGCCCGCAACTGGTCCGTCATGGGCCGGATGGCCGCGGCCGAGCCAGCACTCTCGGCACGTCGCTCGGTGTATTCGACCAGCGCGTCGTAGTAGGCGGCCTTGCGGCGGCTGAAGGCATCGACGCGTGACATGCGGCGATAGAAGTAGACGAGCCCTGCGATCCCGAGCGTGATCCAGCTCAGGAGCAGCCAGTAAACCCACCAGTTGATGAACTTGCGGTCGGTCGATGCGCGGTCCCGAATGGACTGCTCCAGGCGCGCGACGCTCTGAACGGTCGCCGCCGCGTGGCCGGCTGGGCCTTGATCCATGGTTGGTCCCTCGGAGTTCGGGCGTGATTACGCGAGCCTGCCACTAGGGGTCAGCGCGTCGAAGTTGATCGCGGCGTCGCATTCCTGGCAGATCGGCGGATCCCAGCCCCCAGTCTCAGCCAAGTCGGTCCGACCGCAGCTCGAGCAGACGAAGATCGGCTCGGAGTCGATGGCGAAATCCGAGGCCGCGCCGGCTGCCGCATCGTCGCCGTCGGCCCGCTCGGGCGACCGCACCCCCAGCAGGCGGAGCAGCCAGCTCATCGGTCCTCGCCCTCGTGGCGATCGTCCTGGCAGGGCTCGCAGAGATCGTCCGGGGGCTCCGCGGGGCGACCGCACTGGCACCAGCAGGAGCATTCGACCTCGTCGTCATCGCCCAGGATCCCGGTGGCTATGGCGGCCATGCCGGCGGGCGTTGATGGGTCGAGCAGGTCGCCCACGTCGTCGAAGAGGTCGTCCATCGTTTAGTGGGTCCGCTCGGCAACGGCTTCGGGGAGTCGAGGGGCGCGGACCGACCGATGCGCTCCTCCACTCGCCGGTAACGGCGTCGGTTGTAGGAGACGGCCGCGACGTTGAAACGTGTGGGTCTCGATTCCAGGTGGGCTGGTCAACGGGACAAATCGGACGTCGTGTCTGTCGCTTTCTCCAATGTCACGGGAGATCCTTGACCAAGGACCCCCTCGCCGTGTTGGGAGTTCCAGGCTCACAAGCACGTTCAACCTGGCTCCGGCCGGTACACCAGTCAGCCTGGAACCTCGGCCAACCCGCGGCCAACCCGAGGCCAACCCGCGGCCAACCGGGACACACCTGGGGCCAACCCGCCCGACTTCAGACTCGGCGAGTTCCACGGTTGGCACCTCGTGCAGGGGTCCCGGACGTCGGAACCGGATCACGGGCGTCGATGGAGTGTCAGCCGAGGCCATGGCAAGAGCATGGCGGGTGGCCGTGCCACCTGTATGGCACGGCCACTGAGTGGCTCGAAGGATCGAAGTCCTATTGCCGATCAGGCCCGGGCCGGGCTTTGACGGCGCTCCCGGCGTGGTCCCGCGAGCCCAGGACATTCGCGCTTTCGTAATAGGCCTGCTTTCGGCTCATCTCCATCATCGGAGCCGCCATCACCTCGACCTCGTTCTCGAGTTCGGCGAGGATCCGCCGCAGCTCCTGGTCCCGGCCGGCGTAGCCACGGATCCGGCGAGCGGTCGCCTTCACCACGTGACGGGCTCCGTCGAACTCACCCCTTCGATTGCGACCAACGGCCTCCTGGCGGGCGCGGGCGGCGAAGATCGCAGCGACGGCCCGATCCACCGCGCGATCCCGTTCCTGGGCGTCGTTCTCACGATCGACGGCGTACTCCCAGGCGAGCTTGACCGAGTCCTCCCGGAACGCCCCATCCCGATCCCCGATCGAGAGTACGGCGCCGAGTCGATCGCCGATCTGGCCGTAGGGGAACTCGAGGCGAAGGACGATCGAGACCGTCTCCTCTGACGTCAGATCGCCGAGCGTGATCTCGGTTCGATCACCGCGCTGAAGCGTCGGCTGCGTCGAGAGCGCCTCGACCCGAATGCCATCCGGCGTCACGACCTCGAGGGTCACGCCGCGGGCGACGACATCGAGCGTTTCGCCGACCTCGCTGGTGATGTGGTCCCGGATGGTCGCCGCCGAGGCGATGTAGTAGAAGTGGCCGCCGCCCGCCGAGGCCATCCCCTGGAGGAGGACCTCGTCGAAGTCGTCCCCCACTCCGAAGGTCGAGGTGCTGACCACGCGCATGCGGAGCTCGGCGGCATGGCGGGCCAGTTCGGCGTGATCGATGATCCCAACGTTGGCGAGACCATCGGTCAGCAGCAGGCATCGATTGACGCCCTCCTCGGACAAGGCGAGGGCCACCTGTTCGCAGCCGTGCAGCCAGCCGCCGCCGAGGTTGGTGCTGCCCCGGGCGTCGATCCGCGCCAGCTGATCGAGGGCCTCGCGGCGTGCCTCGGGCGTGGCGCGAGTGGTCGGGACCACCAGGTCGATCTGATCGTCGTAGACGACGACGGCGAACCGATCGTCCGTGTGCAGCCGCGCGATCGCCTCCTGCACGGCCTGCTTGGCGAGGCGGAGCTTGTCCCCGGACATCGAGCCTGAGCGATCGATGACGAAGGCGAGGTTGACCGGCGGACGGCCGTGCTCGCGGCGCGAGGCGGGGGCGGTGATCTCGGCCAGGATGAAGCGAAGGCTGCGGTGGGTGGGCCGGATGAGCCGGCGGTCCGTGCGAGCGTTGAAGGTCATGACTGGTCCTCCTCGAGGAGTTGCCGGGCGATCGCCAGGAGGCGATCCACCCGTTTGTTCTGGAGCCGGCTCAGCGGTCGGCGAATGTGGAGCTCGATATCGGGGGCGAGGCTGATCCGGTCCCACTGAGAGCGGTCCGGGATGGACGAGGGGGCAGTCGAGGGGGCATCTGGTGCTGCGGCGGCGGGCATGTCCGGCAGAGCCATCCGGCGGAGGAGCGACGGGCCCGGCATCGGCGCCGGGGCCTGCATCTGGCCGGGTGCAACTCCCCCGCCGAGGACGGCTCGGATGTAGTCCACGGCGGACTCGTTCACGCCCGCAGCCGTCGGGGCCTCAAGTAATTCCGTGATGGCCTCGTCGTCCAGGCCGGCGATGCGGGCCCGGATCTCGGCGAGCGGGAGATGTTCGCGCTGGAGCTGCCGAATGAGGCGGAGCCGGACCAGGTGTCCCTCGCTGTACCGCGTCCCAGGCCCGGCGCCCTCCGGCGACGACAGGAGGCCCTGGGCAACGTAGTAGCGGATGGTCCGCGGCGTCACTTCGGTCAGGTCGGCGAGATCCTGGAGGCTGTACTCGTTCTCGGCAGGCATGGACATATAGTGACAGTAGACGGTGCGACTGTCAAGTCTAGTTCAAGCTGTCCCACAAAGGCTCCCGATCGCATCGTCGGGAAGTCGAGTTGCCCGACGCTCGGGCGGTGGCGGCACGTGATCGGTTGCGGATCCGGGCCTGGAGTTGCGTCAGGTGGCGCGGTTCCTGGACGTCGGGTGCGATCATCGGGCCGGCTGTGTGGCACGGCGCTCCGGGTCCTGACACCGGTGGCTGAGCCCCGCGTACGCCGCGAAGTAGCGCACGGATCCTCCGTGCCAGGCGTATGCGCTGAGGCGGGCACCCGCCAGCGGCTCGCCGCAGCCGGCGCAGCGATTGTGGTTATCGCAGGCGCAGTGGACATCGACGACGCGCGGCCGAAGATCTCCGTAGACCTCGCCGTTGACCCTGAGGTATTCGCCGCGAGCTCTACCGCAGCGGCACGCGGAGAGACCGGGCGGCAGGCCGTTGCTCCCCGATCCAGAGAGCCGACTGATGTCCTCGCTGGTCGCGAGCCGACCCCCTTGGAGCCCGTCCCCGACGATGTACCCGTCGCCTGGCCACTCCACCGCGTAGGCCCGCAGGGCGGATCGGCGTCGCTCCTGCTCGTCGGTCTCTGGGATCGGCCCGGCGATGACCAATCGGTCAATCACCGGGAGACCCGTCGGGATGTGCGTCGCCGACTCCGGCTCCCGGCCGGGGACGACGTAGACCGCATCGCCCGGGCCGAGGCAGAGGCAGGTGTCGAGCTGGTTCGCCTCGGCCTGGCGCCGGGTGACGTCGATGAGGCGCTCGCGCGTCCAGTCGGCCGGGACGATGGCGATGTGCCGGAGGGCCGTGAACCCGATCCGGGTGACGAGGTACGGGTAGCCCTCGAACGGCGGTACGAGGCGAGGACCAGTGTCAGTCGCTGGATCGGTCGCCGCCGAATCGTGTTGGCGACTCGGGGTTCGCGTGGTGTCCATGGCTCGTTCTCCCATCCGGCCTGGGAGTCGCACCGTGCTCCCGGCGAGCCGCCGGGTCCGGTTGCGGTGCCGTCGTCGGGCCAGGCCCCTCAGGCACTCTCGATGGGATTCCGATCAGGGCGCGGCGGACACGGTCAGCCGGCTGGTCCTGGTCGGGACCCTTCCGCATCGTTCACAGCATTGGCACCGTTTCGATCCTGGGTGGACCGCTGGTTGCCGCGCCTTCGTCGAGCTGTGGCTCTCCGGCGCTCTCGATGCGTGCCGCTTTCGCGACCCGTCGATTCTAGTGGTTCGGCGGGTCGATCTTCAATGTTCCGCACGGGTTCGCTGATTCAGAGGCTTCCCTGCGGCGCGGCCCAGCGCACCGGCTGGCCCGTAACCGACGCGATGATGTCGTAGTCGCCGTCGTAATGGGCGACGGTGAGGCCGTGCCGTGCCGCAACGGCGGCAGTCAGCAGATCCTGGTGCCCGACCTGCCTGTGGAGCGGGCCCCCACCCCGGTGCAGGAGTTCGCGCCACACCCGCCGGGCCTCTGCCCAGTCCTGGGGCTCGACCGGGTAGTGGGCGCACAGGTCCAGGTCCGCTTCGACCTGAGCGTAGTCCGCGGCGTCACGAGCGCTGTAGAGCAACTCCATGACCACCATGTCGGTGACCCCGACCAAGCCGGCCATGAAGCGCATCCCGAACTCCGGGATGTCGGCCGAGCGGGCCCAGACCGAGGTGTCGGCAATCTCGAGGACCAGCATCAGGCAGACCCGCGGCGGGTCTGCTCCGGCAGCGCGGAACCGGACGCGACGGCGGTCATGGCCGCAGTCTCGCCGGGCGGCGGGAGGAAGTGGCGCGGGGCTCGCATCTCGGGCAGCAGCTCCTTGAGGTTCGACCAGTCGCGCGCCATCAGACGGGCGCGGGCACTCCGAGCCACAGCCTCGCGGAGTGCGGAGTGGACCGTGTCGGTCGTGCGACTGGTGCCGAGCGCTTCGGCGGCAGAGGCGAGGAGATCACGGTCGAGGTCAAGGGTGGTGTGAGTCTTCATCGTTCTTCCTTCTGCCTGATTGGTCAGTCGCAGTGCGTAGCAGCGTGCCACGATAATGCGTGACATAACATTACGATGTCAAGCAGCGAAGGTGACACTATGCAGCATCCTCGACTGCCACATCGTTGGTATCCGCACCTGAACGGTTCGCGACGCGGCGGACAGCGAGGCGAGGGAGGCCGGACGCCAGACGCGCCGCAGTCCGCACCGCGAACTCCCGCTCCAGGGCGAGCCTCTGGATCGGGCTGGCTACCACGAGGCCGCCGAGTTGACCGTCGAGCCATGTGCGTGCGGCGGCCACTTCCGCTACGACGGACCAGCCCGCTGTCCGAAGTGCCGATCCACGAGCGAGAACTGGGTCCGGGATAGGGCGGCCCGGGGCATGCACTATGACTGAGGCGCTCACGCGTTCCAGCGACCAGCCAGCTTCGGGAGCAACCATGACCACCGACGACTCGCTCCGGGTTCAGTTCAAGAGCCTTACTGCTACCGAGGCGCAGCGGGCGCTCTACATCGACTTCGAGGGCGGGCGCGGGAAGCCCCCGGTGCTCCTCGGCATCCTGCGGCGCGGGCGCAAGGGCACCGAGCCGAGCGTCTTCCAGACGGTGGTCGATCCGGTCTTCGAGGCCGCGGGCCCCGAGACCCGGGACTTGCGGAAGGCCGTTGAGACCGCCGTCCTGCGGGCAGAGCGCGGGGATCGCCGGATCGTGTCTTGGAGCCAGCACGATCTCAAGGTGGTCCGTTCCCTCGCCGACGAGGATCCCGAGCTCATCGCCCGGTTCGAGGCCCGCTATGTCAACGCTCTCGCGGTGGCAAAGGGCTGGGCCTGGCAGTTGCATCGAGCCGACAAGCCGGCGGATGGGAAGCTCTCCGCCTACCTCGAGCTCATCCGCTACGAGGTGCCGGCAGGTGCCGGTTCCGGCCACGTCGGCAAGACGATTCGAGACCTTCGGCCCTCACTCGAGAAGGGTCGCCCCCTGACCGCTCTTCAGGCGGGCAAATGGGCCTGGCTCCTCGAGCACAACCGCCACGATTGCGCCGGTATGCGCAAGATCTGCATCCGCGCCACCCGGGAGATTGAGACGGCAGCGGCAAGGGAGACGGCCCCACGCAGGAGACGGGCTCGCCGGCGAAGTCGTGACACGGTAGGTGGCACGGCTGTCGGTCACCATCGTCTCAATGGAACAAGCGTCGATTGACCCCGAACCGGCCACACCCTTGCGGCTTGCCACGTGGAACATGAACCACTGGCGCCAGCCGATGCTGCCGACCGATAGCCGCCGGGCGGCCTGGGACTATCTCGCCGCCGACATCGAGGCAGACGTCGCGCTGGTGCAAGAAGCCGTTCCACCGCTCGATCTTGGTCGCGACCGCGCTGTCTACGGTGAAATGGCCGGCCACCGCAATTGGGGCTCAGCCGTCGTCGCTCTTGACCCGCGGGTCTCACTGGAGCCACTCCGATCGGTTCGTAACCCGTGGTCGCGTCAGCGCTTCCTGTTAACCAACACGCACCCGGGGTCCGTGGCGGTTGCGGAGCTCAGTGTCCCGGGGATCCAGCCGATCACCCTCGTCAGTATCTACGGCGTGATGGATGGGTCGGCGGGTATGACACGGCGGATTCCAGCGGTCGTCGGGCACGTTCAGTGGTGCCTGCACGGGACGACCCTGGCGTTCGGTCGCCGTGAAGCCATGCCATCCGGCGCCAAGGTTCGCGTCGAGATCCCTCGAGAACCGGGTTGGCGTGTCCCTGATGCGAACCTTCAGCGCCGTCCCGCCCTTCATCATGCCGGGCGGCAGCATCTGACCGACGACAACGTTCGCGATCAGGCGCTCGAGGACACCCTCCCCGCGTCCGAGTGCACGTGATCGGTTGCGGATCCGGGCCTGGAGTTGCGTCAGGTGGCGCGGTTCCTGGACGTCGGGTGCGATCATCGGGTCCTCTCGAGTTGTTGGAGGACTCTTCCCGCCTCGCTACGGCGAAGCAGCCCTCGGTCCGCGGCTTCGTTCGCGGCATCGATCAGCCGCTCGCTCATGACGATGCCGATGCAGTCGACGAGGGCACGGGCGACGGTGGTGGAGGGGATCGCCTCGTAGATCGTGAGGTCGTCGGGAGGCACTTGGGCACGGATGATCTCGATCGTCGGCGGCACCGTGATCCGCACGCGGCGAGGGGTGCCGACCCGGAGGCGCGTCGGGTTCACGAGGGCCAGGTCGTGGAGGGCGAGTACGGCGTCCGCCATGAGGAAGGCGCCCTCGCCGACAGCGAGCACAGCCTCCATGTAGGCGTCGCGTGCTGGTCGGCGACAGAACTCATCGACCAGCACGCGATGCCCCGTCGTGGAGGTCCGGCTAGGTCTCGGGGGCCACAAGGGCCCCTTTACCCGCCGTTGATGGCATGGTCGAGCGGGGTCATGCCGGCTGTGTGACACGGCGCTTCGGAACCTGGCACCGTCGGGCTCCCCCGTGCCGTACCCTCATCTACCTACCGGCGCGGCACCGAGGCACCTGATGGAACCCGAACCCACCGAGATCGAGATCGTTCGCGACGACAGCCCGGTGCGGGTGTCGCACCTCGCGGAGTTGGCGGGTCGCATCGCGGGCCAGCTCGTGAAGGCCGTTGTCGACGTCGCCAATCGAAGCATGGCCATCGGTGGGCTGATGCATGCCGATGAAGAGGCCGTCCTGCTCGACCTGGGAGCGCGTCAGCGCGACCTGTGGGGGATCAACCTCTACCCGGACCAGCACGCAACGGACGACTTCATCGAGTTCGACTCGATGATCAATCTACGCCCCGGGCAGGGGAATCGGTCGCGCTCGGTGGACGATCCCGTGGTTCGTGCCCAGATCGAGGCGATCGTCGGCGGGCTGGTCGTGTAGTGGGCGCGCACCAGGGCCTGACGACGGAACGCTGGGGGAGCCGGCCCCTGGCCGATCAACTCGGCAACATCGGGTCCGAAGTCGGCCGCGCGATCAACGCTCGGGCCGCTGGCAACGCCACCCGCTTCGACGGCGCACTGGAGCGTGCCCTCGATCTATTCGACCTGACGCTGGCTGATGATCGCTGGTCGGGCCCTCGTCGGAGGGAGATCGCCCGCGCCCGCGAGGTCACCTGCGACTTCCTGGCCGGCGATAACGAGTACGCCTCGACCGCGGAGTCACTCGATCGCTGGTTCATGTTCTACGCGCTTGTCGCGCGGCGCGCCGGGGTGTAGGTTTCAATCGTCAATTCGAACGCCCATTCGGTTTGCGTAGAGGTCGACGCACGAGCACCGCAGTTCCCAAGCCGAATGTCGCCGGTTCGAATCCCCGTCCCAACAGACGACAACGAGGCAGCCTCCCGGCTGATCACCACCTAGGTGTCATCTATTGACGCCAGCAGTACATAACTGTACGGTAACGCTACACGGATGACACTATGAGTTGCAGCGACATCCCGGACTGGTATCTGCGCCACCGACTCGCCGTCCTAGACGTCCGATCGGCGGTGTGGCAGCGTGCCCGCCGCGATCTGCTGCCGGCCGGGTACGGGCAGGATGTGTGCACGCGCCGTCTTGTCAAAGCTGGCCGGTTGCGCAGAGTACGGCGCGGTGCCTACGTAGTCATCGACCCGATCCGGGAGACGGCTCCGGTCGCCGTCGCCAGCGCGCTGTTCGCCGATGACCTGCACTACGTCACCACCGATGCGGCGCTTGCGTTCCACGGCCTCATGGACCAACCGATCACGACGATCACCGTCATCGTCGGCCGACGGAGCCGACCCGTGGACATCGGAGCCGCGATCGTGCGGCCGGTGGCCCTCGCGGACCGCTGGCTCGAGGCTGCCGATGCGTACCTGACGACGACCGATGGCTTCCCCCTCCACGTTGCGAGTCGCGAGCAAGCCGTGACTGATGCACTCGCGGAGCCAGCCTGGATGATCGACGGGTCACTCCTGGGCGAGATCGTTGCGGCGCTGTCCGATGACGAGTTGGAGCGCACCGCGACGCGGGCGATCGCGCGAAGTACGGCGGCGGCACAACGACTCGGCTATCTGGTCGAGGATATGGGCCGGCCTGTGCCGGCTGCCTTGGTGTCAGCCAGGCCGGTTCGGTCCGTTCGGCTTCGCCCGGGGAAGGCGACGGGGCCGTACTCGACCCGCTGGCGGGTCTATGGCTGAACCGCGGACCAGGCAGGCCATCGCCGAGCAATACCAGGAAGCTCGACTGACCGGGGACGCTGCCGCCATGCGACGGCTCCAGAACGAGGAGGCGTGCGTGGTCCTGCTGACCGTCCTCGAACGGCTTGCGGCTGACCGAGCGAGCTTCATCCACAAGGTCGCCATCAAGGGCGGCATCCTGATGGTGGGCGAGTTGCGGTCGCCACGCTCCTCGGCAGACATCGACGCGACGGCAGGGCGACAGCGGCGCCTCGACCCGGACGGCATCGTTGCCGACCTTAGCCGTGCCGGCCGGGAGGTTCGGCTCCGCCAGGACGGGGTCGTGGACCGGACGCCAGGCGGCACGGTCATCCACCTCCGTTTCGACTCGCTGACTGACGCGGGCTCAGCGAAGCTCGAGGTCAGCGTCCGTGAGGACCTGGTCTTTGCCGTGCGGGACGCGGTCTTCGATGTCACCGCGCTGGGTCTGGGCACCTTCAGCCTGCCCGCGCTGGCGGAGGTCGAACTCGTGGCCGAGAAGCTGCGGGCACTGGTCCAGCGTGCCCAGCCACGGGACCTGTTCGACCTCCACCTCTATCTGCTCGGGTCCGGTTGGAACCTCGAGCCGGTCGATCTTCGGACAGCCGTCGACGCCAAGCTCACCATCACCCGCCACAAGCGCTGGCGGCCCGGGCTGTGGCGCCTCAATCTGGAGGAGATCGCGAGCCAGTACGACTCGGCGATGGAGAACTGGATCGACCCCGCGGCCCTGCCCGGCTTCGATGTCGTGGTGAGTGACATTGCAGCCCGGCTGCGGCAGCTCAAGCTCCATTGACCCATTGCGCCGTGGGGAGGCGCAGAGCACGATGGTCTCGTCAATTCGAACGCCCATTCGGTTTGCGTAGAGGTCGCCGCACGAGCACAAGCCCGTCATTCGGTGCGGCGGTACGTGCTCTCGGACCGGCGCGCGACCTTGAGGACGATGATCACACGCTCGCGATCGTCAACGAGGTAGACGACCCGAAGATCGCCGACCCGGAGTCGGAGGTACGCAGTTCCGGTCATCGGCACCGAGCCCCTCGGTCGCGGGTCATCGGCCAGGCCGAGCATCGGTGCCCGCAGTCGCGCGGCGTCCCCCGGGGGTAATCGGCGAAGCTGGCGCTGGGCCGCTGGTGCCAACTCGACCCGGTAGCGGGCCGGCTCTGTCATGACGTCGGGTCGGCCGTCGCCTGATCACCGTCCGTCGTCCCGTACGTTTCGCGCGTTTCGGCGGCGAGGTGCTCGTAGAACTCGGTGGCGGCGGCGCCTCCGTCCCGTCGGTATTCGGCCAGCGCGGCGTCGGCCGAGGCCCGATCCTCCACGGACTCATGCTCCTCGAGCCAGCCGGTCACAGCCTCCTCCAAGACCTCCCGCACGCTGCGGTCCGAGCGAGCCGCCTCCACCTTGATCGCGCGGTACAGGTCAGCATCGAGGTCGACGGTGATCTTCATCGAGCAAGCATACCAGCATGCAGGCTTACTGGGCAAGGATGCACGCTCGGTCGCGGGAGTGCGGGTGGCACATCCGTGCACCCACGGATACGGCTTTACCCAGATTCAGAACGTCCTTGACATTACCGTGTCATTTGTGACACGGTAGAGCCATGCCGACGCTCTTTACGAAACTACTCGAACGCGCCGTTGATCAGCATGGCCTTCTGACACCGGATGACGCGCGTGCGGTCGGGACAACGGAGAACGCCCTCCGACGCCTCGCGCAGAGGGGCGTCATCGAGCGACTCGGCTTCGCGGTCTACCAAGTGCCCCAGCTCGCGGGTGATCCCTTCGCCCAGTATCAGGAGGCGCTCCTCTGGCTCCGAGAACCCGCCGCCCTGACACATGAAACCGCCCTCGACCTCCACGGGCTATGCGACATCAACCCGGCAAAGATCCACGTGACCATAGGTGGCCGGTACCGGCCCAGGCGGACCGCGCCCGACTGGATCGCGATCCACCACGGCGATCTCACGGACGACGACTTCACCTGGCTCGAGGGTCTTCGCATCGCGACACCGGCTCGTGCGATCCGTGATGCGATCGCTACCCATGTCGGGCAACAGTTCATCGACCAAGCCATCGAGACGGGCCGACAACGCGGCGCATTGACTGCGCGCGACCTACGGCGGATCGAGATCGACCAGTTGCGGCAACGACTCACGAGTCTTGAGCGCCTCGACCAGCAGCCCTGATGCCTGGCTTTCCCAAGGCCAAGCCGCCCGCGAACCGGAAGGCTCTCGAGGTCTGGGTCTCGCAGAAAGCGCGCGAGGATGGAATCGCCGTCAACCGCCTTCGGCGCGGCATCTCGTTCATGGCGGCATCTCGTTCATGGTCATCTCCGCCGTCCTCGCGCGATTCGTCGATGACGAGGGGATCCCGCTCTTTCTCCTGAAGGGCGGCGTCGCGATGGAGCTCCGGGTGGGTCTCCAGGCTCGAGCTTCCAAGGACTACGACACCGCGTTCCGTCAGGCGATCGAGCGCGTCACCGAGGTCCTCGCCGAGGCCGAGACGCATGTCCACGGTGATTTCCGGGTCACCGCGGGCAAGGCCGTGCAGATCGGCCTCACGGGTGCCGTCCGAATCCCGATGAAGCTCGCGTACGGGACGCACGATTGGGGAATGGTTGATCTGGAAGTCGCTGCCGCCGAGGGCGAGTCTGGGGCCAGCGACACCATCGAGTACGTCGAAGGGTCGCCCGTGCTGTCGGTCTTCGGCTTGCCGGACGTCGATCGCGTCGCATTGCTTCCCCTGCCGTATCAGATCGCCCAGAAGATCCACGCCTGCACTGAAACGAAGGAGGGCAAGGACAACGACAGGTTCCGCGATCTCGTCGACCTGATCCTGCTTGATGATCTGGTCGTCGACGGAGACCTCGGTCGGGTCCGTGACGCGTGCGTCGAAGTGTTCGCTCTCAGGGATACCCATGCGTGGCCGCCGAGCGTTACGGTCTATCCGCTCTGGCCTGACCAGTACCGGGCCCTCGCGGAGGACATTGGCTTCCCCGTCAGCGATGTGGGCGAGGCTGCGGTCGCGGTTGGGGCGATGATCGCGAGGATTGCGAGCGCGGCCCACGGGGTGCGAACGGACCGGTAGCCGACGCATACGGTCGTGGCCTGACGGCCCCGCCTGGCCCCTCGACACTCGACCCATGGAAGCCCGCCTGGCCACCTTCACGCCGTCCCTCCCGTGGCGATACCGTGCTCGTATCATCAGGATCGGGTCCAGGTAGAGGCCCGGGAGCTCCTGCTTTCCAAGCAGAATGTCGCCGGTTCGCATCCGGTCTGCCGCTCCATCCCCCTCCTCGCGAACGGCTGCAGCGTGCTGCTACGTCCACATACCACGAGCACAAGCCCGTCATTCGGTGCGGCGGTACGTGCTCTCGGACCGGCGCGCGCCCTTGAGGACGATGATCAGACGCTCGCGATCGTCAACGAGGTAGACGACCCGAAGATCGCCGCGCCCTCTTCTATCGAGATCTCCGAACCCGATTGTCTCCACCATGTGCGGAGAAGGTCACCGGCGCGGTTGATGGACCCCTTGCTGATGCTCACCTGGCCATCTGAAAGGCGGACATGAGCGACGTGCCTGATTCAAACTGATGCCCTCCTACGGCTGCGAACAGACTTGACATCCGGCCGGCGACTCGCTCAGCCGACCGCCACACCAACCGACTCGCGCGCCGGCAGGAATCGCCGCCGCACCCCGAGCGAGGCGTCGGCGACGTTGCTGGGAACTGTCAGGAGGCCGCGACGACGATCGTGCCCGTCTGGCCGGGGTGGTACAAGCACAGATACGCGTAGGTGCCCGCCGAGTCGAACCGGCGCTCGAATTGACCGCCCGGCGCGAGGTTGCCCGAGTCCCACGAGCCGTCCGTGGCCGTGACGGTGTGGGGCAGCGCGTCGTCGTTGAACCATCGGACCGTCGATCCCGGGGCGACGGTCAGCGTCACCGGCTCGAACCGCGACCCGGCCATGCGCACGGAGGTTCCCGCCGGAGCGGTGGGACCGGGTCCCCAGCCCATCATCCCGCCCGACCCCATCATCCCGCCCGACCCCATCATCCCGCCGGGACCGTATCCGGTGGGACCGTAGTATCTGGCGACCCCGACGACGGACGACCCGACGACGATGAGCGCCAGCCCGACGACGACGAGGGCAGCCCCGAGCCAACCGACACGTCGATCCCTCATTTGTCGTACCCCAGGATTCGCTTCGCCTGCTCGAATTCGGCCTCGGTGATCTCGCCCCGGGCGAACCGTTCTCGGAGGATGCCGAGCGGCTCCGGGCGCGAGCTGCTATCCGTTCGCCGATCAGTGGCCCGGTTGGAGCCATCGATCGCCCACACGACGAGGACCACGATCCCGATGAGGAGGACCAGGCCACCGATCATCCACAGCCATCCGCCGGACCACATATCCCAGCCACCTACCATCATCGAACGCACTCCTATATCGATCCGCCGATCTCGGCGGGTACCGTCATCCTCGCAGGCGAACCTGAACGAGCGATGCGTACCAAGGTCAAGATATCGTCAAGGTCGCCACGGAATAGCCCCGGTCGGCACGCCGGCGCGGTTCATCCACCCGTGGCGAGCGAATCGATGACCCGGCGAAGTCGCTCCTCAGCCTCGGCCGCCACCGCTTCAATCGCCGGGTTCTCCACCAGGCCCATCACGACCCGCGGATCCATCGCCTCGACGACCGTCTGACCAGCGTCGTCGTCCCTGAGGACCACGTTGCAGGGAAGGAGCGCGCCGATGGAGGGGTCGGCTTCGAGCGCGCGGTGGGCCAGCGACGGATTGCACGCGCCGAGGATGAGGTACGGCGGCAGCTCCAAGCCGAGCTTCGCCCGCATCGTCGCGGCAACGTCGATCTCGGTGAGAACGCCGAAGCCCTCGGTCCGCAGAGCGGCCTCGACGATCGGTCGGGCCTCGTGCACCGGGAGCCGCAGCGTGGTGCCGAAGGTGTAGACGGTCTTCATCATCTCGCGAACCTCGATTCTCGGGGATGGGCGGCGGCCGGTGGGCGCCGGTGTCGCACCTGCAGACACAGATCGGGCGACAAGAATACGACGGGGCTGGCCGAAGCCAGCCCCGCCGGCTGTGCCCGGCCGGGGAGGACCGGGGTTGGAGGGAAGGGCTGACGGCCGGTCGCCGAGGGGAGCAACCAGCCGGCCCCGCGAGAGGGTGGCGATGGAAGGGACAGGCGCGTCAGGCGTGCGGGCAGTGCGGGCAGCCTGAGAAACCGCGGTGCATGCCGGGATTGTGTTCGCCACTGAATCCGCCCACTGTCGTCGCATGGTGCGCGCGCGGACGAACTCGAAGGTGCCGGTCGCACTGTCGTCCGGGTCGCGCTCGACGGTCAGGCGGGGGCCCTCATCGCCATCGCCGACGCGGTTCGGCCGAGCGCGAAGGAGGCGATCGATCGCCTCCATAACCTGGGCATCCAGGTGGCGACGCTCACTGGAGACAACCAGGCGACCGCCGACCGGATCGCCGCTGAACTCGGGCTCGACACCGTCTTCGCCGAGGTCCTGCCCGGCCAGAAAGCCGACAAGATCAAGGAGCTCCAGGCGAGCGGAAAGCTCGTCGCCATGGTCGGCGACGGGATCAACGACGCCCCGGCGCTGGCCCAGGCCGATGTCGGGGTCGCCATCGGGGCCGGCACGGATATCGCGGTCGAGACGGCTGACGTCGTGCTCATGAAGAGCGACCCCCTCGACGTCCTCGGGGCGATCGCGTTGTCGCGGGCGACGGTCCGCAAGATGAAGCAGAATCTCTTCTGGGCGGTCGGCTACAACACCTTCGCGTTCCCGATCGCGATGGGCCTTTTCTACCCTACCTTCGGGCTCATCCTTCGACCCGAGATCGCCGCGATCAGCATGGCGGGGAGCTCGCTCCTTGTGGCGGTCAACGCGCTGCTCCTCAAGCGCACCAAGCTCGAGGGGATCCGCCGCTATGGCGCGCAGTGACCAGGGCTTTCCGGCATCCCGCCGCTCGGCCGGTCCGCCTTACGAACCGCTGATGGTGAGGGTGCCGACCATTCCGGCGGCGTAATGGCCCGGCAGGTGGCAGCCATACAGGATGGTCGCCTGTGCGGTGAATCGCCAGGTGAGTTCACCCGTCTGACCCGGCTCGAGGGTCAGCACATTCGGATCATCGTGGCCGATCCCGGGCATGCCGCCAGCCGCCATCTCGGCTTCGTGGTCGGCCTGCGTCTCCTCGTCGCCGAGCGTGAAGTCGTGCAGGATCTGACCGGAGTTGGTGACCTTGAAGGTGACCGTCTCGCCGACGAGCACTTTGACCTCAGCGGGCTCGAAGCGGAGTTCGTCGGTCATTCGGATCTCGATCATGCGGTTCGCGTCCGCCGGCTCGGCCGGCTCGCCCCAGGCGAATCCCGCGCTCTGGTCGTCGCTGGACATCGGCATGTCCGCGCTGGGTTCGGCTGACGCGGGCGGGCTGGCCGACGGCTGAACGCCGGTGGAGCAGGCTGCGACGAGCATGAGCAGGCTGCCGAACAACGCCAGACGTCGTGCGTCTCGGAACATCGGACACCTCGATGGTACAAGGGCGGTTCCCAGCCTACCCGCTCAAGGTGAGGATCGTGGCGGTCCACTTGGCCCTTCCTCGGGGGCTGTCCGGCCCCATCTCAACCGGATTCGACGTGCGGCACCCGACGGAGCCCGTGCTGTGCGTCACCGCTCGGCCCCGCCAGCGCGCCGAGGAATTCCTCGCGACAGCCCCGAGAGCAGAAGAAGTACGTCTCCCCGTCCCGTTCGGCGCTGACCGCCCGCTCGCGCTCCACGGCCATCCCGCAGACCGGGTCGGTTGCCATCGTGACGATGTCCTTGAAGGCGCCGTCCTCGAGCCACAGGACCCGGTCGGCGATATCGCGGATCCGTTGGTCGTGGCTGACGATGACGACACTCCGGCCCTGCTCCTTCGCGATACGCCGGAGGAGCCGCATGATCTCGTGGCCGATCTTGCTGTCGAGGTTGGCGGTCGGCTCGTCGGCCAGGATCATCGTCGGGTCGTTGATGAGGGCCCGCGCGATGGCGACCCGCTGCTTCTCGCCGCCCGATAGCTTCTCGGGCAGGAAGTCGAGTCGGGCACCGAGATCGAGATCGGTCAGGATCGACGTCGCCTTCTCGCCCGCGGCGCTGCGCTTCAGGCCGGCCAGCTCGGCCACGATTGCGACGTTCTCGAGGACCGACAGAGCCGACAGGAGGTTGAAGTCCTGGAAGATGAATCCGAACTGGCGCAGGCGGACGTCGGGCAGACGGCCCTCGGACAGTTCGGAGATCGCCGTCCCGTCGAGGTGGATCGAGCCCGAGGTCGGCTTGAGCAGCGCACCCATCATCGAAAGCAGGATCGTCTTGCCCGACCCCGACGGGCCCATGATCAGGACGATCTCGCCCGGCTCGACGGCCAGGCTCAGATCGTGGACGGCGACGACAGCCGTGGGGCCGTCGCCGAAGCGCTTCGTGACGTCGCGAACGTCGAGGGTCAGGGGGGTCATGCGGAGGCTCCTTTTCGGAAGACGACGGCCGGGTCCACGCCGGTCGGGACTGGGCCGAGACGCCGGCAACGACGCGCTCGATCTCGGCCGCCACGGCAGCCGGCATGGCACCATCGGTGGCCCGGACCAGGACGAAGCTGATGACGGGGGTTCCGTCGCGCATGGCGCGGAAGTCATCGAACGAGATGAAGGCAACGGAGTGCATCAGATTGGCTGTCCCCGCCGACAACCCGACGATCCGGGCGGTCCCGCCGAGAACCTCCACCGACCCACCGATCACCGCTCCGGCCCTGACGGCGAATCCACGGTCGACGATGATCTCGCCAGGGCCGACCTCCCCGGAGCCTTCGACGATCTCCCAGGGGCCTCCCATGGTCGCGCCCTCCGGCAGTCCGATGACGTAGGCGATGGCGCGCTCGTCACCGGCCGAGATCGTGTCCGTCGAATAGAGGATCGGCACGGCCTCAGCCACGCCATCGACGGCGCGCACCTCGTCACTGGTCGCGTCGGGCAGCCAGGATGCCACCATGTGGAGATTCCGCACGCCGCCCCGAGCAACCCAGATGTCCGCTCCGGCCCGGTCGACGTACGTGGTCAGCTGGTTGGCGACGCCGGCATAGATCGCGTCGAGCGCGAGGGTCAGCGACAGGGCGAGCGCGACGCCACCGACGGACGCAATCAGGCCGATCCGGCAGCGTAGGCCAGGCGGATGCCGACAAGGGGCCCCACGGCGGCGGCGATGACGGCCTGGATCGTCACGACGCGATAGAGCGTCCGGTTGCGCGCCCCGATCGCCTTGATCGCGCCGTACTCGCGGCGCCGCTCGATCGTGGCCGTGTAGATGACGAGGCCGACGACGAGGACGCCGACGACGAAGGCGATCGCGACCATCAGCCCGATGGGCGCGTCGTAGACCCGGGCCATGAGCTTTGCGTCGTTGGCGACGACGTCGCTCTTGAGGAGCACCTCCGTCCCGGGGATCGCGAGTCGGTCGCGGAGGGTTTCGGGGCTGATGCCCGCCTCGGGGGTCACCAGGAGGAAGCTCCGCACGCCGGGTGCGCGGAGAAGCGACTCGAACGTCGTCAGCCGCGCGAAGGCGACCGACCCGGCCCAGAACGTCGTCTCGTCCGAGAGCCCGACGATCGTCGCATCGCGGTCGAGCAGCCGGACCTGGTCGCCGATCGTCATGTCGTGCTGGTGGGCCGTCGTGCGGTCGACCACGAGCTCGTTGTCGGCTGTCGGCTCGCGGCCCTCGACGAGCTTCCACGGGCCACCACCGACCGTCGGGTCGTAGCCGATGAGGAAGAAGCCGTCCTTGCGTTCGTGGCGCTCGAAGATCACGAACTGCGAGACGACCGGGATGACACGGTCGACGCCCGCCGTCGACCGGACCGCGTCGGCCGCCGCAGGAGGAAGGACAGAGCTCGTGCCGAGGAAGTCCCGGATCCCGCGCTCGGCCACCACCACGGTGCCCGGGGTGTTGTCGAGGTAGGCCGACGCCTGTCGGTAGACGCCCGACCGATAGCCCGCGAGCAGCACGATCAGCCCGACGGAGACGGCGACGCCGAGGACGCTGAGAAGGAAGCGCGTCCGGTCGCGGAGGAGGTTTCGGCGGGCGAGGAGCACGGCTCAGGCCTCGATCGGAGGGCCGCTCCGATACCCGGCCTCCTCGATCACCCGCGCGAGTGTCCACGAGTCGACCTCGGCCGGGTCGTAGTCGATATAGGCGGTTTCGGTGGCCGGGTTCACGTACGCACTGAGCACGCCGTCCGTCGCCGCGAGCTCGCGCTCGATCGTGCTCCTGCCAGCCCCGCCACAGCCAAGGCCGTAGACCGGGCTCCGGAGCCCGCGCGTGATGTCCATGCGACGAGCGTGGCGCGTCAAGCTGAGGCGGGAATGAGCAGCTCGTGAGACTTCTCCGCTCGACCCTCCCCCCTCGGCTCGACGAGGGACGCTTCTCTCCGCCTCCTCCCTGACACTCCTCAACGACATCTCGCGCGGGCCCGTCATGCGGCGACACATGGCAGCCACGCCGCGAGGCGCCCCTCATTGTCCTGGGAGGCTCACATTCTCAGCGCCGCCTAACAGGGTTCTCACGTGCGTCTCAGCTGGGTGAACACCGACGAATGCTGGCACTCGACTCATTACATCGAGAGGTACGGCATGACCCACGATCACGGCCCGATCCCAAGCAGCGCCGCTCGGCCCGGCAGAGGCGGACGCCTCGGTGCCGGACGCTTCGGCCTACCCAGCTGGATCGGCGGGGCCCCGGCACCGGGCGCGCCCTGCCGACGCCTCTCGGGCCTTCGGTGCTTCATCGGGTCTATTGCAGACAGGATCGCGATCCGCTCCCGTATGTCTGTGGGCGATCGTCGTGCGGGGGTCGCGGGCGCGATCGGGGGTACCCTGTCGCCGTCACCATCCGCCTGATCTCGCCAGTGGAGGTCTCAACCGGGTGATCTCTCGCCCGCGCCGCCGATCGCCATCGACCGCCCTGGGTAGGCGCGTCCTCCAGCGGCGGGGATCGGCCGGTGCGCTCCTGGTCGTCGCGACACTCATCGTTGCCGCGTGCGCCGGTGGCTCCGGCACACTCGACTCGAGCACCGGCCCGCCGGCCTCGGGCCCTGCCGTCTCGGGCCCCGCGGCGTCCGGGGGGATGATCGTCTTTGCGCCCGGCGGAAGCTACACGAGTGTCCCGCCGGCCAGACTCATGGAGATGCTCGAGGCGAAGGACTTCGTCCTCGTCAACGTCCACGTCCCGTACGAGGGCGAGATCCAGGGCACCGACCTGTTCATCCCCTACGACCAGGTCGCCAGCCAGGTCGGGAAGCTCCCTGCGGCGAAGGACGCGAAGATCTTCGTCTACTGCCGGAGCGGCCGGATGAGCACGATCGCCGCGACGACGTTCGTCGGGCTCGGCTACACGAATGTCTGGGAGCTCGACGGCGCCATGATCGCCTGGGAGAAGGCGGGCTACCAGCTCGTTCGGCGCCCGCAGTCCTGACGGCACCGGACGCCGCGGCCGTCCCGCTCGCCTTGCACGTCCGAGCAACGCCCACGTAGCTCACGCCGTGACAGCAATGACCGCCGGATCGAGGCCGGCCATGCTCAGCCGGACCGGTGTCGCCGTGGCGACGGTGCTCTGTCCCCGCTGTCCGAGGAGGTCGCCGGTCGCGAGCACGATCCCGATGCCGAGGACCGCGACGGGGCGGGCGGGCCAAGATGGACCGCCACGATGTGGCTTGGGGCTGAGAGCCACTTGAGCCGGGTCCAGGAGACGCGGCAGCGAAGAGAGGATCGAGGCCTGGCAATCGAGCCCGATCAGCCGGCCGCAAGCTCTCCGGCTGAGGACGCGGCGTCGACCACCGCGCACGCCCGGCGCGCACGCCGGACCTGGCGAGCGATGACGACGATCCCGATGACGTTCATTCCGAGCCCGATCAGGAAGAGTGGCGTCTTGTAGGCATTCAAGAAGACGGCAGCAGCCGACAACCCGACGAGCGGCAGAAGGTCGACGAGGTGGTGAGCGCAACAGGCGAGCATCGCGGCCGCACTTGTTCCGGTGCCGGCGGCCGTGACGGCGGTTGCGGCCCGGTGGCGGCCCGGTGGCGACGGTCGACCGCGCGGAGTTCGACGAACAGCGCGATCTGGGTCCCGAAGCCGAGCGCGATGAGACCCACGAACTGCGCATCGGTGGCGAGCTGCTCGAGCGCGTGCTCGGCACCCTGGGCCAGGCTGATGATGCCGAGATAGAGGCCGAGGAGCGCCGCCGCGCCGAGGAGGCCGATCGCGATCGATCGTGGAGCGATCGGCAGGGTCGGCCTCAGAGGGCGAGTGATGGCGATCATGACCCCACCTCCCAGCGGAGCGTCCGCTCAGGCAGGTCACCAACGCCCACAAGCACAAGTTCGATCCACCTGGCCCCGGCAAGGAACTGGGCCGTGTCACCATCGAAGGTCAGGGCGCCCTCGCGATGATGGCCACCCTTGGGCGCCGTCCACGGGCGTGCCCGCCGCGTTTCGCCGCGGTCGTTCCGGAGGCTCGCGTCGGCGAGGTCGAGTGCGTCGAGGTCAACCGAGTGGGTATCGAGCGTCACGTCGAAGACTGCCCCGCGGGCGGGACCGGCCCAGTCGACCACGACAGTCACCTGGCCCCCGTCGCTCGTCTGCCTCATCTGGCCTGTCGGGTTCGCGGACGAACCGGGCGGCCCGGAGGCCGCTGGCGCCGACGAGGCCGCTGGCGCCGACGAGGCCGCTGGCGCCGACGAGGCCGCTGGCGCCGAAGACGAGCAAGCGGCGAGCAGGACGACCATGGCGACGAGAAAACCCGTGAGTGCGCGCTGAGTGTTCAGGTGCAAATGTTGTCGCCGTCAGCTGAGAGTCCGATGAGTCCGCGCTGAGGATCGGCCAGCACGGAGGATCGGCCAGCACGAACGCGCGACATTCGCCGACGTCAAGCAGCGATGACCGCGGCGAGGACGCGCCGCAGCCGCTCGGCGGCCTCGGCCGCGATCGGCACGATCCCGTCGGAACTCGCGATCCCGAGGGCGGCCACGGGGTCCATGATCTCGACGATCGTTCCCGACCCCTCGTCGGACTGGCGGAGGACGACGTTGCACGGCAGGAGCGCACCGATCGAGGGATCGATCTCCAGGGCGCGGTTGGCGAGCCCTGGGTTGCAGGCGCCGAGGATGAGGTACGGGGAGCGGTCGAGACCGAGCTTCGCCTTGAGCGTCGCGGCGACGTCAATCTCGGTGAGCACCCCGAAACCCTCATCTCTGAGCGCGGTCTCGACCCGGGCGCGGACTGCCTCGATGGGCTGGGACACGATCGCCGCGAATGTGTATGGGGACGACATCTCGTTCCTCCTTCAGTGGATATTCGTTCCGTGGCCGTGAGCCGAGTCAGCGGCTCGGGTGATGCTGAGCGTGGAGCGCCTGCATCTGGGAGAAGTCGAGGGCTCCGCCCTTGGCCATCTCGTTGTGAATGGCTGCCATCTGCTTGAGCTGGTCGGCACTCATAGTGCCCATCTGGACGCCCATCATGCCGGCGCCGTTCTGGCCACTCATCATGCCGGCGCCGTTCTGGCCGCCCATCATGCCACCGGGTGCGACCGCGGTGGGGCTCGGTGTCGGCGTCGTCGTCGGGTCCTGCGCGGCTGCCAATCCCGCGGTTCCCAGGAGGAGTGCTCCAGTGAGCAGGCCGCCCGTGAGAAATCCGAGTCGCTTCGATGCCATGGTTCTTCTCCTTCGACTTGCTGTCAGATGCCAAGCAGGCGTCGGGCCTGCTCGTATTCCTGTGATGTGATCTCGCCGCGCGCAAAGCGGGCCTTGAGGATCTGTGCCGCGTCGTCAGCCGCGGGGCGGTGCCGACCCGGGATCGCGGCCACCACGGCCCACACGATGACGACCAGCAGGACGACCCCGAGGATCATCCAGAGCCAGCCGCCGAGGCCCATCTCCCACCCTGGACCGGTCATCATCTTCGTCGCCTCCTTCGATGTCGGATCCAACTTCGGTCCCGACACTCCGCATGGTCGCTCGGGCAGTTCAAGCGGCCATGCCCGCCTACTTCAAGTTCCGATCAAGAAACCCCGCGCACCGGTATCCCCCTGCTCACCCCACTCCCAGCCCTTGTTCATCTGGTCCTCAGGACCGTCGGTCATCCTCGATCAAGGTCTTTGGACCCATCCGAACCGAGGAGAAGCGACCATGACACCGACGACCACGAGCGATCCCGTCTGCGGGATGCAGGTCGATCCTGATGCCGCCATCGCTGTCGAGTACGCGGGCGAGGTCTACCACTTCTGCGAGTCCGTCTGCGCCGACACCTTCCGTGACGACCCGGACCGCTGGATCCCACGGGCACCCACCGTCGAGCGTTGACGGAACCAGCGAGGCACCGCGCACGCCACGATCTGGTCGTGCGCCTCTAGCCGCAGTTCCCACACACGATGCTGTCGACGACGGCGGCTGTCGCAGGTGCGGCGAGCGCAGTAGCGGGCGGCGG
>JBCLDE010000034.1:0-22821 GCA_038915165.1 Candidatus Limnocylindrales bacterium
CGGCCACCGGCCGTTCCGCGGCGCTGGGTCGCGCGGCTCCGCGACCCGGCCGACCCGGCCGACCCGGCCGACGAGACCTGACGGCTGCGGCCGCAGGATCCGGGACGTTCCGGAACCGCGCTTGATTCCAGCGGCCCGCGGTGCGACCATCAATCGCGTCTCACCTCGGTGGCCTGTCCGCCGCCTCGGCGGTCTGTCCGCCGCGAAACATCGGCATCGTCATGACCTCGGGACCGCCCGAGATCGCGTGGCCAGCTACCTCGCGACGTTCGAGCATGACGGCTCGCGCATCACCGAGAACCTCGACTTCGATAGCTAGTGACAGGAGCGCACGCTTGACCCCATTCGACCAGGAGGTCGCCGCCACCCAAGAGTGGTTTGAGGGCCCTCGATTCGCGGGGCTCACGCGTCTCTACTCAGCCCGCCAGGTGGTTGAGCAACGCGGTACCATCGCCACCGACTACACGGTGGCGCGCGAGGCTGCCGGAGCATTCTACGAGCGCCTGCGTCAGCTGTTCGCCAGCGCGAACAGCAGACTCCCGCCCGCGACGGCGGCCGGGGGATAGTCGACCGAGCGATCCAACGCGAGGGGAGGCCCCGACCTCCCATCGCGCATCGAGCAGGAGTCCGGCATGACCGAGGAGCATCCGCTCACACGCCTGCGCGCCGAGGCGAGCGCCGATCCCGAGGGGTTCTGGCGCCGCGTCGCCGACGAGCACGTCCTCTGGTTCCGCGCGCCGGATCGGATCTTCGAGCATGAGCCGCCGACGTTTCGCTGGTTCTCCGGCGGCCGGACGAACCTGTGCTGGAGCGCCCTCGACCGGCACGTCGCAGACGGCCGGGGCGACCAGCCGGCCCTCATCGCCGCCGATGAGCGGGGCGGGCGGCGGACGCTGACCTATGCCCAGCTCCTGCACGAGGTCCGGCGAATCGCGGCCGCGATGCGGGCCCTCGGGATCGGGCACGGGGACCGGGTCACGATCTACATGCCCACCTGCGCGGAGGCCGTCGCGACGATGCTGGCGACCGTTCGAATCGGGGCGATCCATTCGGTCGTCTTCGCCGGCTTCGGCCAGGGCGCGCTCGGCGACCGGATCCGGGCATCAGGCTCGCGGCTCGTCGTGGCCGCCGACGTCACCTATCGCAAGGGCACCGAGGTGCCGCTCAAGTCGATCGTCGACGCTGCCCTGAAAGACGACCCGGGCGCCGTCGAGCACGTCGTCGTGCTACGCCGGGCGGACGCCCCGGCGTCGCTGGTCGGGCCGCGCGAGCTCGACTGGGCGGAATTCCTTGCCGGCGGCGAGGGCCACGACGGCGCGCACCTCGGGATGGAGGCGAACGAACCGGCCTTCATCCTGGCGACCTCGGGCACGACGGCCAGGCCCAAGCTGGCCGTCCACACCCACGGCGGCTACCAGGTCCACATCGCGGCGATGGGCCGCTGGCTCATGGGGCTTCGGCAGGGCGAGACCTGGTGGTCGATGTCGGACATCGGCTGGATCGTCGGCCACAGCTACATCGTCTACGCGCCGCTCATGGCCGGTTGCACCACGATCGCCTACGAGGGTGCCCTCGACCACCCTGGGCAGGATGCCGTCTGGGCGCTCATCGAGGAGCTCCGGGTCCAGGGAATCTTCACCTCGCCGACGGGCGTCCGGCTCCTGATGCGCTTCGGCAACGAGCCCGCCCAGCGTCACGACCTCTCGAGCGTCGAGCGGATCTTCTGTGCCGGCGAAGTCCTCAACGCCCCCGCCTGGGCCTGGCTCCAGCAGGAGATCTTCGGTGACCGGATCCCGGTCATCGATCATATGTGGCAGACCGAGACGGGCGGGCCGATCTTCGGTAACCCGTATGGCCTCGGCCTGCTGCCGATCAAGCCGGGCTCGGCCGGGCTGCCGCTCCCGGGTATCGAGCCGGCCGTCGTCACGCCCGATGGAGCCGAGGTCGAGGCCGGCCACAAGGGCATCATGGTCCTGCGCCGGCCGTTCCCGGGGCTGATCGCCACGTTGTGGGGTGAGCCGGACCGCTACGGCGCGGACTACTGGAGCCAGATCCCCGGCAGCTACTACGTCGGTGATGCCGCGCACATCGACGAGGACGGCTATGTCTTCTTCGCCGGGCGGGCCGACGAGATCATCAAGATCGCCGCCCATCGCCTCGGGACGATCGAGGTCGAGACGGCCTTCCTCCGCCATCCGGCGGTGGCCGAAGCCGGGGTGACCGGGCGTCCGGACGACCTGCGCGGCGAGGTCATCGCCGCGTTTGTCGTCCTCAAGTATGGACGCGAGCCGTCCGACGAGCTCCGCCGCGAGCTGCTCGCCACGGTCCGCCGCGAGCTCGGGCCGGTCGCCGTCATCGGCGAGCTGACCTTCGTGGACACGCTGCCCAAGACCCGCAGCGGCAAGATCATGCGGCGGGTCCTCAAGGCCGTCGTCAACGGCGTCGATCCCGGCGACATCACGACGATCGAGGACGAAGGCTCCGTCGAGGAGGCGCGAAACGCCCTCGCCGAGATGAAGGCGGCGATGGCCTGACATGGACCGGCCGCAGGTCGAGGCCGTCTTCTTCGACTGGTACGGGACGGTGGCCGACATCGGGGCGCTCGTGGTCGCCTGCGAAGCCGCGGCGCCAGGGCACGGGCCGGAGCTCGCCGCCAGATGGCGTGCCCGCCAACTCGAGCTGACGTGGCTTCGGACGGTGATGGGTGCGTGGGCGGATTTCGAGGCAGTTACCGCCGACGCGCTCGCGACCGCGCTCACCGAGCTCAAGATCGAGGTCGCGGGTGCCGCCTTGGCCCGGCTCGCCAGCGCGTTCGTCGAGCTCCCGGCGCGACCCGAGGCGGTCGCCGCGCTCGCCGACCTCCGCCGGGCCGGGCTCCGGCTCGGCGTGCTCTCGAACGCCTCACGCGGCATGCTTGCCATTGGTCTCGACCGGACGGGTCTCCGGTCGGCGTTCGACGACGTCCTCTCGGTGGATGCCGTACGCCGCTACAAACCGGACCCGGCCGTCTACCGGCTCGCGGTCGAGGCAGTCGGGACCGGCCCGGACCGGATCGGGTTCGTGACCGCCAACGGATGGGACGCCGCCGGTGCGGGCTCCTTCGGGCTGCGGGTCGCCTGGCTGCCGAACGGCGCCGGCCAAACCCTGCCACGTGTCGGTGCCCCGGAACCGGTCGTCGCCGGCTGGCCGCAGCTGGTGGAAGTCTTTCGTCCGGCCTGACAGACCTCGACGCATCAGACGGGACACGATGGGCCAATGTACCCTTGCCCGGCCCGCCGCGCGCGAACATACTGGCGGCTCGTCCCCGGTACAGGGCTTGGGCTTCCCTGCGGGGCCGGGTGACATCCCGGACGGCAACCGAACCGAGCGGAAGGGATAATGCGCGAGACGAGGGTCGGACTCATCGTCAACGCGAACGCTTCACGTGACGTGCGTCGCCTCACGTCGTTGGCGCGGACGATCGACGTCCATGAACGCGTGAACGCGGTCGCGCGCGTCCTCCGCGGACTGGCCGGCGGGCGCGTGGACACCGTGCTGTTCATGCCCGAACCCGCGCACGTTGTCGAGCGGGCCGTCGATATGCTCGCTGCCGCCGGCTATTCGCTGGAAGGCGGGACGAGCCTCCGCGTCACGTCCGTGGATCTCAGCGGCGGCCTCGAGGCGCTCGATGCGGCCGGCACGGCGGCTGCGGCGGCGATGATGGCCGAGGCCCACGTGGCCGTGGTCGTGACGATCGGCGGGGACGGCACGAATCGCGCCGTCGTCCAGGGCTGGCCGTCGGCCGTCCTCGTCCCGTTGCCGGGTGGCACGAACAACGCCTTCTGCACACCCATCGATCCCACGGCCGGAGCGCTGGCCGCGGCCCTCTACGCCTCCGATCCCGAGCGATTCGCCGGTCACGTGCGGCAGACGCCGCGGCTGGAGGTTCGCCTTGACGGCCCGCTCCAGGCGACGACGATCGCACTGGTGGACGTGGCCCTCGTCCGGTCGGGTTGGGTCGGTGCGCACGCGCTCTGGGATCCGTCGCTCCTCGTCGAGGCCGTCGTCGCTCGGAGCGATCCGGCCCTCACGGGCCTGGCCGGCGTCGGCGGGATGCTCCGCCCGTTCGATGGCGAGCCCCCGCGTGCGCTGCACCTGCGGTTCGGCTCGAACGGTTCGTCGGTCATGGCGCCGCTGGGGCCGGGTCAGCTCGTCCCGATCGGCGTCCGCGACTGGCGACTGATCGAGCTCGGCGAGTCGGTCGGGCTCGGCGGGACCAGCGATGCCGATGCACGCCTGACGCTCGCGTTCGACGGCGAGCGTGAGATCGTGCTCGAGCCGGGCGCGTCCGCCAGCGTCCGCCTGGCAGCCGACGGCCCGCGGGTGCTCGACGCGCACGGTGTGCTCCGGTCCGCGGCGGACAGCGGTCTGCTTGCCGCCGACAGTACGCTGGCCGGGCGGGGGTCGGACGGATGATCGACCGGCCGTTTCGCTTCATCGCCGACGACGGCCGGCGCGAGCCGTGGCGCAACCTCGCCATCGACGAGGCGCTCGCCCGTACGACCGGCCCCGAGCCCATCCTCCGGCTCTGGCGCAACGACCCGTGTGTCGTCCTGGGTCGCTTCCAGGTGGCCGCGGCGGAGGTGGACCTGGTCGCGGCTGCTCGGCTTGGTGTCCCGGTGTGCCGGCGGTTCAGCGGGGGAGGGGCCGTCTATCATGACCGCGGGAACCTCAACATCAGCCTGGTGGCGCCGCGCGACCACGCAGTCGTCGCGGACCGGGTCGTGGGTGGCCTCGCCGGCTTGTACGGGGCGGTGCTCGAGCCGCTGGCGGCGGCCGTTCGGACACTGGGGATCCCGGCCAGCGCGGCCGCGCGCGGGCTCTTCGTCGAGGGCCGGAAGCTCGGCGGCGTCGCCGCCTGGGTCGGCGGCCGAAGCCTGCTTGTCCACGCCACCCTGCTGATCGATGCCGATCTCGAGGCGCTCCGGCGGGTCCTGGCCGGACCCGGCGACCCGGGCAACGGCCGATGGGAGCGGACGAAGAGCGAGCGAGTGCCCGTCACGTCGCTCGCGCGCGAGCTCGACGGACGGCTCTCCGGCGGTGGAGCTTCCACCGGCGGGCGCGCGTTTTATGCCATCGTCGACCGCGCCGTCGTCGAGGCGTTCACGGCAGCGCGTAGGCCGGGAGAGCGGCGGGGAGAGCACCCGATCGGGGCCGATCGCCTCCGGGCAGCCGAGCTGGCCGTCGCCGCCGATCTCTTCCTGAGCCGTTACGCGGATCCGGGCTGGCACGCGAACGGCTGACTCGCTGAGAGGAGGTGAGCCCTGAGAATACGCAACCGAGTGAGCGACCCGACCTGAACATGGAGGCCAAGCGATGCCCGACAACAAGACACTGCGCGACATGCACTACCAGCTCGTCCGGATCCGACTCTTCGAGGAGACCATCCAGAAGGTCTACTTCGAGGGGAAGACACCGGCGTTCGACATCGCGGCCGGGACGGTCCCGGGCGAGATGCACCTGGCGGCCGGCCAGGAGCCGGTCGCGGTGGGCGTCGCCGCCCACCTGCGACCGAGCGACGCGGTCACCGCTACCCATCGGCCACATCACATCGCCCTCGCCCATGGCATGGACATGAAGCGGCTCGCGGCCGAGATCTTCGGGAAGGAGACCGGCCTTGGTCACGGCAAGGGCGGCCACATGCACCTGTTCGACCCGGCGACGAACTTCGGCTGCAGCGGGATCATCGCGGAAGGGATGCCGACGGCCGTCGGCCACGCTCTCGCGTTCAGGAAGCAGGGCAAGGACGACATCGCGGTCTCGTTCTTCGGCGAAGGCGCCGCCAACCAGGGAGCCTTCCATGAGTCACTGAACCTTGCGGCCGTGTGGCAGCTCGGGGTGGTGTTCGTGTGCGAAGACAATGCCTGGGCGATCAGCGTCCCGAAAGACAAGGCAACCGCCATCGCCAACAACAGCGATCGGGCTGCCGCCTACGGCATCCCGGGCGTCCTCGTCCCGGACAACGACCCCGTCGCGATCTACGAGGCAGCCGGCGAAGCGGTCAGCCGTGCCCGACGCGGCGGCGGCCCATCGCTCATCGAGGTCAAGACGGACCGCCTGTTCGGTCACTTCGAAGGCGACGCGCAGGCCTACCGGACCCCGGAGGAACTCGCGCTGCTGCAGGAACGCGACGCGATCCGGGCGTTCGAGCGACGCCTGATCGAGTCCGCCGACCTGACCGCGAAGGACGCGCAGGACGCCTGGGACCGGGCCCGGACGGAAGTCGACGACGCGATTGACTTCGCCCGCTCGAGCCCGTATCCGGAGCCGTCGGCGGCACTCCAACACGTCTTCGCGTGAGCACAGAGGAGGTCACTCGATGGTAATCGAAACGAAGCGCCTGCTGACGACGTCCAAGGCGATCTCGGAAGGGATCGCCCAGGAGATGGAGCGCGATCCGAACGTCTTCGTCATGGGCGAGGACATCGGCACGTATGGGGGGATCTTCGGGGCGACCGAGGGCCTGCTCGCCAAGTTCGGACCCGAGCGGGTGATGGACACGCCGATTTCGGAGACGGCGTTCATCGGGGCGGCAGTCGGCGCCGCGATCTCGGGCATGCGGCCGATCGCCGAGCTGATGTTCGTCGACTTCTTCGGCGTCTGCATGGACCAGATCTACAATCACATGGCGAAGATCCACTACGAGTCCGGCGGGAACGTCAAGGTCCCCGTCGTCGTGACGACCGCGATCGGCGGGGGCTACGGCGACGGCGCCCAGCACTCGCAGACGCTCTATGGGACGTTCGCCCATCTGCCCGGCATGAAGATCGTCGTGCCCTCCACGCCGTACGACGCGAAGGGCCTGATGATCTCCGCGATCCGGGACGACAACCCCGTCGTCTATATGTTCCACAAGGGGATCATGGGGCTCGGCTGGATGACCCCGAACCCGCGTGCGACGGGCCATGTTCCCGAGGAGCCGTACACGATCCCCATCGGCAAGGCCGACGTGAAGCGCGAGGGTCGCGACCTGACGATCGTGACGATCTCGCTCATGGTCCACCGCGCCCTCGACGCGGCGGAGGAGCTTGCGAAGGAAGGCATCGAGGCGGAAGTGCTTGACCTGCGCTCGCTCGTGCCGCTCGACCGCGAGGCGATCGTCGCGTCCGTCCAGAAGACCCATCGACTCCTCGTCGTCGACGAGGATTACCACAGCTTCGGGATGAGCGGCGAGGTCATCACGACCGTGATCGAGGGGGCCTTCGACCACCTCGATGCGCCGCCTGTCCGCCTGACGTATCCGGACGTTCCCATCCCGTACAGTCGGCCGCTCGAGCAATTCTGCCTGCCGAGCAGCGACAAGATCGCCGCGGCCGCCCGGCAGCTCATGGGCCGCTAGGCCCAGCCCGCCGCACGAGCCGTCGGGCTCGGGCAACGATCGGGCGGCGCCGCCGGTCCGGCATCCGGCGGCGCCGCCCGTGCCCGGACCGGCGGCGACCGAAAGGAGAGCCCGATGCGCCAGGACATCATCGTGCCGCGAGTTTCCGAGTCTGTCGAGGAAGGGGTCCTGGTCACCTGGTTCGTCGAGCCAGGAGCGCGGATCCGCGAGGGTGACCTCGTGGCCGAGGTGCAGGTCGAGAAGACCAGCGCGGAGGTCCGGGCGCCCGCGAATGGAAGGATCGCCGAGCTGCTCTTCGGACCAGGTGCCGTGATCGTCCAGGGACATCCGATCGCGACGTTCGACGCGGTCGAAACACTCGTCGAACCCGTCCAGACGCCGTCGACGCCGGAGTCGGCAGCGGCAGGGGCGCCGGTGTCCGCGCCGGCCGTTGCCGCGAATGCTCCGGTCGGCCAACCGGTGGCTGCGTCGCCGGCCGCGCGGCGACTCGCCCTCGAGCTGGGCGTCGACCTCGCGTCGATCGTCGGGTCGGGGCCCGCCGGGCGCATCGTTGAGGCGGACGTGCGGGCGGCCGCAGGCGAGGGGTCCCGCGCCGGACTCGTGGCGCTCACCCCGATGCGCCGGACGATCGCCGACCGGATGCGGCGCGGGCTGCTCGAGGCGGCCCAACTGACGATCACCGCGGAGGCCGACGTCACCGCCCTCACCGTGGCGCTCGCCGGATCGCGCGCAAGCTCCGGGCGGCGGGGGACCTACACCGCAGCGGCCGTACGAGCCTCCGCGCTGGCGCTGCGCGACCACCCGCGGATCGGCGCCTCGTGGACGGACGAAGGGATCCGGTTGCCGGAGAGCATCGACATCGGCGTCGCCGTCGCGCTGGAGGACGGGTTGATCGTTCCGGTCGTCCGGGCCGCCGACGGCAAGAGCCTCGAACAAGTCGATGCCGAGATCGCCGACCTCGCGGAGCGCGCACGCGCGGCGCGGCTCGCCGGGGAGGAGACGCAGGGCGCTGTCTTCTCCGTCACCAACCTGGGCGGCTACCGGATCGACGCGTTCACTCCGCTGCTCGACCCGCCCCAGACCGCGATCCTGGGGCTCGGTCGAGCTCGACCGCGGCCGGCCGTCGTCGATGGGACGATCGCTGTCAGGACGCTCGTCGTGCTCAGTCTCACGTTCGACCACCGGGTCTTGGACGGCGCCCCGGCGGCAGCCTTCCTCGACGAGGTCGTCGCCGCGCTCGAGGATCCGGGCCGTCTCCTCTGATCCCGACCCCGCGACCGACCGAGGGCGAGGCGGTGACAGAAGTGGCGGCCCGACGCGGCAGGCCGGGGTGGCAGGTCACCTCGCGCAGCAGATGGATGACGCGGAACGTTCTGTTCGCAACAGTGAGGACGAGCACGCTGTTGCTCGGGCACTTGACGGCGCCGTCGCGGGCGCGGGCCGCGACCTCGTAGGCGGCAGTACCGCGTCCCCGCTCGGCGTTGGCGGTTACCGGGCAGAGGCGCCGGCAGATCGGGTGCCCACCAAGTTCACGGCCCATCAGGACCATGAAGCAGCGCTGGCCAATCACCTCCTCGGGCGAGTAGCCGAGGACACGTTGGGCGGAACTCGACCAGGCGACGATCCGCTGCTGCTCATCGGTCACGAACAGGCCATCGGCCGTCGCGATCCGACCGAGCCAGGGATCCTCGACGATGGCGGTATCGTCGAGCGGGACGCCGGGCTCCCTCGCCGGTCCGTCAGACGGCCGTCGTCGGAACTCGTTCGAGGTGTTCTCCTGATGGATGCTCATCGTGGAGCTTCCTTTCCGTCTCCCGCCATGCGGGGAAGCACGACTCGAAGCGTGGCTCGGCGCACCGCGCTCTTGGCAGCACGCTAGCCATCAAGGACGCAGTGACCGAAGTGACAGAAGGCCTGTCTTCGTGGGCCACACGACCCGCCGGAAACGAGCAGTTCGGATCCGCCGGACACGGCAAGGCGATTCGGTCTGTCCCACTCGACGACATGGCGCGCCGGTACGAGAGGGGCGGTCTTGCCCCCCGGATCACCCAGGCGGCAGGGTCGGCGTGATCGTCGGCGCGCCTGCCGACCGGCGCTGAACCCGCGTGCCACCACTTCGCCTTCCCTGGGCGGCGGCCCTTCAGTCGGTCGTGATCGGGTGCCCGATCGTCTCCTTCCAGTGGCCGTCGTCGACGAACCGCAGGAACGCTTCTCCGACGGCACCGAGGTGCCTGTCGCGGGCATAGACGAGGTGCCACTGACGGCGCAGCGGGAATCCCTCGACCGGAAGCTCCACGAGGTGCCCGATCTGGAGCTCGAGCGCCGTGGCGTAGCGTGACAGGATCGAGACACCGAGATCCCGGGCGACCGCACGCTTGATTGCGCCGTTGCTGGCGAGCTCCATCACCGGCCGGATCGATAGTCCGGCCGCGCGGAGTGCCTCCTCGGTGGTCTCACGTGTTCCGGAGCCAGGCTCCCGGACGATGAACGGCTCGGCGGCCAGGTCGGCCAGCGTGACCCGGTCGCGGCACGCGAGCGGGTGGCGCGGCGATGCGATCGCGATGAGCTCGTTGGCGAGAAACGGGCGAACGACGAGCGCGATCGACGGATTCTCCCAGAGCCGCCCGCTGACGACGAAGTCGACCTCGGTGGCGACGAGGCGCTCGTAGACGCCCTGCCGATTGTCGACACGCATTTGGACCTCGATCGACGGATGGGCCTGCCGGAAGGCCCCGAGGAGGTCCGGCAGCACGTAGATCCCGACCGTCGTGTCGCCGGCGACCCGAAGCCTCCCGCGCTGAAGCCCGTGCAGCTCGTCGAGGGCGGACCCTGCGGCTTCGAACTCGGCCAGGATGCGCTTTGCATGCTCGTACAGGAGCTCGCCGGCCTGGGTCAACTGCACGCGGCGCCCGATGATCTCCAGGACCGGCGTGCCGATCGAGCCGGAGAGCGCCTTGAGCTGGTGCGAGATCGCGGGCTGGCTCAGGCCGAGCGTCTCCGCGGCGCGGGTGAACCCGCCTCTCTCGATGACCACCGTCAGCAGGCGGAGCTGGTGAACGGAGACGAGCCGATCGAGCGTCGGGGCGAGCCGGCGGCCCGAGCCACCGATGTTATTCATGCCCGGAGATCGTATCGCGACCACCAGGCACATGCAGCGGACTTCATCAGTTGCTCCGGACACGGAGGGTCCGTGCTATCCGGCTCACGCATCGCCGCTTGACTGCAGATGCACCGGGCAGGAGCTCGGGGATCCGTCCGAACAGCTTGCGGAACGCGACGATGGCGGCCGGGGCGAACCCACTCAGTGCACACGCCGTTCGGCACCCCTCCAGTACGGCTCCCTGATGAGGAACTTCTGCAGCTTCCCGGTCGCCGTGCGCGGCAACGAATCGACGAGGTCGATCGAGGACGGGCACTTGAAGTGCGCCAAATGCTCGCGGGTGAAGTCGATGAGCTCTCGCTCAGTCGCGGTGGTCCCGGGCTTGAGCACCACGAGTGCCTTGGGCGTCTCGCCGAAGCGTTCACTCGGGACCGCGATGACCGCACATTCAAGCACGGCGGGGTGCCTGTAGAGAACGCTCTCGATCTCCGGGGACGAGATGTTCTCACCGCCCGAGATGATGATGTCCTTCTTGCGATCCATGATGTGGATGCTGCCGAACTCATCCCACACGGCGAGGTCGCCGGTGTGGAAGTACCCCCCGTAGATCGCTTTCTCGGTCTCCGCCGGCTCTCGCCAGTAGCCCGCCAGGATCATGTTGCCGCGCGCGCAGACCTCCCCGATGGTCGCGTTGTCCATCGGGACCGGCTGGCCATGGTCGTCGAGCACCTGGACGTCGCACCCGATCGCCTCGACCCCCGCCCGGGCGCGGCGCTGGTAATCGGTACCCCCTGGGTCCTGGAAATCGGGCGCCGACACCGTGAGGATCGGTGACGTTTCGGTCAGTCCGTACAGCTGGAGGAACTCCCAGCCCATCTCCTTCTCGAGGCGCTCGATGAACGCGGCCGGAGGCGGCGCCCCGGCCACCACGAAACGCGGTCTCGTGCGGATCGTGTGCTTCTCCTTGTCCGGATAGTTCAGGATCGTGCTCAGGACAGTTGGGGACATACAGGCGAAGGTCACCCCTTCTGCTTCGATCAGGCCGTAGATCTCGCTGGCGACGACCGCGCGGAGTATGACGTGGGTGGCGCCCATGGCGGTGAGCGCGTAGGGACCGCCCCAACCGTTGGCGTGGAACATCGGGAGCGTCCAGAGTTCGACGTCCTCATGCCGGACGCGCAGGTGAGCGATGAAGTTATAGGCGTTGATATAGGCGTTTCGGTGCGTGAGCATGACGCCCTTCGGGCGGGCGGTCGTACCGGAGGTGTAGTTGATCGACACGACGTCGTTCTCGCCCTGGTCGACGGTCGGGGTTGGCGTCGTGGGCTGCCGCGCGACCAGCGCGTCCCAGTCGGTCCAGCCGCCCGGTGTCGGCCCCTGCTGGTGTGGATCGGCCACGATCCAGTGCTCCACGGACGCCAGGTCGGGGCGGATCTCGTCCAGGACGTTCGTGTAGTCGTGATCGACGAGCACGGCCGTCACGCCCGCGTGGTTGATGATGTACGCGTGGTCGGCAGCGACCAGCCGGTAGTTGAGGGGCACGAGGATAGCGCCGATCTGGGAGACGCCGAAGTACGACTCGAGGAAGTAGTGGCTGTTTGGGCTCAGGATGCAGACTCGGTCGCCCTTGCCGACGCCAAGGTCGAGGAGCGCATGCCCGAGCTGATTGCAGCGCTCCTGATACTCACGGAAGGTGAACCGCTTCGCGCCATCCACGACCGCGGTCTTGGTGGGATAGAGCTTCGCAGCGCGACGAAGGAAATCGTTGACGAGGAGGGGGACTTCCATGGTGATCTCCCGACTGGCGGTTCGAGGCGTGAGGGTGAACCGGTGACGGTTAGGAGTGTGTATCCGCACCAAGAATTCAGGAAATCGTCCCCAGCCAGCAGCCCGACCCAGGCTCCGTTCTGCATGTTAGCCCATATCAGGGCTTGAAATGGGCCGAGCATCGGGGTCGCGTCGTAGACCCCGTGGGGCTCGCCAGGCTCGTCCTGCAGCCTGATCGTCTCGTTGCCGTCACCGCCGTCGGCCTCGATCACTCCATTCGCAACATCGATCGCCGTGATCCATGCAATTGATTGGACTTCATGACCCGCGGCGCTCTAGCATCGTGCCCTCCGGCGGTCACGGGCCGAGCCCTGACGGCGGCCGTTGGAATCGAGAGGTACGGGCAACGGTTGTCCGAGGCTACCCGCGGATCAGATCCCGTGAGGAGGAGTGGATGTCGCAACTAACCGCACTCGCCCTGGTCGCGGGTGTATTGGGAGGCATCGCCACGGCGGTGTCTCTCAATGTCCCTGGCCTGCTGATCTGGGCGATCTTCATCGGACTGGCGTGTTTCTTCCACTCGGGCGGTGACAACAACGCCCTGAAGAACACCATCGTCGGCAACGTCTTCGGATGCGTCGTGGCCACGGTCGTGGCCGTCGTCATCCTGTCGCTCCCCGAGCTCACCAAGACGTTGGGCCTGCCGATCTGGGCGGGCATCGTCGTCGGCGTCGGATGCGTCGTGGCCGTCCTCGCCGCCAACGTCCCGACGTTCGCGTCGATTCCGGCGACCGTTTACGGGTTCGCCGCCACCTTCGCCTTCCTGCTCCAGACGCCCGACGCGCTGAGTATCGCGAGCCTCACGTCGCTGAACTTCAGCGGTAACGCGCCGCTCATCTCCGATAACGCGCTCATCTCCGTGGCGGTCTCGTTGGTGATCGGCGCGGTTCTGGGCTACGTCACGGGCAAGATCACCGCAATGATCGCGAAGCCGGCGCCGGCGTGACCGCAACGTCGTCGAGGCCGGGAGAGCGCTCGCGACGGGCGTTCCGTTCCGAGGTACGGGCCTGCGGAAACCACTTGATTCCGTGGCGCTGCTGTGCCACCATCGGCTGGCCTCACCTCGACCACCGAATCGCGTCGACGCAGAGGTACTGAAACTCGCCGGGGACACGCAGCGACCCGACATCCGCTCAGCCAACGCACGCGACGTAGGAGGTTCCTGTCCGTGGGCGAACACATCTCGTTCGTAGTCAATGGCACGCCACGTGAGCTCGACGTCGAGCCCAGACGGCTCCTGGTCCAGGCACTCCGTGAGGATCTGGACCTGACCGGTACGCATGTCGGTTGCGACACCAGCCAGTGCGGTGCGTGCACCGTCCATGTCGATGGCAAGGCGGTCAAGTCGTGCACGATGCTGGCGGTCCAGGCGGACGGCAGCGACATCACGACCATCGAGGGGCTGGCCCCCGCCGAGGGACTCCACCCGCTCCAGAACGCCTTCTGGGAGAAGCATGGCCTCCAGTGCGGGTTCTGCACGCCGGGCATGATCATGACCGCGGCAGACCTGCTCGCACGCAACCCGGACCCCTCCGACGACGAGATCCGCCACGCGATCGAGGGCAACATCTGTCGCTGTACCGGCTACCAGAACATCGTCATCGCCATCCGCGCCGCGGCCGCCGCCATGCGTGACGGGGCCGCCGCCCCGGTCGCGGTCTAGGCGGGAGAGGAACGACATGACCGACGTGCTCGACGCCCCCACCAGCCCCCTTGGCAAGCCGATCAAGCGGACCGAGGACCCTCGCTTCATCACTGGCAAGGGCCGCTACCTCGACGACATCAAGCTTCAGTCGATGACCCACATGGCGATCCTGCGCAGCCCCTACGCCCACGCCAACATCCGCGCGATCGATACCAGCGCGGCCAAGTCCATGCCCGGCGTCCTGACCGTCATCGTCGGCGCGGACATCCCGTACAACCCGATGCCCATGGCCTGGCCTGCGGGCGGGAGCGCGGGCCTCCAGAACAACGTCAACATGCCGCGGGCCCTCGCCACGGACAGCGTCAAGTGGACGGGCGAGGGCGTCGCCGCGGTCGTGGCCGAGACGGAGGCCCAGGCCTTCGACGCGCTCGATGCGATCCAGGTTGACTGGGAGCCCCTGCCCGCCGTCATCGATGCCGAGAAGGCGCTCGCCGAGGGCGCTCCGCAGCTCCACGAGAACGCCCCGAACAACGTCGTGTTCGAGTGGACGGTGGGCGACAAGGCGGGCACGGATGCGGCCGTCGACGGCGCTGAGGTCGTCGTCAGGCAGCGCATCGTCAACCAGCGGCTAATCCCCAACCCGATGGAGACCCGCGGCGACATCGGTTGGTACAACCCCGGCACGGACGAGTACACGATCTGGAATCCCAGCCAGGCCCCGCACGTCCAGCGGCTGCTGCTGGCGGCCTTCGTGATGGGCATCCCGGAGCACAAGATCCGGTGCATCAGCCCGGATATCGGCGGGGCCTTCGGGACCAAGGTCCCCTGCTACCCGGACGCCGCCCTGGTGCTGTTCGCCAGCAAGCAGCTGGGCGGTCGTCCGGTCAAGTGGGTGGAGGGTCGTCGCGAGAGCTACGGGAGCACGATCCACGGCCGCGACCACATCACCTACCTCGAGATCGCCGGGAAGCGGGATGGCGAGGTCACCGGCCTGCGGGTCAAGACGCTGGCCAACCTGGGCGGCCGCCTGTCGACCATCGCCCCCGGCATCCCGACGACGCTCTACGCCCGCGTGCTGAGCGGCTGCTACAAGATCCCGAACGTCTACGCGGAGGTGACCGGGGTCTACACGAACACCACGTTCGTGGACCTCTACCGCGGCGCCGGTCGTCCGGAGGCGACCTACGTCATCGAGCGCGCGATGGACCTGTTCGCGGCCGAGATCGGGATGGACCGCGCCGAGGTCCGGCGCCGGAACTTCATCCAGCCCGACCAGTTCCCCTATGAGAACCCGTCCGGTCTCGGGACCGCGAGCGGTGGGGCCAAGATCTACATCGACTCCGGGAACTACGAGCCGGCCATGGACATGGCCCTGGCCACGGTCGGATACAAGGACCTGCTGGCCAGCAAGGCCGAGGCCAAGGCGCGCGGGAAGCTCCTGGGCCTGGGTTTCAGCACCTACATCGAGGTCTGCGGGATCGCCCCCAGCAAGTGGATCGGTGCCGTCGGCGATGGCTGGGGGGCCGCGATGTGGGAGTCGTCCAACATCAAGGTCCACCTGACCGGCAAGGTCGTGGTCACGATGGGGACCCAGCCCCAGGGCCAGGGCCACGAGACGACGTACGCGCAGGTCATCGCCCACGAGCTCGGGGTCCCGATGGAGGACATCGTCGTCCAGCACTCGGACACCCAGGGCACGCCGTTCGGTTACGGCACATACGGCAGCCGCACCTCCTCGGTCGGGATGACCGCGGCGGTCAAGGCCGCGGGCAAGATCCGCGAGAAGGCACGCCGGATGGCGGCCCACATGCTGGAGGCCGCGGTCGACGACATCGAAGTCGATGGCGCCAACTACCGGGTCAAGGGCAGTCCCGATCGGGTCAAGACGATCCAGGAGATCGCATTCGCCATCGACCTGGCGTTCGATCCGCCGGAGGGGATGGAGCCGTACCTCGACGAGACGGCGTACCACGACACGCCGAACTGCACGTGGCCGTTCGGCACGCACGTCGCGGTCGTGGAGATCGACGAGGAGACCGGGAAGGTCGACCTCGTCCGCTACGTTGCCGTCGATGACGTCGGCAACAAGATCAACCCGATGATCGTCGACGGCATGCTCCACGGCGGGATCGCCCAGGGTGTCGGCCAGGCGCTCTGGGAGGGCGCCATCTACAGCGACGACGGTCAGCTGCTGACCGGCTCGATGCTCGACTACACCCTGCCGCGGGCCTCCTTCTTCCCGAACCTCGAGCTCGATCAGACGGTCACCCCGTCGCCGGTCAATCCGCTCGGGGTCAAGGGAGTCGGCGAGGCCGGCACGATCGCCAGCCCGGCGGCCGTCGCCAACGCAGTCATCGACGCGCTCAGTCCACTGGGCATCCGCCACCTCGACATGCCGTACACGCCGCAGACGGTGTGGCGGGCGATCCAGTCCGCGAAGGGAGGCCAGGTATGATCCCGGCGGTGTTCGCCTACGAGCGTCCCGCGACCCTCGATGCGGCCCTGGCCGCGCTGGCGGCGTCGAATGGCTCGGCCAAACTCCTCGCCGGCGGGATGAGCCTGTTGCCACTCTTGAAGCTCCGTCTTGCGACGGCCGGGACGCTCATCGACATCGGCCGGCTCAAGGAGCTCAAGGGCGTCCGGGCGACCCCGGACGGCGGCTTCGAGATGGGTGCCCTGACCACCTACGCCGAGGCGCTCGAGACCACTGGTCTCTCGTTCGCCAGGGACTGTCTCTCCGGTATCGGCGACGTCCAGGTGCGGAACCGGGGCACGCTCGGTGGCGCCATCGCGCACGCCGATCCGGCTTCGGACGCGCCGGCGCTGGCGTTGGCCCTGGACTACTCGGTGGTCCTGCGCTCCACACGCGGCGAACGGGTCGTGCCGCTCGACGGCTTCCTCCTGGGCGCGTTCCAGACGGGCATCGCGGACGACGAGATCCTCGTTGCGTTGCGGCGTGGACCGCTGCCGGCCGGCGCCGGCGGTGCGTACAAGAAGCTCGAGCAGCCGGCGTCCGGGTACTCCATCGTGGGGGTCGCCGCGGTCGTCGCGATGAGCGGCGGGACGGTCAGTCACGCCCGGGTCGCGCTTACCGGGGTCGGGGAGGTCCCCTACCGCGCGAAGGCCGTGGAAGCGGCGCTCGCCGGGAGCGACGGATCATCGGCCGCGGTTGCCGCCGCCGCCGAACACGCGGCCGATGGCCAGACCGTCAACAGCGACATCCATGCGGATCGCGACTATCGAGCGCGCATGGCGGTGGTCTACACCCGTCGCGCGATCGAGGCCGCGCTCGGCCGCTAGCCCACCAGCGAACCAGCGCGTCACGGCGTGCGGGTCGAACGGGTCGCGCCCGGCCGCCGTGTCGCGGCGCGCCTGGTGGGTGCCGTACTCGCGCGCGACCTGACGATCGCGGGCAGCCGTTGGGCGAAGGGTCGCCGGCTGAGCACCGAAGACCTGCTGGCCCTCGCTGCGGCCGATCCCGGCGACCCGGCCACCGTCCTCGTGCCCGAGGCAGGCGAGCTGCACGAGGACGAGGCGGCCGTGCGCCTGGCGGCGGCGCTCGGCGGCCGGATCGTCCGGCGTGGCGTCCCTGCGCACCCGGGGTCGATGCTCTGGCTCGCCCGGATCGGGCAGACCGCGATCCTGGGGCTGCCGACGTGTGGTGCCTACTCCAAGGCCACAGCCGTCGATCTGCTGTTGCCGCGCCTGCCCAGCGGCGAACCGGGCCTCCGAGAAGACCGTCGCGAAGCTTGGGTACGGCGGCATCCTGACCCGCTCGCAGCGGTTCCGCTTCCCGGCCTACGCCCGCGACCTGGACGCGCCCGATGGCTGAGCCGGGGTCCGACGCCTGAGATGCCGTCGCCGCGCGGCCCCCGCGTCCGGTTCCTGCCATCCGTGCATCACCTGCACCTTGGGCGTGCATCCACGCGACGAGAGCGACCCGCCGCGCATCAACGGCAGCCTCTTCGGCGCGAGTCGACAACCGCGTCGAGGACGGACCTGAGGCGCACGAGATGGACATGAGGCAACATGTTGGCCGGGAACCCAGACCCGGGCCCGCAGTGTAGATTCCGTCGATGACCGACCGCGACAGCCGGCCCGCCGGCACCCGCTCCATCGAAGCCATCCAGGACGACTTCCGAAGCCGCGACTACATCACGGATCGTTCGCTGGCGACGGCCGTCTTCCTGGCCCTCGAGCTGGGTCGCCCGCTCCTGCTGGAGGGCGAGGCCGGCGTCGGCAAGACGGAGCTCGCGAAGGTGCTCGCCGCCAGCCTGGGCACGAAGCTCATCCGGCTCCAGTGTTACGAGGGACTGGACGTCAATACGGCCGTCTATGAGTGGAACTACCCGCGCCAGATGCTGGAGATCCGGCTGCTGGAGGCGCGCGGTGAGGCCGAACAGGCGACCGCCCACGACATCTTCTCCGAGGCATTCCTCATCCGCCGGCCGCTGCTCCAGGCACTCGAATCGATCGACGGCGTGGCCCCGGTCCTGCTCATCGACGAGATCGACCGGGCCGACGAGGAGTTCGAGGCGTACCTCCTCGAGATCCTGTCCGACTTCCAGGTCACGGTCCCGGAGATCGGCACGATCAAGGCGGCGCGGCCACCGCGGGTCATCCTGACGTCGAACCGGACCCGCGAGGTCCACGACGCGCTCAAGCGGCGCTGCCTGTATCACTGGATCGACTACCCGACCGCCCAGAAGGAGTACGAGATCGTCCTGGCCCGCGTGCCCGAAGCGCCGGAGCGACTGGCTCGCGAGGTCGTCGGGTTCGTCCATCGCCTGCGTGAGGCGGACCTGACCAAGGTACCGGGCATCGCCGAGACGCTCGACTGGGCGGCGGCCCTCCTGTCGCTGGGTGCGCGGGAGCTGGCACCGGAACTGGTCGACGAGACGCTGGGTGTCGTGCTCAAGTACGAAGAGGACATCCGCCAGGTCCGCGGCGACGGCACCCGGCGGTACCTGACCGAGGCTGCCGCCGGCAGCTGAGCCGAAGCCGTGACCGACCCCGCCATCGTCCGCTCGCCGTTCGGCCCCGAGGTCGATGGGCGTCGCCTGCTGGGCGAGGCGGTCGGGTTCGGGCGGTCGCTGCGCGCGGCGCGGCTCTCCATCGATCTGGGGGCGGCCGTCGACTTCGCCCGGGCGTTGACGCTGGTCGACATCTCCGATCGGGAACAGGTCCGGGCGGCGGGCGAGGCGGTGTTCGTCCGACGGCGCGACGATCACGCTGTCTACGCCGCGGCGTTCGATCGCTGGTGGCGCAAGCGCGGATCCGCCTTCTCGAGCGAGTTCCAGCCGTCCACGCTGCGCCAGGATGATGAGGCCGCCACGGAGGAAGAGGCTCCCGGGTCGACCCCGCCCGAGGCCGGCTCGGAGCAGGCTGAGATGCGGCCAGAGGAGCACGGGACACCCATCCGGACCGACGGCGATGCGGACGAGGACGAGGCGCCGATCGAGGGCGTCGTCATCTCGCCGGACGCCTACTCGCAGGGCGAGATCCTGCGTCACCGCGAGTTCGACCGGATGACTCCGGCGGAGCTGCGCGAGGCGGAGCGCCTGGTAGACGCCCTCGTGCCCCGGCTGGAGCGGCGGCGCACCCGTCGCTACGAGCTCCACTCGCACGGCCGGCGACTCGCGCCGCGGGCGATGTTCCGGCAGAACCTGGGGACCGGCGGGCACCTCCTGAAGTGGGTCTGGCGGCGGCCGATCCGTGAGCCGCGCTCGCTCGTCGTCCTGTGCGACATCTCGGGCTCCATGGAGCGCCATTCCCGGCTGTTGCTGCGCTTCGTCCAGGCACTTGCCGCCGCGTCGGAGGTCCGCACGGAGTCGTTCGTCTTCGGGACGCGCCTGACACGCGTCACCCGCCTGCTGCGCGACCGCGACCGCGACCGGGCGCTGAGCCGCGTCGCAGAGTCGGTCAACGACTGGGCCGGCGGGACCCGCATCGGGGAATCCTTCCGGACCTTCAACCAGAAGTGGGCCCGGCGCTCGCTCCGGACGTCCGGTGTGGTCATCGTCGTCTCGGACGGTTGGGACCGCGGCGACCCGGCCCTCGTGGCGACCGAGACGGCCCGACTCCGGCGCAACTGCCATCGGCTGGTCTGGCTCAACCCGCTGGCCGGAACGCCCGGTTACCAGCCGCTCGCTGGGGGCATGCGCGCCGCCTACCCGTACATCGACGATTTTCTGCCGGCCGGTACGGTCGCCAGCCTCGAACGCCTGGGCGAGATCCTGGGTGGCGTGCGGGCCGGGGACACCCGGCGGGGGAGCGAGGCGGCCGCCCATGCCGCCCTGCCCGGCGCCGTCGGGCCATCCGTCACCATGCCGCCCAGCGTCGTGGGCGGCGAAACCATCCATCCGACCGCTGCGAGGCCATTGCGATGAAGGAATTGCTAGAGACGCTGGCCACCTGGCAGGCCGATGGCGCCGATATCGGTCGCGCGGTCGTGGTTCGCACGTTCGGCTCCGCGCCGCGGTCTGAGGGCGCGGTCCTCCTGTATGCCACCGACGGGCGGATCGCCGGTTCGGTCAGTGGCGGGTGTGTGGAGGGCGCGGCGGCCGAGGAGATCGACCGTGCCCGGAGCACCGGCAACGCCCGAGTCATCCGTTACGGGATCAGTGACGAGCAGGCATGGGACGTGGGCCTGGCCTGCGGCGGCACGATCGACGTCCTGGTCGAACCTGTCGCGCCCGCGGCGGTGGTCGCGGCGGCTCGCGCGTCCATCGGAGCGGGCGGACATGGCTCGGCCGTCGTCACGCCGCTCCCCGCCGATTCGCCGCCCAGCGAGTTCGGCCCGCACCAGCCGGGTGAGGGGGCACCACCGGAGGCGGAGCTGATCGTCACCGATGAAGGGGTCCTGACCGGCACGCTCGGCTCGCCGGAACTCGACGCGGCGCTGGTCGAGGCGGCGGCGGCGGCGCTCAAGCGGGGCCTGTCGCGGACCGTCGAACTGGGCGGCCGCTCACTGTTCATCGAGGTCTTCGCGGTCCGGCCGCGCCTGGTGGTCGTCGGTGGCGTGGAGGTCGCCCGCTCGCTAGTCCGCCTCGCGCGCGAGCTCGGGTTCGAGACGATCGTCGTCGACGGCCGCGCGGCGTTCGCGACACGGGAGCGATTCCCGGAAGTGGACCGGCTGGTCATCGGCTGGCCGGATGAGGTCGCCGAGGAGATCGGGCTGGGACCGAACGACGCCGTCGCGGTGCTGTCGCACGACGTCAAGTTCGATGAGCCGGCCATCGTGGAGGCGCTCCGTCGGGGCTGTCGCTACGTGGGCGCGGTCGGGTCGAAGAAAACGCAGGGTGACCGACAGGCGCGGCTGCTTGCGGCGGGCGTCAGCAAGGCCGATCTGGCGAAGCTGCGCGGGCCGGTCGGGCTGGACCTGGGCGGACGCGCGCCGGCGGAGATGGCCCTGGCCATCCTGGCCGAGATCGTCGCCGAGCGCTACGGCGGGTCCGGGACGCCGATGCGGCAGCGTGCGGTGACGACGGCCTGATGGACAGGGCCGCCCGGTCCCCCGGCCAGGCGTGTCGGTCGCGGCGGCCAGGTGGGAAGATGCGCGCATGACGGAAGGCACCCTCGCGCTCGTTCTCGCCGCCGGCGCCGGTTCTCGGTTCGGCGGTGGGAAGCTCCTCGCGTCGATCGCCGGGCGGCCGGTCCTCCAGCACGTCCTCGACAGTCTCGCGGCGGCGGGGCTGGACCGGGTCGTGGTCGTGCTGGGTCATGACGCGCCCGCGATCGAGGTCACGATGGCCTGGCGGACGGAGCGGCGCGTCGTCAATCCCGATCCGGACCGGGGTCTGGCCAGCTCCCTGCTGGTGGGCTTCGAGGCGATCGGCGAAGCGATCGGCGGGGCGGCGGAGGCCGTGCTCGTCGTCCTCGGCGACCAGCCGCTCCTGTCCGTGGAGGCGATCCGGGCCGTGGTCGGGGCACCCGCTGACCCTGCCCGGCCGATCGTCGTCCCGGCCTACAGCGACGATCGCGGGCGCAACCCCGTCCTCGTGCGCCGCCCTGCGTTCGGGCTCATCGACGAGACGACAGGGGACCGGGGACTGGGACCGCTGCTCACCGCCCATCCGGAGCTGGTCATGGAGGTGCCGGTCGCCGGCTCCAACCCGGACCTCGATACGCCCGCCGATCTGGCGCGGCTGGTCGAGGCGGCCTGGGGCGATCGCGTTCGGGCCGGTCGCGAGCAGGTGGAACGTATCCGCGAGGTGCCCGACGAACAGGACTTCTATGCGCCGGTCCGGGCGATCTTCCGGGCGGACCCGACCCGCACGGACGATCCCATCCTTGCTGCCCTGCTCGACCTCCATCGGTCCGGCGAGACTTGGCTGGATGTGGGTGCCGGCGCCGGCCGGTTCGCGTTGCCGCTGGCGCGCGAGCTGGACCCGTCGGGCGGCGCCGTCATCGCTCTCGACGCCTCGGCATCCATGCTGGAAGGTCTGCGCGAGATCGCCGAGGACTACGCCATCGAAAACATCCAGACGATCGAGGCGCGCTGGCCGCCGACCGACGCTCAGGGGCTTGCTCAGTTCTCCGCCGACGTCGTTCTCATCGCGCACGTCGGATACGATGTCGAGGCGATCGGCCCGTTCCTCGACGCCCTCGAGGCCACGGCTCGGCGCCTTTGTGTCGCGGTCCTGATGGACCGGGTGCCGGCGTCTGTGGCGGATCCCTTCTGGCCGTTGGTCCACGGCGAGGCGCGTATCCCCCTGCCGGCACTGCCCGAATTCATCGAGCTGCTGGTGGCGCGCGGACGCGATGTATCGGTCCACCGGATCACCGGCGAGGCCCGGCGATTCGATACGCGCGACATGCTGGAGGGCTTCGTCCGCCGTCGATTGTGGATCGACGCCGCCGGGCCGAAGG
>JBCLDE010000035.1:0-22770 GCA_038915165.1 Candidatus Limnocylindrales bacterium
CAGTCACGATGGAGCCAAGACTCATATACGCTTCGGTCTATGACCGGCTCACGCTACACGACTGTCGCGCAGCCCGGCGACGTTTCGCTTCACCTATTACTCGCTGGCGCGTGGTGCAGAGCGTTCCGGCAGGTACTCGATCTTGGCCGCACGGCGGACCATCGCCTCACGCCGGACACGTTTGACGCTCAAGGTGCCGGGATGTCGGCCGTCCTCGCCTACTATCTCGCCCTCGAACACGCACGAGAGGCGGCGATCCGCGCCCCGTGGCTCGACACGACGCTGATGCGACCTGACGCCCTCGACTTCCTCCACGGCCAGGCCGATCGGTTCCGGGACGCCTACATGCACTTCGGCGACAAGGCCGCCCGCGAGTATGACTTTCCGCCTGCGCCGCCGACGCCGCCTGGCAGCCTGCCGAGTCCCAGAGTGGCCGTGGGCATGGCCTTCGGGTTCGAAGAGAGCGGTCCGTACCTATTCGCCCCTCGTGGGCCGAAGGCACATCGACGCGAATGGAACCGCCTGGTCTGGGCGGACATGCCGGACGTCATCGATCGCGTTGAGTCGTGGCTGCTCGACCTTCTCAATCGGTGGCCCGATATTCAGGAACTTTGGGCGCCATACGTCACGACACACGGCCACGATCTAACCTGACGAGTGAGACCCCGGTCGCCACCGGTCCGGCTGTCACTCGCAGCCGGCGCGCGGAGCCGGGGCTGCGCTACTTCAGTTTGGGCGCGCTGACGAGGGCGTCCAGTTGGGCAAGCAAGGTCTCCTTGCTCGGCGCCTTCTGGCCGACATACCGGTCGTACAGCTTGACCAGCTGGTCCCAGTAGAGGTACGCGAGCTTGTTCTCCATATACATCGGGTGCCCGATGTAGTGGGAGTCGCGCAGGATCTTCGTCAGGGCCGCATCGCGCTTCTTGTCGACCACGATCACGAGTCGCCTGGTCATATCGGCCTCGACCTTCAGAAGCTCTAGGAACCGGTCGATGCCCGTCGTGATGCTCGTGGACTTCTCGATCTCGAACGCGTACACGGGTCGCCCGCCGTCGATCAGCACGCAGTCGATTTGCTCAATCTTGCCCGCCTGCCAGTCCGAGAGGCCGGACCACGGCAACTTCGCGAGGCTGAGGTCGGCCAGCTTCTCGCCGTTGTAGCTGTTGGCCTGCTCCTTCTTCCCGACGTGGGGCACGAGACCAGATGCCCGGGAGAGCTTGGCGAGTCGATAGATGGCCTCGTCGTGGATGAAGCTCGTCGGCGCGACCAATGGCGGGATGGGGTCGATGCCGGTGAAGGTGAACGTGAGCTGCGACGTTGACCCGGCGTCGGTCGATCCGAGCATCCAGTGCTTGCCGTCCGGCGAGTAGCCGATGTCGCTCAGGACTTCGAGGATGGACTGCTCGGTCGGCTGAGTCCCGTTGATGAGGTTCGGCATGACCGTGAAGATCAGCTCGTCAAACGTGAGATGCTGGCCTTCGCGTGTCGCCCTGTTCAGGGTGTCGGTCAGATAGAACCGGATACGGTCGTTCAGCGGGATGAACGAACCGACCTTCGTGTTCGGGCGGATGTGCCAGCGACCATCGACGAGGCTGTGGTCGAACTCCTCGGCGAGGAGCGGCGTGATGTCACTGACCTTCTGCTTGAGGAAGCCGAGCAGCCCGTTCTCGAGGAGCTTCGGCACGAGGTCGTTGTAGATGTCCTCCGTTGACGCCCCGTGGTGCCGGACGATCACGAGTTCAGCGGTGTTCTTGATAAGTTGCACGACGTCGCCGCCGACCTGGCTGATCGCGATGCTGCGGGCGCCCTTCACCTTCTGGAAGTTGAGCACCAGCTCTCCCGAGAGGACCTTCAAAGGGTTCTTGCGCTTGTGCAGCGATGGCGTGGTTGATGGCTGCACTGCCGTGTTGACGTACTGGAATCCGGCCTTCTGGGCCGCCTTGACGATTGCGTCCCAGTAGGCGGGGTCTTTGTGCGCGAAGACAATCGAGAGCCACCGGTCCCACTTCAGGACCCGGAACATCTCGGCGATGGAGTCACCGAGCAGGTCGATGTACTCCTCCTTGGTCTTGCCGAGGTCCCCGCCTTCGATCACCTCGTTGGCGCGAACCTCGTCTGTGACCTCAAAGCCGAGCCACGCGTGCCACATCGTGCTGAGGTCTAGATACGCGATGTGTGCGCCATAGGGCGGATCCGTGTAGATGTAGTCAACGGACTCGTCGGGCACGTCGGCACGCAGGTTCGTGGCGCTGTCGGCGAGTATCTGGATGGTGTCCCCGGCGCGGTAGTAGTCACCGATCAGGTCATTCGTCTCGCGCTTGGCTAGGAGGACGCCCTTGTAGCGGTGCTCGAACTGCTCCCAGACGTTCAGCTCAATCGTCTTCTTGGGTATCCAGTACCGGTATACGCGGAAGATCCCACTATCGCCGCGGCTTTCGAGACGCCCCGTCGTCGAGCTGAACGTCAGGTTCGTCTTGTTCAGGGTCGCGGCGAAGGCAAGGCGCATCACGTCGCGGATGACCGGGTCGGGTATCGCGTTGATGTGGTGCAGCAAGATAGACAGGCCGATGAGCGAGCGCCTGTGAAACAGCTTGTCCAGCGTCTCCACGTCAGCGTCCTTCGGCAGCGGGACGGGACCCGGGTGCCAGAAGGGAATGGGCATCGCATCGATGGCGGCTTGATCGAGCTTGTAGAGATCGCGGATCTGCGCCTCGCACGCATCACGAACGTCGCCGTACGCGCTCTGAAAGGCCGCCTCGTCCACGGGCGCGACGGCGATGCCCCAGGTGATGAAGTTCGCCAGCGGTGAGATGTCCGAATGGATGGCCCGGCGTCGCAGGACCAGAGCCTCGACCGCGGTAACGCCGGACCCCCCGAATGGGTCCAGCACAAGGTCGCCGGGCTCCGAGAATGCCTCGATGTACTTCTGGACGACGTTCCAGGCCCGCTTTGTGAAGTACGGGTGACTGCCGTAGTGTCGCTTCGCGGCCTGCTTGCGCGGCGCGATGGGGCCGGTGATGGGTGCAACGACGGCTGCGGTGGGCTCGGCCATGAACGAAGAGTAACGGGCCGCGACGCCCCGGAGTGCGCTGGTCGGGCGAACCCGAGATCGGGCCTCCGGGCGCGGAGCGCGGCCCGGACGAAGGCTAGCGCTCGCCAGGCCCCACCGCCAACTAGACCAGCGAGCCGCCCTTGGCCCTGTTGCACCCTTCACACAAGAGCTGAAGGTTCCGAGAGGTATTGGCGCCCCCCATCACGACGGGGATGATGTGGTCGAACTCAAGATTTTGGTTCGACCCGCATTCGACGCACTTCCCGCCGTCTCGCCGCCACACGAACATCTTCACGTCGCCGGGTATCGGCTGGCGCTGTGGCCCGCTCAGTACCTGATCGTGCTTCATCAGGGAATGAGCGCGGGCCAACTTTGCTTTCGACCTGTTTTCCTTCTCGGTGATCAGGGCGAGAACATCTTCGGCTGTGAGTTGCTCGGACGTCGCATAGGCCTCGTGTCGGTAGACCCAAACGATCTGTCCAGAGATGTTGCTGTGGTCCATCCGCATCGGCGTCGAGTACCCATCTGAAAACTTCGCCGATTTGTTGCGCCAAGCCAAGACCGGTTGGTCACTCATGAGAACGTCACCTTCGGAGTGCCTCAGGACGGTAGGCCGACCCTTCCGTGAGTTCAGCCCTGAGTCCCGGTCGTGCCAGTCGTCGAAGTACCTAGCGTATGGTAGGCGCCGCAACATATCGGAAGGATACTCTGGCACGAGCAGGAGATCGACCGTCCTGGCGCGGAGCGCGGCCCGAGCCGGATCCTACTCACCCTCACTTATCCCGGACTTACCAGGGCGTCCACCGGGCGACCGTGGCGGCTCCGGGCGACCGGGATGCAGGTGACGCCCGACCACCTGGTCGGGCGTCACCTGGGTTGTTCTGTGGAACCTGGGTTGTGCTATCTCAGTAGTCCTCCGCGAGCATGAACGTGAACACGGCCATGACTCCACCGCCGGCGTGTGGCTGGCCGGCCCGCTGCCGCCTTCGTAGCCGGCCTGGGCGTCGGCTTCGTCGACCTAGGCGCCTCCGGGACACCTGGTCACTGACAAGCGGGGCTACCTGCCGCGGCGCTGTTGCGCGGCGCTAGGCGGATCGTAGGGCCGAGCGCCGCCCTGGGCTGCCGGCTTCGGATCGTGTGGGCCTCGTCGGGGCGCCGGCGGCAGGTCCGCCTCGACGGCGCCCGGCTGGCGAGCCGGACCGCCACGCTCGGGCCAGCCGGCGATGGGATCGAAGCCGGGTTGCTTGTCCATTGGAGTCCTCCTGCGCGGGGCTGGAGGACGCGGCGCGGCTCCAGGCACCCTGTCAAAGGTGCCGAGCCGCCGAGGACCGTCTCGGCGATCGCATGCTGCGATCGACTCGGTGGGACGATCTTACGTGTTGGCCGAGCGTTCGGGAAGATGCCTGATAAGCGACAGGTGAGCGGCGGCCGTCAGGCTTCTGTGCGGCCCCGGCTCCGCGCGTCGGCAGCGATCGCGCTCCTCGGAACGTCCAGCCGATCGATGGCGACCGGGGTCACAGACTCTTCGAGGTCTGCTCTCCCGGCGGCCGGCGCTCGAGCTCGCGCTCCTTCTCCACGAGGCGCTCGTACTCGGCCCGGGAGATCTCACCACGTACGAACCGCGTGGTAGCCGTCTCGACGTTGGGTCGGCCAGCGACTCACAGGCCATAAGGCGCATCGCTCCAACCCACAAGCTCGGCGGGTAGGGATTTCGGTCGGATGGTGATCTGGCGGACTTTGAACCTCGGCCAGACCACGACGGACTCAAGAGCCGTCCAACGCACGACCATAGACAAGGCGCCGCTTGGATCCCGGATCAGTGCTCGGATCTTCTCCTCGTCCTCCAACGCGAGAGCAAGCCACCAGCTCACGGTGACTCGCGAAGGCTCGTCGCGGTCGACAAAAGCTTCCAGCCGATGGAATGGCTCAGGCACGAGCTCCTTTGTGACGCCGACGTCGGCGCGTAGCACGGACAGATCACCGGGCAGGTTGGGCAGCTCGCACTGGATCAGCGAGATGTAGGCGGGCCTGTGCCCGTCGTTGATGAAGAGTAGGTCTCGCCACACGTTCACCAGCAGCCGCGGGGACGCTTCGTCAGATGCCTGTCCGATGTTCACCTTTGTCGAGCCGAGGACCGGGAGGCACCTTGTGCGGGGACCCCGTAGCTCGGTGCGCCAGAACGTCAGCAGCGAAAGCGCTAGGGCAACTACGCCTATCGCTATTCCGAGCGTAGCCGCTGGGTCCACGGTCCCTACTTGCCGTCATCGCGGGCGGGTCGGGGGATGCGCTGTGTGCTCATTCGCCCTGATGCTAGCAGGCGCATCTGACACACGAGCTGACACACTACGGGCCGGACATTGGCGGACGGGGGCGGACGGAGTAGGGTAGTCGTCTCGTCATCTGAGCACGGAACGGACCCCGGCGGACTCGGGCGGACGGCTCGTCTCGGACTCATAAGCCCTTGGTCGCAAGTTCAATTCTTGCCTCCGCTACCAACCTTTGGAACATGGAACGACCCTCTGACTGAGTCGGAGGGTCGTTTCGATTTCTTCATCGTCGCGGCCGCCACCATCCATCGGTGTCCGTCGTCCGTATGTATAGCTGAGATCAGATCCACCGGGACGTCCGTCAGGGGGCCCGCGCAGGACTCGACGCTATACTCGGACTCACCGACGGCGCACGGCTGTCGCCCGCTCACCCGGAGGCCCCTTTTGAATCCCAAGTTCTTCCGGAACGGCATCGTCATGCTGGTGCTGGTGGTCGGCACGACGTTGCTGCTCTTCACGTGGATCCAGTCCTCCACGCCCAACCAGCAGACCGGTTACTCGAAGTTCCTCTCGGACGTCCAGGCCGGTCAGGTCAAGACCGTCACGCAACTGGGCGATACGCTCACCGTCACGACCTCGAGCACCCCCGCGACGTACACGGTAACCGTCCCGAACATCCTCACCCAGGTCTTTCCGGATATGCGCGCCGCGGCCAAGGACGGCGGCCGGCCGCTCGATGCGAACATCTACAAGGTGGAGCCGACACCGGACACCTCGTGGTTGGGCCTGCTCCTGACCGGCCTGCTGCCGCTGCTCGTGATCGGCGGCTTCATCTTCTTCATGATGCGCCAGGCCCAGGGCACGAATAACCAGGCGATGTCGTTCGGCAAGAGCCGGGCCCGGATGTTCCTCGGCAACAAGACGGTCGTCACGTTCGGTGACGTGGCCGGGGTCGATGAGGCCAAGATGGAGCTTGAGGAAGTCGTCGAGTTCCTGAAGTACCCGGAGAAGTTCAACTCGCTCGGCGCGCGGATCCCACGTGGCGTACTCCTCGTGGGGCCTCCCGGCACGGGCAAGACGCTCCTGGCCCGCGCCGTTGCCGGTGAGGCGGGCGTGCCGTTCTTCAGCATTTCGGGTTCGGAGTTCGTCGAGATGTTCGTTGGCGTGGGGGCGAGTCGCGTCCGTGACCTGTTCGACCAGGCCAAGCGCAATTCGCCATGCATCGTCTTCGTCGACGAGATCGACGCGGTCGGCCGCCAGCGTGGTTCGGGCCTTGGCGGCAGTCACGACGAGCGCGAGCAGACGCTCAACCAGATCCTCGTCGAGATGGATGGCTTCGACACGAACACGAACGTTATCGTCGTCGCCGCCACGAACCGACCGGACGTGCTGGACCCGGCCCTCCTGCGGGCGGGACGGTTCGATCGCCAGGTCATCCTGGACCGGCCGGACATGCGTGGCCGTACGGAGATCCTCAAGGTCCATACCAAGGGCAAGCCGCTCGACAAGGGCGTCGAGGTCGAGGGCGTCGCCCGCCAGTCGCCCGGTTTCTCCGGGGCGGACCTCGCAAACCTCGTCAACGAGGCCGCCATCCTCGCCGCGCGGCGCAACAAGAAGGTCATCGGCATGTCCGAGTTCCAGGAGGCCCTGGAGCGTATCGTGGCGGGGCCGGAACGGAAGTCGCGGGTCATCTCCGACGCGGAGAAGGTGATCATCGCGTATCACGAAGGCGGCCACGCGGTCGTCCAGCGGATCCTCCCGAAGTGCGACCCAGTGGTCAAGGTCACGATCATCAGCCGCGGCATGGCCCTCGGCTACACGATGGCGCTGCCGCGGGAAGACCGCTATCTCCAGTCCAAGACGGAATTCGAGGACAAGCTCGCCGGCCTGCTGGCTGGCAACGTCGCCGAGCGCCTGATCTTCGGGGATACCACGACCGGCGCCAGTAACGACATCAAGAAAGCGACCGACCTGGCTCGGCGGATGGTCACCGAGTTCGGGATGAGCGACAAGCTCGGCCCGCTGTCGTTCGGCAAGCACGACGAGATGATCTTCCTGGGCCGCTCCATGGGCGACCAGCGCGATTACAGCGACGAGGTCGCCCGGACCATCGACGAAGAGGTTCGCGCCATCATCGACAAGGCGTACCAGCGAGCGACGGAGGTCCTGACGGTCCACCGCGACAAGCTCGTGGCCCTGGCGGAGAAGCTCGTGGCCGAGGAGACCGTCGACGCTGAGGGCTTCGAGGCGCTGTTCAGCGACCTGCCGCCCAAGGAGAACAAGCACGCCATCCCATCGATCGTGGGCCCGGGCCAGCCTGGCACAGAGCCGAACCCCTTGCCCGCCTGATCGAATGGTCGATCAAGCAGCCGCCCTCGAACGGCAGGCCACTCTGGAAGCCCACCTGGCAAGCACCCGCGACACTCGCCTGGAGTCCTACAAGGACTTCCTGCGGATCCCGAGCATCTCTGCCCTCCCGCAACATTTCGACGACTGCCGGCGGGCGGCGGACTGGCTGGTAGACAGGTTGGCAGCCGCTGGGTTGGAGCATGCCGAGGCGTTCGATACCGGTGGTCGCCCGGTCGTCTACGCGGACTGGCTCCACGCCCCGAACGCCCCGACCGTGCTCATCTACGGCCATTACGATGTCCAACCGGTCGATCCGCTGGACCTTTGGACCTCGCCGCCGTTCGAGCCCGTCGTCGTGGGCGACCGGATGCTGGCCCGTGGCTCGGCCGACGACAAGGGCCAGGTCCATGCGCACGTGATGGCCGCCGAAGCCGTGCTGGCGACCCACGGCCGGCTGCCGATCAACGTCAAGTACGTCTTCGAGGGCGAGGAGGAATCCGGTTCGGTCAACCTTGAGCGGTGGCTGGCGGCCAACGTCGAGCGCCTTGCCGCCGATGCGGCCGTCATCAGCGACACCGGTTTCTTCGAGGGCAACCGGCCGGCCATCACCGTCAGTCTGCGCGGGCTGATGTACGCACAGATCGACGTGGTGGGGACGGCGATCGACCTCCATTCGGGCGGTTACGGCGGCACCGTCCAGAACCCGGCCAACGCCCTGGCTCACATCATCGCCGGGCTGAAGGGGCCGGACGGCCGGATCCGCATCCCGGGCTTCTACGACGATGTCGTCCCGCTGTCCGAGGCTGATCGTGCGGCGATCGCCGCGCTGCCATTCGACGAAGCGGCGTATCAAGCGCATCTGGGGCTGCCCGCACTCGTCGGCGAGGTCGACTACAGCACGTTGGAGCGGCGCGGCGCCCGGCCCACGCTGGATGTCAACGGCCTGTGGAGCGGTTTCCAGGGGGAGGGGAGCAAGACCATCATCCCTGCCCATGCCCATGCCAAGGTCAGTTGCCGGCTGGTGGCCGCGCAGGATCCCGACCGTATCTTTGATGCCCTGCGGGCCTATGTCGAAGAGATCGCCCCACCCGGCGTGACGACGATGGTCACGTTCCTGAGCGGTGGCCACCCGAGCCTGACGCCGATCGAACACCCGTTGACCCAGGCCGCTGCGCGAGCCATCGGATCCGCCTTCGGGCAGTACCCGGTGTTCATCCGGGAGGGCGGTTCGATCCCGGTCTGTGCGAGTTTCGGATCCATCCTCGGCCTGCCGGTAGTGCTCATGGGCTTCGCGCCGCCGGACGACAAGGCCCATGCCCCCAACGAGTGGATGGATCTGCGGAACTACGAGACGGGGATCCTGGCCATCGCACGGCTGTTCGACGAACTGGTCGACCTCCCGCACTGAGGCACACCCGGGCGCTCGTGACACGCCTCGCGATCGGCTGTGCGAGTGCTACGCTACGGCGTCCGCAGCGGTCCGGGGAGGGATCCATCTCGTGAGCACAGACGCTCCCGAAGCGCTCGATACGTCACCCAACGCGACCACCTGGCGCCTCGAAACGCCCAACGGCAGCCTCGTGCCCCGCTCGGCACTCGACGTTCTGGTCGAACTGAACGAAAAGGTCACCACCGGGCGTGTGGCCGAGTATCAGCCCGTGCCACTCGGCTTCACCCCCCTGGACAAGACCATCGGAACCGGCCTGCGAACCGGTGAGCTCCTGCTCATCGGCGGTGCCCAGGGCACCGGCAAGACGACGATGGCCCTTCAGATGGCGCGCAACGTGGCGTCGGGCGGGCAGGCCAACGTCCTGTACATCTGCTTCGAACATGACGAGCAGTACCTGCTCAACCGGCTCATCGCCATGGAGTCGGTGCTCGCCCACCTGCCCCACAAGACCGGTGCGATCAAGGTCCAGGATGTCCGCAAGGAGATCCTGGGGACCTGGATGGCGGAGGGCGAGGCCAACGCTCAGATGGCCAACAACCCGCGCCTGCGGCCGTCCATGGATCGCATCGCGCGGTATGGCCAGAACCTGTTCCTGATGCGCGGGTCGCAGACCGCCAGCACCATCGACAACATACGCAAGCTCGTGCAGGCCCACCACGAGCTGTCCGGCGACCGACGGCTGGTCGTCTTCGTCGACTACCTGCAGAAGGTCCCGCAGATCCCGGAGCCGGAGAACGAGACGGAGAAGGTCACCTACCTGGTCAACGGCCTCAAGGACATCGCCCTGTCCGAGGAGGTGCCGATGGTCTGCATCGTGGCGGCGGACAAGGAAGGCCTGAAGGCCCAACGCCTGCGCAACTATCACCTGCGCGGCTCGTCGGCCATCAACTACGAGGCCGACATCATCCTGATCCTGAACGAGAAGTACCAGATCGTGGCCAAGGTCAACATCGAGTTCAACCCGTACCAGGCGCAACGTTTCCGCGACTGGGTCATCGTGTCGGTGGAGAAGAACCGTGGTGGCCAGGACAACGTGGACCTCGAGTTCGAGAAGCACTTCGAGTTCTCCTGCTTCGACCCGAACGGCCGGCCGGTCCAGGAGAAGCTGATCGAGGAACGCCTCTACAACGACTGAGGCCCGGGTCGTCGAGCAACATGCCGGCGCGCGCTATTGTTCGCCCCATGAGCAGTGGCTATGCGGACCTGTTCCCGAATGTGATCGAGATCGTCGTCGAGATCCCGCGGGGCAGCCGCAACAAGTACGAGTTCGATGAGGAGGCCGGCGTGTTCCGCCTCGATCGTGTGCTGTCGTCCGCCGTCTTCTACAACTTCGACTACGGCTTCATCGAAGGGACGCGGGCCGGTGATGGCGACCACACGGATGCGCTCCTGATCATCGACGAGCCGACCTTCACGGGTTGCCACGTCTGGGCGCGGCCGATCGGCGGCCTCGAGATGCGTGACGAGAAGGGCTTCGACTTCAAGGTCCTGTGCGTGGCTCTCGGTGACGCCCATCAGGCTCACATCGAGACGCTGGACCAGATGCGACCTCATCGCCTGGTCGAGATCGGGCACTTCTTCGATACCTACAAGACACTCGAGGACAAGACGGTCGACGTGCTCGGATGGCGCGACAAGGGCCGAGCGCTGGAGGTCCTGCGGGACGATCGGACGGCCTGGCAGCGCGAGACGGGCAACCAGCCCGCGTGACCGGCTCGGGATACCGTCCGCGCTGGCCCGGTGCCGATCTGCCCGGTCGTCGTCTGTTCGTCGCGGTGCCGTTGCCGCCCGAGTCGACGGCCGCCATCGCGCGGCTCGTGGAGGGCGTGCGCGCCGCGGGAGTGCCCGGTGGCGGTCGCGATGTGCGCTGGGTCCGCCTCGACGGCCTGCACATGACGATGCGCTTCCTTGGTCCGACGCTGGAGGAGCGGGTGGCAAGTGCGGGCGACGCCGTGCGGGTCGCTGCGGCCGAAAGCGCCGCCTTCGACGTTGCGATCGGTGGCGCAGGAACCTTTCCTCCGACCGGCCGTCCCCGGGCCCTGTGGTTGGGCGTCAAAGAAGGGGAGACGGAGCTCGCGGAGCTGGCCGCCACGGTCGATCGTGCCCTGATGGCGAATGGCTGGGAGCTCGAATCGAAGCCGTTCAGAGCGCACCTGACCCTCGCCCGGTCGGACGGCGTGCCGGCCGGATCGGCGATCGGCGCGCACCTGCGCGAAGCTGCGGCGGACCTTCGCGTTGGATTCCGCGCGGATCAGATCGGTCTCTTCGAGAGCCTGACCGGTGGCGGACCCGCTCGCTATGAGCCGCTGCTCGTCGCCGATCTTGCCCGACGCGTGACCTGACGCCTCCCCACGCCGATCCCACTGCGCCTGGCCCCGGTCGACCGGGGCCCGGTGATACCATCGGATGAGGCAGGGGCCCGTGCCCGGGCCATCCAGACCTAGGAGACCAGGCCCCCGTGACGACCGCCCATCGCCTCAGCCTGGTCCTGGCGCTCGGCATCGTCAATCTGGTCCTCGCGACCATCGCCCTGAGCGTCGGACTCAGCGGCCTCGCGTAGCCACCCGACTCCGGTCCCCGGTTGCGCGACGGTCGCCGCAGGCGCTAGGCTCCCATCTCCGGTCCGCGCACCGTCACTTCGCCCAGCACCAGTCAGGAGACCGTCCATGGCGCACCCCGATCCCCGGCAGACGAAATTCGTCCTCGACGAGTCGCGGATCCCGCGCGTCTGGTACAACATCGCGGCCGACCTGCCGGTGCCGGTGCCGCCGCCACTCCACCCAGGCACGCACCAGCCCATCGGCCCCGACGACCTCGCGCCGCTTTTCCCGATGGCACTCATCGGCCAGGAGGTCTCGACCGAGCGCGAGATCGAGATCCCGGAGCCGGTACGCGACGCCTACCGCCTCTACCGGCCCAGTCCGCTGTACCGGGCGCACCGCCTGGAGCGGGTGCTCGATACGCCGGCGCACATCTACTACAAGTACGAGGGCGTGAGCCCGGCCGGCAGTCACAAGCCCAACACGGCGATCCCGCAGGCCTTCTACAACAAGGAGGCCGGCGTCAAGCGGCTCGCGACGGAGACGGGCGCCGGCCAGTGGGGGAGCGCCCTGGCGTTCGCCGCTGCGCTGTTCGGTCTCGAGGTCAAGGTCTACATGGTCAGGGCGAGCTATGACCAGAAGCCGTACCGCCGCATCCTCATGGAGACCTATGGGGCGGAAGTCGTGGCCAGCCCGTCACTCACGACGAACTACGGGCGCGCCGTCCTGGCCGAGACGCCCGACAGTCCCGGCTCGCTCGGGATGGCGATCAGCGAGGCGGTCGAGGACGCGGCTACCCGCGACGACACGAAGTACGCACTCGGCTCGGTGCTCAATCACGTCCTGCTCCATCAGACGGTCATCGGGCAGGAGGCGATCGAGCAGATGTCGATGGCCGGCGAATCGCCCGACATCATCATCGGCTGCACCGGTGGCGGGTCGAACTTCGCGGGCCTGACATTCCCGTTCCTCGGCCGGAACTTCCGTGAGGGCGCGACGCACCGGGTCATCGCGGTCGAGCCCGAGGCCGCGCCGAGCCTGACGCGTGGCGTCTACGCGTATGACTTCGGGGACACCGGCAAGATGACCCCGCTCGTCAAGATGTACACGCTCGGCGCCGACTTCATCCCCGAACCGATCCACGCGGGCGGCCTCCGCTACCACGGCATGGCGCCGCTCGTCAGTCTCCTCAAGGAGCACGGCTTCATCGAAGCCAGGAGCGTCCATCAGCGCGCCAGCTTCGAGGCCGGTGTGATGTTCGCGCGGGCGGAAGGGATCCTGCCCGCTCCGGAACCGACCCACGCAATCAAGGTCGTCATCGACGAGGCGATCGCGGCTCGCGAGGCCGGCGAGGCGCGGGTCATCCTGTTCAACCTGTGCGGCCACGGCCACTTCGACCTGTCGGCCTACGAACGCTACCTGGCGGGAACGCTGGAGGACTACGAATACCCGCGGGAGCGGGTCGAGTCCGCCCTGGCCGGTCTGCCCAAAGTCTGACGAGGTCCACGAACGTGCCCAGGTTGGCGTGCTGGTCGTGTGGACGCCAGATCTACACGGTGTCGCCACTCGAGTCCCTGTTCGTAGAGGAACGCCGCTGCCCGCGTTGCGGGGCATCCCTGAAGGATGAGCGCCGCGAGATAGACCGGAGGACGCAGGCTCGCCGGAATAACCCGGCAGACGACCCGGGGCCGCCGGGCGAGGAGACCGAACGGCCCGTCACGCCAAGGAGGACGACTCGTCGTCGCGGTGGTGGTGCGACTCAGGTCTGACGTCGGACCGGATGGCGGCCGACCCGTCGCGCTCCCGGCTGCGATACTCGCGTCCATGCAAATCGGCTTTCTCGGGTTCGGCTTGATCGGCGGGTCGATCGCGCGCGCCGTCCGCGCCGATCCGGAACATGCAAGCTGGACCATGACCGCCTGGTCACCGACCGGCGACGGTCCACGCCGAGCGGTCGCCGACGGAACGCTGAGCGCCTGGGCAGAGGCTCCGATGGCGGCCATCGCACAGGCCGACCTGGTCGTCCTGGCCGGGCCCCCGACGGCCTGCCTGGGATTGCTGGACGGGCTGGCCGGGCCATGGCGCGGATCGCTCCGTCCGGACGCCGTCGTGACTGACGTGGCCAGCACCAAGGCGGTCCTCGTCGCGCACGCCGACCGGCTGGGTCTCCGCTTCGTCGGTGGCCACCCCATGGCCGGGCGCGAGCTGGCGGGCTACGCAGCGGCCCAGGCCGACCTGTTCGCCGATCGGCCGTGGGCCCTCGTCCCGGGTACGACTGCGCAGGCCGGCGACGTCGACCTCGTCGAGTCGTTGGCCATCGCCTGCGGTGCCCGCGTCATCAGGATGGACGCGGAGATGCACGATCGGGCGGTGGCTGGGATCAGCCACCTGCCCCTGGTCTTGGCCGCGGCGCTCGCGGCGGCCATCGTCGGGAGGGATGCGTCGCAGGACTGGCCGGTCGCGTCCCAGTTGGCCGCCACCGGGTGGCGCGACATGACGAGGCTGGCCCGCGGCGACGTCGCGATGGGCGCCGGGATCGCGGCCACCAACGCGCCGGCGATCGCCGCTCGCCTGCGCGATCTGCGCGCCGAGCTTGATGGATGGCTCGCAGAGCTCGAACGCGCCGGCGGGCCGGACGAAGGTGCCCTCGCCGAGCGGCTCCAGCGAGCGCGAACCGCTCTGGAGGCGTCGTGACCGGCGAGCGTGTCTACGTCGTTCCCCGGGACGTCCTGCCCGACGCAGCCGGCTGGTACGGGCTACGAACCGATGACCTCGAAGCTTTCGTTGCCGCCGTCGAACGGGATGGTCGCTACGAGCCCCGCGAGGCGATGGAGCGCGATCCCGCCTTCAAGCAGATCATCCCGTACCTGGTCCTGCGCGATGGGGAACGCTACTTCCTCATGCAGCGCACGGCGGCGGGCGGCGACGCCCGGTTGCACGGCCGATACTCCATCGGCGTGGGCGGCCACCTCAACCCTGGCGACGGCGGCCTGCTCGGCGGGCTGCGCCGGGAGTGGAACGAGGAACTCGTCGCCGACTTCGTGCCCAGCTTCCGCCTCGTGGCGTTGCTGAACGACGACACCACGCCCGTCGGCGCGGTCCACCTGGGCGCCGTTTATGTCGCCGACGTCGATGGTCGGTCCGTCGCGATCCGAGAGACAGACAAGCTGACCGGCGGTTTCGCAGGCCCGACCGAGGTCGTCGCGGTAGCCGATCGCCTCGAGACGTGGAGCGGGCTCGCCTTCGAATTCCTCGAGTCTCGCGAGGGCGGGGGGGTACGATAGGGTCGTCGGAGGTCAACGGTGACCCGTCACATCGGCCGGTCTCTACTCGCGCTGCCGTTCCTGCTCGGGGTCCTCGGGATCCTGGCGGGAGGGCCGGCACGCGCCGCCGGCGGGACCGTCATCGTCCTGCCGGCCACCGGCGTCGTCGACAACGTGCTCGCCGGCTATATCCAGGAAGGCATCGCCATCGCGGCGAGGGACGGAGCCGAGGCGGTCGTCGTGCGGCTCAACACCCCCGGCGGCAACCTCGACGCCACGCAGAAGATCGTCTCGGCCCTGCTGGACGCGCCGCTGCCGACGATCGTGTGGGTCGCCCCGTCCGGCGCCCGGGCGGCCAGCGCCGGGACGTTCATCACGCTGGCCGGCCACGTCGCGCTGATGGCCTCGGGAACCAACATCGGCGCGGCGTCGCCGATCTCCGGCTCCGGCCAGGATATCGAGGGAACGCTCGGCAAAAAGGTCCTCAACGATGCCATCGCCAACATCCGCTCGATCGCCGAGGCGCGTGGCCGCAATGTCGAATGGGCGGAGGAAACGGTTCGCGACGCGCGCTCGTCGGCCGCCTCGGAGGCGGTCGCGGTCGGCGCCGTCGATGGCATCGCCGACAGCATCCAAGCTGTGCTTACGGTTGCCCACGGCCGAACCGTGACGGTGGCTGGGCAGGCGCACACGCTCGACCTTGCCGGCGCGACGCCCGAGGAGCTGGCGATGAACCCGTTCCAGGAGTTGCTCCACCTCCTGTCCGACCCGAACATCGCATTCATCCTGTTCACCATCGGCTTCTACGGGCTCCTGTTCGAGCTGCAGAACCCGAACTTTGTGACCGGGATCCTCGGGGCGTTGGCCATCATCCTCGCCTTCATCGGCTTCGGCAGCCTGCCGCTCAACGTTGGCGGCCTGCTGCTGATCCTGCTCGCGATGGTCCTGGTCGGGCTGGAGCTGACCGTTACCAGCCACGGCCTGCTCGGCGCCGGCGGCCTCATCACGTTCGCCCTGGGTGCCTCCGCCCTGTTCACCCAGCCGGGCGACCCGTTCGAGCCGCTGGCGAGCGTCGCCAGTCCGGTCATCGTGACCACGACCGTGACGGCCGGCCTCTTCCTCGCCCTGATCGTCTGGGCGGCGATCCGGAGCCGCGGGATGGCTTCGCCGTCGGGTGTCGTCGGCAGCTCGTTCGCCCTCGCGCCCGGGATCAAGGGCGTGGTCCGCCGGGCGATCGAACCGGTCGGTTCGATCTATGCTGCGGGCGAGGAATGGTCGGCCCGGACGTTCGACGGACGCGCGCTGGAGCGCGGCACGCCGGTCCGGGTCGTCTCAACCGATGGACTGACCGTCATCGTCGAGCCCGACCTGTCATCATCATCATCGGAGTCCTGATCGAACGGAGGTCCTGATGGATATCTCGGTTCTGGCCGCGGCCGCCGCGTTCGTCGTCGTCGTCCTGCTCATGATCGTCTACCTGTCGATCAGGGTGGTCCAGCAGTACGAGAGGATGGTCGTGTTCCGCCTGGGGCGGACGAACGAGCTCATGGTCCGCGACCCGGGCCTGCGCTTCCTCATCCCGATCATCGACCGACCGGTCAAGGTCGACATCCGCGAGCAGTTCATCGAGGTGCCCAGCCAGACGACGATCACCAGGGACAACGCGCCGATCAACGTCGACTTCCTGATCTACTGGCGGATCAGCGATCCGCTCAAGAGCGTCATCAACGTGGTGAACTTCTCGGGCGCACTGCAGGGCGTCGCGACGACGACCCTCCGCGCAGTCATCGGCGACATCCTGCTCGACGAGGTCCTCTCGAAGCGCGAACAGATCAACGAGGTGCTGCGGGTCAAGCTGGACGAGGTGACGGAGCGCTGGGGCGGCAAGGTGACGACGGTCGAGATCCGCGAGATCACCCCGCCGCGCGACGTCCAGGACGCGATGAACCGACAGCTCTCGGCCGAACGGACGCGGCGCGCCGTGATCACCGAATCCGAAGGGACACGCCAGGCGGCGATCAACGTGGCCGAGGGCCAGAAGCAGTCCGAGATCCTCAAGGCCGAGGGCGACCGCCAGGCCGCCATCCTGCGCGCCGAAGGCTTCGGCGAGGCTCTGACCCGGATCTTCCAGGCGGCTTCCGGGGTCGACCAGAAGACGATGTCGCTGCAGTACCTCGAGGCGCTCAAGTCGCTCGGGGCGGGGCCGGCGACGAAGTTCATCATCCCGATGGAGTTCACCCGCCTCCTGGATCCATTCGTCGACTACCTGACGCCGGGGTCCGGCGCCGGCGCGGCTGCGACCCGGCCCGACCCAAAGGAGTGATCCGGCGGGTCCTACTCGCGATCGGGGCGATCGTGCTCCCGATCGCATCGTTCGGGATCCTGACCCGCCGGGCGAGTCGCCGTCTGCTCCAGCCAGCGCGGACGGCACCGGACGAGACTGGCCTTCGGTCGGCAATTGACGTGCTCGGCGGCGAGGTCGTCCGTTTCCGGTCGCGGGACGGGCTTCGGCTGGCCGGTCGCTGGCTGGCCGCGGAACCGGACGATCCAGGCTGGACCGGCGATCCGCATGAGGCGGTCCTGTTGCTGCACGGCTGGTCCGGCTCGAGCGCCCCGGATGTCGTCGAATACGGCCCGTTCCTGCGGCAGACGTCTGGGGTACTTGCGTTCGACTTTCGCGGCCATGGTGGATCGGATGACGGCGAGACGACGTTCGGCATGCACGAGGTCGAAGACATCGCCGGCGCGCTTGCGTGGCTCGGCGAGCGCGGGATCGATCGTGTCGCGCTGGTCGGGTTGTCGATGGGTGGCCTTGCCGCGATAGCGTCTGTCGCTGTCCTGGGCGATGGGTCTCTGCCGAGTGCGGATGTGGATCCCGCCGCGCCGGCACATGTCGTGCCGCCGCGCCGCCCACGGATCGTGGGGGTCGTGGCCGACTCGGCCGCTCCGGAACTGGTCGTCGCGGTAGCCTCTCGGCTGCGCGGTCCGGCCCGTCGCTGGATGGCCAGCCGGTTGTTCGATGCTGCCGCCAGGTCTCTGGGTGCCGATCCCCGCGACACGGAACCGGCTCGGGTCATCGGGCTGCTGGAGGGGATGCCGCTCCTGCTCATCTCGGGCGAGGCGGACACCACCGTGCCGATCGCCGATGCCCGGCGGTTGGCCGCCGCTGCGCCGGCCGGCGTGGAGCACTGGATCGTGCCCGGAGCGGAACATTGCGGCGCTCACCGAACGGATCCTGTCGGCTATGAAACTCGCGTCACGGATCTCCTGCGTCGGGCGTTCGCCGCGAGTCGTGGGGCGAACCCTATAATCGCCGCGCCGGAACGCGGGCGCGGTGGAGGCCACGAGTTGGCAAGCACCCTGGAGGACTGATGGCGGCAAAGATCCTCGTCGTCGAGGACGACCCCAACGTCCAGCGACTCCTGCAGTACACCCTCAAGCAGGAGGGCTACGACGTCATCGTCGCGTCTGACGGCGCGGAAGGGTTCCGCCTGTGGGCTGCCGAGGCGCCCGATCTGATCCTCCTGGACGTCATGCTGCCAAAGCTGGATGGCTACCAGGTGGCCACCAAGATCCGGACCGAGGAAGGCACCTCCAGCCACGTCCCGATCATCATGCTGACAGCCGAACGAGAGGTCGAGCAAAAGGTCCGAGGGCTCCGTGCGGGCGCCGACGTTTACCTCATCAAGCCGTTCCATCCCGCCGAGTTGCTCGCCCGGATCAAGAGGCTGCTGGCCCGCTTTGCGCCGAGCAAGGCCCTGCTGGCGCGTCCGCCCCTTGGTCGAGTCCTCGCGTTCTACGGCGCGAAAGGCGGTGTGGGGACGACGACGATCGCGATCAACGCGGCGATCGCGTTCCATCGTGAGCTGGGTAGGAAGGTCGTCCTGGTGGACGGGAACCTGCAGTTCGGCGATCACCGGGTCTTCCTCGACCTGGGGTTGGATCGCAAGAGCATCGTCGACGTGGTGTCCGCGCCATCGATCGACGCCGAACTGATTCGCAGCGTCCTGGTCAAGCATGACTCAGGCATCGACCTGCTCCTTGCCCCGCCGTCCCCAGAGACCTCGGAGCTCGTCCGGCCGGAACACCTGCCGATGATCGCCGACCGGCTGGCCACGATGTACGACTACATCCTGATCGACATCGACAGGCGCCTCGATGATGTCAATCTCGGTATCTTCGAGGCGGCTGAGACCATCTTCGTCGTGATGACCGCGGACCTCTCATGTCTCAAGAACGTCAGGCTCATCATCGAGATGATGCATCACCTCGGCTACCCGCCGGAAAAGGTGCAGCTCGTGCTCAATCGCTCGAATGCGTTCACCGGTATCAACGTGAAGAACGCCGAAGGTGCACTGAAGCGAACGATCGACCATCAGGTCGTCAACGAGTACCGCGCGGTGATCAGTGCGCTGAACTCCGGCGACCCGTTCATGTTCACGAAAGCCGACTCGGCGCTGGGTGGATCCCTGCTCCATTTCGCCCGTGCGGTCGACAAGTCGGCCGCTGCCGCGATGAGCACGGTTCCAGTGCGCTGATCGTGTGATGAGCGCCGGGTAAACGGCGATGAGCGCCGGGTAAGGCGGCGATGACCCGGCGATGAGGCCCACCGCCTAGGCTCCATCGCGTGTTGGCCATCGTCCCATCCGCGACACTCATCGGCCTGGAGGGCCGGCTCATCCGCGTCGAAGTGGATGTGGCGCCCGGCCTGCCCGGCTTCACGATCGTCGGTCTTGCGGATACGGCCCTTCAGGAAGCGCGCGAGCGTGTTCGCGGAGCCTTGCGAAACACGGGCTTTGTCCATCCGCCCCGTCGCATCACGGTGAACCTCGCGCCGGCAGACCTGCGCAAGGCCGGGGCTTCGCTGGACCTCGCGATGGCGCTTGGGATCCTGCTGGGTTCTGAGCAGGTCCGCGCCGCACCGGGCCGCGTCGCGCTCATCGGTGAGCTCTCGCTCGGCGGCGAGGTCCGCTCGGTGCCGGGCATCCTGCCGATGGTCGCGGCCCTGTGCCACCGAGGCCTGCGGCGCGTCATCGTCGCGGCCGATGCGGTCGCTGAGGCGCGGCTGGTGGACGGGGTGGAGGTGGTAGGTGTCGAGACGCTCAGCGAGGCGGTCGACGCGGTGCGGGCGAGGCGGCAGCATCGGGTCGCGCCGGCGCCCCATCGGATCGAGCTGGTGGAACGGCCGGGAGCCAGCCCCGGGGAGGCCGCGGGGTTCGTGGGTCCGCGAGTGGACGCGCCCACCGTGCCGGACCTGGGTGAGGTTCGCGGCCAGCTGGAGGCTCGCCGAGGCCTGGAGATCGCACTGGCCGGCGGCCATGGCCTCCTCATGATCGGTCCGCCGGGCTCGGGCAAGACTCTGCTCGCCCGGACCATCCCGCGCCTGCTGCCGCCGCTCGACGATGCTGCAGCACTCGCGGCAACGGTCGTCGCATCGGCGGCCGGCGAGGGACCGGTCAGCGAGTTGCGCCGCCGACCACCATTCCGTGCACCGCACCACACGATCTCGTACGCCGCGATGGTGGGTGGCGGTCCGCGCCTGTCCCCGGGCGAGATCACACTCGCCGACCAGGGCGTCCTTTTCCTCGATGAGTTGCCCGAATTCGACCGGGATGTCCTGGAGGCACTCCGTCAACCGATGGAGGAGGGACGGGTGGCCATCTCGCGGGCCGGGCGGGCGACGATCTTTCCGGCTCGTTTCCAGCTGGTGGCCGCGATGAATCCGTGCCCCTGTGGGTTCGCCGGCACGACCGAACAGGCCTGCAAGTGTTCGCCCAACGTTCCGGGGCGCTATCAGCGGCGCGTCTCGGGTCCACTGCGGGACCGGATCGATCTGTGGATCGCCATGCCCCGCGTCGCCTCCCGTGCGCTCGTGAGCGGGCTGGACCCGGAAGGCTCCGCGGTCGTAGGGTCACGGATCGCCGCTGCCCGCGCGGTGGCTTTGGCCCGTCAGGCTGGCAGCCTCAATGGCCGGCTGACCGGACGACGACTGCGATCCGCCTGCGCGCTCAGTCCCGCGGCGGAGGACCGGGTGGTGCAGCTGGCGGAGCTGGAGCAGGCGAGTGGTCGGGGCACGGAGCGGCTCCTGCGTGTCGCCCGGACGATCGCGGATCTGGCCGGCGACGAGGTCGTTGCTGAGGCCCACCTCGATGAGGCCGCGTGGTTCCGACCCGTGGACCTGCGTCTGGATGCGGTCGAGGTCGGCTGACATGCTTGGCGTCGGGACGGGCGGGCCGGTCGGTGCTTTCGTGGCGGCCGATCCAGACGAGCGGTCCGAACCAGATGACGTGGCGGCCGGGATGCGGGGACCCGGAGCGGAGCGCGGGCGCAACGATGTCGTGCCGGACCGCTCGTCAGTGACACTGGCCGAGTCCGACGCGTGGGCGGTCCTCGCCGGCGTCCATGGGTTGGGTCCGGTGGGGTTCGGCGTACTGCTGCGCCGGTACGGCAGCGGGGTCGCCATCCTGCGCGATGCGTCGTCGCCGGGCGGCACAGCGCGCATCGTCGCAACCGATGCCGACGAGGAGTCGGGCGGACGTGCGACGCACCACCGCCCGATCACCTCGGCAGTCGGCAGCGGGATCGCCGACGCCGCTCAGGGATCTGGTCGAACGTTGGCCCGGATCCGGGAGCTGGGCCTGACCGTGGTGACGGTGGAGGACCCGCGCTACCCCCGCCGACTCGCGACCATCGAGATGCCGCCACACCTCCTGTTCGTGCTCGGCGATCCTCACGTGCTGGAGGCACGGGCGGCGGTCGCGGTGGTCGGCACCCGGCGAGCGAGCGACGCTGGCCGCGCCGTCGCATCGCGGCTGGCTACGGCCCTCGTCGGCGTCGGGGCGACCGTTGTCTCCGGCCTTGCTGTCGGGATCGACGGCGCGGCCCACGCAGCCGCGGTGCACGCGGGTGGTACCACGATCGCGGTCATCGGCTCTGGCCACGCCGCGCTCTATCCGCACGCGCACGACGCGCTTGCGTCATCGATCGTCGAAAAGGGTGGCGCGGTCGTCTCAGAGCTTGCCCCCGACGTCGAGCCGACCAAGGGCACATTCCCGCGCCGCAATCGGGTCATCAGCGGCCTGTCGGATGCGGTCGTCGTCGTCGAGGCTCCTGCGCGGAGCGGGGCGTTGATCACGGCTTCGTGGGCGCTCGAGCAGGGCAGGGAGTGTTTCATCGTGCCTGGTTCGATCGACGCGCGCGCCTCGGCTGGTTGCCTGGCGTTCCTGCGCGAGTTCCCGGGGAGTGCCCGGATCGTCGCTGGGATCCCGCAGCTCATCGACGACCTCGGCCTGGCCGACCACCTGGCACAACCGGGCGTCTCGAGCGACGCCGCTGCGGCACTCGCCGAAGTGGGTGAGGCGGCCGGCCGCCTGGGACGTGAACTGGTCCTCGGCCGAGCGACGGTCGACGAGCTTGTGGCGGCGACCGGCTGGCCGGTCGCAAGCGTGCTGGCCGCACTCACCCTGCTTGAGCGACGCGGTCTGGCTGTCGGTGTGTACGGTCGATTCCGGCCGGCTGGTGGACTGGCGGGCGTCGACCCGGCCAGCGTGCGACAACGGCCACGACGGCCTGCAGGGACCGTCCCCTGAGGCGTCCTTGACGCCCCGGTCGCGCTCAGGGGTTGCCCGTCCGCGCCGGTCGGTGCTACCCTCCCCAGGGCCGCTCACCCGAGGTCGGCCCCGCCCCGCGTTCGATGCGTCCCCAAGAGCACGAGCAGGAGCCCCATCTATTGCACAAGGCCTCGGTCGCAGTGCTGGCCATCCCGATCCTTGTCGCTGTCTACCTTGGAGCCGTATTGCGTCGTTCGACCATCGCCCGGATAGGCCTCGGACTGAGCTTCGCGATGGTG
>JBCLDE010000036.1:0-22389 GCA_038915165.1 Candidatus Limnocylindrales bacterium
GCTGGCGGACCTCCCGCGGCCCGCGGACGAGCCGTGATCGAGCCGCGGCGTGGGATCGTCTGCCTGGACGGCCGGCCGGTGGGCATGCTCGAGGAGTCGGCGGACCGGCGCTTCGTGACGTTCCGATACGACGAGGACTACCTTGCCGCGCCTGACGCGATCCCGGTCTCCCTTCGGATTCCGCTTTCGCACGAGCCGATCGAAACCTGGGGACTCCATCCGTTCTTTCGGAACCTCCTACCCGAGGGCTGGCTCCGAGCGCTGTCCATTGCCAAGCTCCAAGTCGCCGAAGACGACGAGTTCGGCCTACTCCTTGCCACAGGCGCGGACTGTGCTGGTGCGGTCGAGATCACCCCCGCAGGGCCGCTGCCAGTCTCGCCGGCGGTGACGGCGCGGTGACCGCTTCCTGCCTGGCCTGCCTACGTCCGGTCCCTGGTGAGGGGCGCCACCATGCCCGCTGTGCCCGGCGCTTATTCGGCTCGGATGTCGTGCCTCAGCTTGACCTGCGTAACTCGGAAGTGCAGACGATCGCGCTCGCGACCGTTGGCCACAGCTCGCTCGCGGGCGTCCAGCGCAAGATCTCGTTAGGGCTTTACGCAGAGCGGCGAACGCTCAGATTCGAGACCAACGGCGGACGTTTCATCCTCAAGCCCCAAGACCCCGAGTTCCCCGCTCTGCCCGAAAACGAGCACCTCACGATGGAACTCGCACGGCAGTTCGGCCTCTCAGTCCCGGACACCACGCTCCTCGAGCTCACCGATGGCACGCTTGCCTATGTCATCACACGTTACGATCGGCCGCCAGAAGGCGGCAAACTCCGCCAGGAGGATTTCTGTCAGCTCCAACTCCTCCCGCCGGCGTCGAAATACGACGGGACCGCGAACGATTGCGCGAGCGTGATTCGCGGGTATTCCGCCGAACCCGGGGCTGACCTCTATCGTCTGTTCGAGACGTTTGTCTTCTCATTCTGGGTCGGTAACGGCGACATGCACCTAAAGAACCTGTCACTCGTCGCCGATCGCGAGGGCCGGCATCTGCTGTCGCCCGTCTACGACCAGGTCTGCACGGCGTTGTATCCGGGGCTCGACTCGCAGCTTGGTCTGCCGCTGGCGGCCGACGACCAGCGGGCCGACCGCTCCGCCTGGCTCCGTTTCGCGACCGCCTGCGACATCCCCGAGCGGGCCGCAAGCCGAGTGCTTGCTCGGCCAGGGGCCAGTCTCACGACGGCCGTGGCCGTCGCCGAGCGAAGCTACCTGCCCGGCGATCTCCGTGGGCGGTACCGGATGGTCCTCGAGTCACGCGCCGCGGCGTTGCTGGAGTAGTGCGCGCGGGACAACCTACGGGGCCGTTGTTGGTCTGGACGACCTTGCGTCGAGCCGGTGAACGCCACCTTCTGGCGACAGGCGAGGCCAACGGTCATGCATGGGCAAAGGCAGCTTCGCGCTCGACATAGTCGGCCTCTTCGACGACGGAGCCCCAACTCGTTCGACTGGCGTGCATGCTCCGACAGCCCCGAGCGGATCGTCCGCCCGAGGCCAGCCTGACCACAAGGTCGGCGCAGATGACGACTTTGCCTACGAACCAGTTCTCGACTCGTCTGCGCATTTCGGCGAAATGGCCACGCCGCCTCCTGCTGGCCCACGTGATCGGCCACAGTATGGGCCTGCTCCAGATCACGAAAGTCGCGACCGTCAACCCGGAATGGCACGGGGATTCGTGGCTGCTGACCGGCCTCGCCGGCGCGACGACGACGAATCTGGTCGCGGCCGCCCTCTGGACGGCGGCCATCGTGGGGTTCGGAGCGCTTGCCGCCGCCGTCTTCGGCTGGCTTCCGATGGCATGGTGGCAGCCACTGGCGATCGCGTCGGCGACCGTCTCGTTGATCGGGCTGGTCCTGGTCCCGGTCGCCTGCCCGTTCCTCAGCACGGTCGGAGCGTTCGCGGCGAACGTCGCGCTGTTCGCCGCGGTGCTCTGGTATCAGTGGGCGCCGCGCGACCTGGCGGCCTGACAGGGCGTTCGACCGGTCGACCCCGACCGCGGGATACGATTGATCGGTCACCGCGCCGTTCCGACCGTCAGGGAGCCTGAACCCGTGTCCCTCTTCCTCGCGTTGAAGGTCGTCCACATCCTGTCGGCGATCGTTGCGGTCGGCTCAAACATCACGTCGGTCTTCTGGCTCGATCGGGCGGGCCGCGACCGGGACCGGCTCGTCTGGGCGCTGGAGGGCGTCCGGCGGCTCGACAAGCGGATCGCCAACCCGGCCTACATCGTCGTTCTGCTCTCAGGGATCGGCATGGTGTTGAGCGGCGGGTACCGGTTCGACCAGGGCTGGATCGCGACCGCGATCGTCCTCTACGTGCTCACGGCGGCCTTCGGAATCTTCGCCTTCGCCCCCGCGGTCCGGCTCCAGCGGGCCGAGGCCGCCGCCGACCCGACGTCCGCCGCCTACGCTCGGATCGCCCGGCGGACGTGGTGGTACAGCTGGCTGACGACCGGCGTCATCGTCGTGATCATCATCCTCATGGTGACGAAGCCGTTCTGAGGCGCGCGGCAACGAGGATCCGCTTCTCCTGACTCAGCGAGCGGAACCGGCCGGTGGCGCGTCGACGGTCACGATCGGACGGACCTCCCGCATCGGATGACCGGTGCCGCCGCGCCGGACGGCGACGAGCTCGGCGACGATCGACAGGGCGAGCTCCGCGGGCTCGTTGCCGGCCAGGTCGAGCCCGATCGGGGCGTGGAGGTCGCGGAGGCGTTCCTCGCTCACGCCGCTCGCCAGCAGCGACACGCGACGCTCCTCCTGCTTGTGCCGGCTGCCGATCGCCCCGATGTAGGCTGGGTCCGCGGCGAGGGCGATGGCGAGGGCGGGCTCGTCGATCTTCGGGTCGTTCGAGATGATGACGACGTAGTCCCGGCCGCCGAGCGCCTCGCCGGCGAGGACCTCGTCCGGCCAGGCGACGCGCACCTCCGCGTCCGGGAACCGCTCCGGATCGGCGAAACTCGCCCGCGGGTCGACGACGATCGGGTGGAAGCCCGCCGTGGCGACGAACCGGGCGAGGTGGACGGCGACGTGGTCGGCGCCGATGAGCCAGGCCCGAGGTGGCGGGGCGATGATGTCCGTGAAGATCGTCGAGCCGTCGCTCGCCGTGGCGAGCGACGAGCGGGGGCGGACAGCCCCCAGCGCCGCGCGCATCGCAGCGACCAGGTCGTCGGCACCAGGCAGCGGCCAGGTTCCGTCGAGGGAACCCGGATGGACGGCCAACTGGGTTCCGAGCAACGCGTCCGGACCGCGAACGACGGCCGCGGTGGCGACCGGTCGCTCGGCGGTCACCGCCTCGGCCACCGCCAGGAATCGCTTGAGGCGGACCTCGTCGAGCGGTTCGAGGAAGACGTCGATCTCGCCACCGCAGGTGAGACCGACGTCCCACGATGCCTCGTCGCTGATGCCGTAGTGGAGGAGCCGCGAGCGGCCGTCGCTGATCGTCCGGAGCGCCTCGTCGATGACCGCGCCTTCGACACAGCCGCCCGAGACCGATCCCGCCATCCGCCCGTCGTCGGCGACAAGGAGGCGGGCCCCGATCGGGCGCGGCGCGGATCCGGCCGCCCCCACGAGGGTGGCGAGCGCCAGCCGCCGACCCTCAGCATGCCAGGCACGGAGCGCGTCGAAGACCTCGTCGCGTCGCACGTCAGCGTGCCGCTCCGCCGGTCACGAGGCCGGCCAGGACAGCTCGCCGGAACACTCCGGGCACTCCAAGGCAAGGAACCGAAGCCGCTCGACCGCGTCCGACGGGTCGATCAGGCCGCCGGCCTCCGCGGCCATCGATCCGGCCCGCGGCGCACCGAACCGATCGAGGAGCAGGAGGATCGCGTCGCCGGCCGTCCCCCCGACGTGCGCCGCGACGGCGCCCTTCCAGCCGCCGTCCGGATCGGCCAGGATGGTGACGGCATCGTCGATCCCGTGGCGCCAGCCCGCCGCCGCGACGGTGTCGTCGGCGACGACGATGAGTGGCAGCCCGTCCGCCTCGCGCATGACGTCCACGCTGCCACCGGCGCGGATGGCGTCGAGCAGCTCGGACAGGGCAGACTGTGAGAGGGTCATCGGTGTCTCCTCGTGATCCTTGGTCGGAACACGCTGAGAATCGCACCGGTGGCGCTGACGCTGCGCGTCGTCAGCGCAGGTCAGGGCCATTGCTCAATTCCCACCACTCGGTGGAACACTCCCGTCCCCCCCCCCACCTGGGCGATACTCATCGGTGACACAGTACACTTCCGTGTGCAATTGACGTGGACATGGAGCGATGCGGGTGATTCTCGATCAGAAGGTCGTGGTTCAGGCGGCCCCGGACAAGGCCTGGGACTTCCTCATGGACATTCCGGCGGTCAGCGCTTGCGTCCCCGGCGTCGAGTCGTTCGAGAAGATCGACGACGACACGTTCCTGGGCGCACTCAGGGTCAAGGTCGGGCCGATCGGCATCAAGCTCAACGGCAAGGTGATCGTCGTCGAGCGGGACCGCGAGAACTTCCGCTCGCGGATGGACGTCCAGGCTGCCGAGAAGCGCCTCAACAGCGCCGTCTCCGCCCACGCCGCCCTGACGGTCGTGCCGCGCTCCGAGACCGAGACCGAGACCGAGACCGAGCAAGATCCGGAACGAGTCATTCAGACGGTGTGAGAGCACCGACTCGTTGGTCGACTCGAGGGCCTCGATGACCTCCTTGTAGTTCTCCAGGGTGTCCCAGATCCGCTCCGCCGCGTCGGAGATGTCATCGAAGTAGATCTCGAGTTCTTCCTGCAGGTAGCGCTGCTTCGTCCGCTCGAGGTCGCGCAGGACGGCGCGCTGCGGGCGGACGATCCGCCGGAAGTTGATGATCTCCTGCTTCGCCTCGGAGATGTCGCGGACGATCTCCGACGAACGGCCCTCGAAGATGTCGTCCTCGATGCGATCGAGCTTGAGTACCATCTTGCGGAGCATCGGGAACGATGCGTCGACGCACGTGTCGACGATCTTGTAGAGGAGGTAGCCGGAGCCCTTCGAGAGTGTCGCCTTGCGGAGATCGTCCTTCTCGCGGTAGCGCTCGAACATCGCGGTCAGTGGCGGGAGCGGGATATTCGGCAGGGTGATGAGGTAGTCCGGGCCCATGAACAGGTCGAGCTCGGCGGTCAGCACCCGGCCCTGGTCCTTATCGAACAGCGGGAAGTGGAGGACGATGAAGACGTAGTCGTCGTACTGGTCCAGCTTCGGCCGGTTGTTCCGCGAGTAGACGTCCTCGTAGTCGAGCGGGTGGAACTCGCAGTTGGCCTCCAGCCAATCACGATCGGCCATCCGAGGCGACTCGATGTGGATCCAGCGGAGGCCGGCCGTGTCGATGATCTTGGGCGCGGCGACGTCCGGCGGCGCGCCGGGATCGGCCGCCCGGAGGGGTCGGCGCGCGCGCGGTCGAGGCAGGGCGATATTCGGCACCGCGCCGTCATGTCACGCAGTTCTAACCACGTGATGCGCTCGATGCCGTACAGTCGCAGCACCCGCTCTGGTGACTTGCGTCGCCATCGGGCGCACCGCTGCCACCGGCACCGGGCGACCCGCGAACGACCTCAGGAGACCAGCACGGATCCATCCGGGCCATCACAGATGGCGCGCTGCTGTTGCGGGCGCGCGAACGCTGCAAGGACCCTTGAACACCTGCCTACGTCAGGATCATGACCGACCTTCCCGCCGGCATCTATCTCGCCCCTGATCGTCCGGCTGCCCTCGCCTGGTCTCGGCTCCGCCGACCGGCGCTCGGGAGCCTGGCCGTGGCCGCGGCGATCTGGCTGCTCATCGTCCTCCTGGCCGAACCGTTCGGACGTCCCTGGGGGACCGGCCAGGAAGCGATCTCCTATTGGGCACCGCGTCTCCTCGCGCCGTATGCCCAGTCGAACTGGATGACGACCGGTGCCTATGTCTACTCACCCGCCTTTCTGCAGGCGATGGCACCGTTGACGAACCTGCCGTGGATCTGGTTCATGGCCGTCTGGACGGGATTGCTGCTGGCAGCCGTCCGCTTCCTGACGGGTCCGCGGCTGTTCATCGTCGGCGCGCTGCTGGCGACGCTGGAGCTGGCGGGTGGCAACATCTCACCGCTCCTGGCCAGTGCGATGGTCATCGGCTTCCGCTGGCCGGCGGCCTGGGCGTTCGTGCTCCTGACCAAGGTCACCCCCGGTGTCGGCCTGCTGTGGTTCGCGGTTCGTCGTGAGTGGCGGCAGCTCGGCATCGCCCTGGGCGCGACGGCGCTCATCATCGTGGTGTCGGTCGCGACGCTCCCCAACGCTTGGGCCGATTGGCTGGCCGTGCTGGTCAACATCGCCGGCCGCGATGGGACGTGGGCCGCGGTGCCCATCCCGCTCCTCGTCCGGCTCCCGTTCGCGATCGCGCTGATCGTCTGGGGCGCCCTGACGAACCGTCGCTGGACGGTGCCGGTCGGGAGCATGCTCGCCCTCCCCGCCCTGTGGTATGGCGGCCTCACGATGCTCCTCGCGGTCATCATCCTGCGCGACCCGGAGCGGACCGAATCCGCGCTGGCCCCCGTCGTGGAGCGCGGCCGCTAGCCGACCCGTTGTCGGCGTCGGCGCAGCGCGGCGCGCGAGGCGCTGCGCGGCGTCCGCGAGGCGCTGCGCGGCCGTCCGGTGTCCAGTCGCCGTCGTCCGCGAGCGCCGCCTCACGGTGGGGCGACACCTTCGACCGCGCGACGCTGGTCGTGGCTGACAGTCAACACCAGCGGGCCGAACCATCGCGCGTGGCCCCCGCGGTCCCAGTTCGGTGACTCGGAGTCACAAGGATGCGCCGAGCGAGGGCTCGCCGGGCCGGTTCGGCCCGTTCGGGGCGTGAGTGTTGACTGCCAGGCACATCGGCGGCCGGGGCGAGGGCGTCGACCGGGCGGCGTCTCGACCGGGCGGCCGGGGCGAGGGCGTCTCGACCGGGCGGCCGGGGCGAGGGCGTCGACCGGGCGGCGTCTCGACCGGGCGGCGTCCCAGGGCCGACGCCGTCTCCACGCCATCCTGGTACTGCGTGCCACGTTGTGCTTGACTGGGCGGGTCGCTCGTCTCCCTCGCCATCGCCGGCGTCGTGGTCGGGCGCCGACGGCCAGGCTGATCAGCGCCCGGCGGCGCCCTCCGGAGTCGGTTCCGCGTCGCGCCCGGCCAGCGACTGGCGACGGGTGGCGATCGCCGCGGCCCCCAGCGTGAGGACGATGGCACTAACGACGAACGGGCCGCCCAGCCCGGCGAGCGAGGCGACCGCCGCACCGATCGCCGGCCCGACGATGCCGGCGGCGTAGAGCGGCAGATAGACCAGGTTGAGCGTCGCCGAGCGTCGCTCCGCCGGGACCTCCAGGGCGAGCAGGCCGAAGACCATCGCGCTGACGGTGGCCGCGCCCAGCACGACCGCCACCAGGGCCAGCGCGCCGACCGACGACACGAGTGGCATGAGCAGCAGCCCGACGCCGGCGCCGGCCAGGGCGACGACGAGGACCGGCCGGAATCCGATCCGGTCGCCGATCGCCCCGCCGAATGGCGAGATGAGGCCACCGACGAGGGCGGCTGTACCCATCACCAGGGCGATCGACGAGGCAAGTCCGGGGCCCTGGCCGGCCAGTCCCTCGACGAGGACGGGGATGTACGGCCGGCTCATCTGGGTCGCGAGGTACGAGACCCCGAAGATGAGGAAGATGCGGCGCACCACGGGATCGGCCAGGACGCCCCGGACGGCCCCGAACGCCAGGTCTATGACCCGGCCAGTCGGGACGACCTCCGGTCTGATCTCCCGCGAACCGAAGGCGACCAGGAGCGCGGTCACGATCGACAGGACGGCCGACGACCAGAAGACCGCCGACAACGACCACCCGAACCCATCGATGAGGAGACCGGCCAGGGTCGGACCGAGCGCGAGCCCGATGGGCCCGGCGGCCCCGAAGATGGCGATGGTCTTGCCCAGCCGACGGAGCGGCACGACGTCGCGGATGCCAGCAAGCATGACCCCCCGTGTTGCCGAGCTGGAAGCCGATCAGGAGCATCGACAGCGCGAGCTGCCACGGTTCGTGCGAGAGCGCCACGCCGGCGAAGACGACGGCCTCAACGAGCGCGCTCCGGATGATCACGGCCTTTCGGCTGTACTTGTCGGCCCACACGCCCCACAGCGGGACGAGCGGGAGCCCGACGACGAAGACGAGCGAGCTGAATAGCCCGATGAACGCGAGCCGGTCCGTGTGCGCCACGCCCATCTGCCCGAGGTACGACGGCAGCAGGGCGAAGATCTGGCTGACGCCCATCGCCTCGACCATGGAGGTCACCCAGAAGACGGCGACGGGGACGCGCCAATCCTGGGCGGCGCGGTTCGAGGCGGGCCGTCCACCGGGCGCATCGGCGTCGGGCGGTTCGGCGACGTTCAGGCACGGCGGGCATCCGCGGAAGCCTACCCGACAGGCCGACGTCGCAGATCAGGTCGCGCAGCGCGGCAAGAGACGCCGCAGCGGCGCGGGGCCGGCGAGCGTACCCGCGGGCGCCGCCGCGCTGTAGACGTGGCCAGATATGCATCCCTGGACTCGTGTGGCCGTTCTACCCCACCGGGGGGCCTCGAAAGATCGCGTCCACGCCTGATGGCCGGCCGGAACGGTCATGGGAGAAGGGCGCGGGACAGGATTTGTGGCCTGGCAGGCGGGTCGGTCGGCCATACGAGTCCCAGCGGCGCATACCCAGCCACGCCGAACGGCAGACCAGCCTCCGCAGTCCCCGCGCGAATGATCGGGCGGATGGACGACCTGCGGGTGGATGGACGACCCGCGGGCGGCGGACACGGAAGCGCCCGAAGGAACTGGTGGGGACCTCCGGTCGCCGGGTCCAGCGGCTGCGAACAAGTCCGCAGTCCCTGATCGTCGCCGGGTCCCTCGCTCGCCGGCCTTGCGGCCTGCGAACCTGGTTCCCGGGACCGTCCCGAGGATCGCTCCTCGAACCGGTCTGGCGGTTCAACCTGCCCCTTCGGGCAAGACGGAATGTACGACGGAGGGTCGGGCCACGACAAGGCGTTTGTCCACGAATGTCGGGCGAGACGCGCCACACTTATCCCCGAACTTGCCGCCGTTGTGGACGGCCTGTGGATACACTCATCGCAGAGGTGTCACATGGGTCGCTGGATCGGTCGACTGATCGCCGCGCAGGACGGATGGGCACGGCCACTCGGGGACTTCAACAAGCGTTGGTTGAGCGCCCTCTTCCGGCCGATCCGACCGCTCAAGGACGCCCTCAGCGGCGTCTGGCTCGGCCACCCACTACATGCCGCCTGGACGGACATCCCGATCGGCACGCTCCTCCTCTCGGTCGTGCTGGACCTGTTTCGCCAACCGGCCGCCGCCGACATCGCTCTCGTCGCGACGATCCTGTTCATGCTGGCCGCCGCGGCCTCCGGCGCCGCCGATTATGTCGATACCGATGGCGCCGCCCGGGTCCGCGCGACCATCCACTCGACGCTGATGGTCGTCGGCCTGCTCGTCGTCATCCTCTCGCTCATCGTGCGCGTCGCGAACCCGGCCGACCGGACCGTCCCGATCGTCCTGTCGATCATCGGATTCCTGATCGTGACAGCCGGGGCCTATGTCGGTGGCGATGTCGTCTACCTGTTCGGGAACATGGTCAGCCGCCACGCGTTCCGCGGCTCAGGGACGAAATGGATCCGGCTGGAGACCGGCGATGTGACCGACCTCATGACGCTCCCTGAGGCGACCCCGACGAAGGCGAAGGCCGGCATCAACGACCTCGTGCTCATCCGGATCGGCGACACCGTCCACGCCCTGCATGCCGTCTGCGCCCACGCCGGCGGCCCACTCCCCGAGGGCACGGTCGTGGACGGCTGCATCCAGTGCCCGTGGCATGGGGCGCGCTACCGGCTGGCCGATGGCCACGTCCGCCGCGGTCCGGCACTGTACGACCAGCCGGTCTACGAGATTCGCGCGGCCGAGGGTGGCGGCTACGAGGTCCGGCGTGCCGCGGCATAGACCGCCGATGTGACCGAGATCGTCATCCCCGACCCGAGCGTGGTGATCGTGATCGGCGCGGCCGGCAGCGGCAAGAGCACGTTCGCGGCACGCCATTTCGGACCATCGGAGATCCTGTCGTCAGATGCCTTCCGGGCGTTGATCTCCGGCGACGAGGCAGACCAGCACGCCACGAACGCCGCCTTCGGGCGACTCCATCGCGAGCTTGATCGGCGCCTTCGGGACCGACTGCTGACCGTCGTCGATGCGACGAACGTGGAGCCGCGCGCTCGCCGCGCGCTGCTTGCCCGGGCTAACGCAGCCGCCGTACCGAGCCTGGCGATCGTGCTGGACCTGCCACCGGCCGTGGTCCTGGCACGGAACGCCGGGCGGGCGGGGCGGGTGGTCGATGAGGCGGTCGTCCGCCGCCATCTCGGTCGACTCCGAACGTCGCTCGACGGCCCGGGCGGCGGCCTGCTGGCGGAGGGCTTCGGGCAGGTCGTGGTGCTGCGCGACGCACGCGAGGTGGAGGAGGTCAGGATCCGGCGGAGCCCGACCTGACCATCCGCCCGAATGGACGCGCCCGGACCTCGACCCAGACGCCGTTGGCCATGTAGATGTCGCCCCGGGCGATCTCCAGTGCGGCCCCTTCGTCGGCGGCCCGCAGCAGGATCACCGACGCCGACACGTCGAGGTAGGCGCCGGCCTCGATGACCACGCCCGCCTCCATGAGCTCCGCGATCCGGGCCAGGTGGCGCGCCCGGAACGGGACGTGGGCTTCGGCGGCATCGGGGGCGTACGTCGCTTCGACGAGCCAGACGGCCTCGGTCGCGATATCGGGCGGCATGTCGGTCATGGCGGTCTCCGTTGGAAGCCGGTCGGTGGGTCCCGTCGAGTCTACGTGCTCCGGGGCGCTCACCGGAACGGGCCGGATGGCCTGGTCGCGGTCCAGGCGACGACCGCCGAGGACCGGAACGATCTGCAGCGCGCCCTGTACGGGTTGGACGCGATCCTCCGACTGCACATGGCCCAGGAGGAGGATCTCTCCGCGTCGATCGACGCGGAGGCCTCGTCGGCGCTGGTGCCGAGGCCAGCCTGACCGGAGTCTACGTGCTCCCGGCCGCGATGCAGAAGATGGCCCCGACAGCCAGCCCGATACCGACCGCGTGCGTTCGCGTCACCCGCTCGCGCAGAAAGATCGCCGCCAGGATGACCGTCGTCACCGGGTAGAGCGACGACAGCACGGCGGCCACGGCCAGCGTGCCAGACTGGACCGCCAGGATGAAGGCGCCGTTGCCGGCCATGTCCAGCACCCCGACGGCGGAGAGGGCCGGCAAGAGGCGTCGCTCCGGTCGCCAGGCAGACCGGCTGATCACGATGACCGCGCCGATGAGGACCGCCTCCGTCGCCCGGATGATCGCGAGCGGACCGAACGCGTGGCCCTCGCTGATCTGGGCCACGACGACGCCGAAGGCCCCGAGCGAGACGCCCGCCGTGAGGGCAAGACCGAGCCCGGACGGGGCCGCTCGATCGTCACGGACCCGCGAGACGAGGATGACCGCGGCGACGGCAAGGCTGATACCGACGAGGACCAGCGGCGCCGGGATGCCCTCCAGCACGATGCCGGCCGTGACCGGGATGAGCGCCGCGATGACGCCGGTGACCGGGGCGACGACGCCCATCCGGCCGACGGCCAACCCCTGGTACAAGGCGGTGATCCCGATCCCGCCAGCCAGCCCGCCAAGCAGGCTCCAGGCGAGATCGGCCGTCGTCGGAGCGGTCTCGCTGCGGACGATCGCGAGGACGAGTGCGATGGCCATCCCGACCAGCTGGGAAACGAAGACGACGCCGAAGACGGGCGCCCGTCGGGTCAGCAGGCCGCCACCGAAGTCGGCCGCGCCCCACGTCAGCGCAGAGGCGAGGCCAAGGATGACGGTCGCCGTCTGGGCGCCGACGAGATCGTTCAGGCGGGACGCTCTGACTTGCCGGCTGCAGCTGGTGCCGCCTGTGAGACCACGGCGTCCGTCCCATCGCCATCGACGGCGGTCGGGCCGGCCAACTCGACGACCTCGTCGGCGGCCTTGTCGTAGCGCGGAGAGGTCGTCAGGTAGATGACCTGGAAGTCCGAAGCGACCGCCTTGAGCAGGTCCAGCGCACGGGCCGCCCGGGTATCGTCGAGTGTCACGAACGGATCGTCGAAGACGAGCGGCGGGCGGCGGTCACCGGTCACCAGCCGGACCAGTCCGAGGCGCGCCACCAGGTAGACGAGATCGACGGTGCCCTGGCTCAGCGATGAGACGTGGACCCATTCGCCCTTCTCCGGGGCGTGGACCTCGATATCCAGCGAGCGATCGTCGACTCGGACCCGGCGATAGCGACCGCCGGTCACGGTCGCGAGGTCACGCACCATGTGTTCCTCGAGGTACCGGGTGGCGGTCCTCATCGTCGCCACCTCGGCCCGCTCGATCGCCTGCAGTGTCACGTCGAAGACGCGTTGTCGGCGTTGCAGGGCCGCCAGTTGTTCCTGCCAGACCGCGACGCGCTCCGCCTGGGCCGCGACCTGCTCGGCATCCACCGCGTTGGCCTCGACCCGAGCCCGTGCGTTCGCCTCGTCGTCACGGGCACGCTCCAGCGCTCCTTCCTGATCGCGAACCTCGACCTCCAACCGCTCACGCGCCCGCGGCTCCTTGGCGATCGGCCCCAACGCCTCGAGCGCGCTCGACTTCTGGGCGATCTCAAGGGCGGCCGTGTCGCGCATGTTGACAAGGTTGGCCACCGGCTCCTTGCCGACGAGCCCGTCGAGCTGGGCGGTCAGTCGTTCGATCTGGGCGACGTGGGCCTCCTCCGCCGCCAGCAGTCCCTCGATCGCGGCCAGATCGGTCAGTCCGAAGGCGCCCAGCTGACCCTGGACGTTCGCCTCGGCGAGGCGCAATTCCGCTTCCATCTCGGAGCGACCGCGCAGGCGCCGGTCGATCTCCACATCGCGCATCTGGGTCTGGAGCTTCGCGCTCCGTCGCAGCCAGAGCGCGACGGCGGCCAGGACGAACCCGACGAGGACGATGAGGGCGCCGAGTGCCTGGATCAGGATGCCGGGATCGGCGGTGCCCACGAGCTCCAGCCCGAGCGTGCCGCCGACCAGCACGAGGCCGATGGCGACGAGCGCCACCGACCAGCGCGACAGCGGCTGCCAGGTGGGTTCCGGCGCGACCTCGAACTGGACCTCCACCTCACCGGAGAGGAGTGCCTGCAGTTCGTGGATCCGGCGGTCCAGGACGCGCAGGCGCTCCACCGCGGTCCTGATGACGGGCAACGGGTTGAGCGACGGATGGGAGCCGGCGAGCACGTTGATCTCGGCAGCCACGTCGACGGCCTGCCGGTAGCGCTCGTAGCGCTCCGAGGCGACGCCACGTTCGGCGCCGATCCGCTCGGCCTGGCGGGCCTTGTCGAGGAGGCTCCGCCGCTCGGCCAGGGCAACCTCGGCATCCGAGCGACGGTCGCGGGCGGCCGACAGGGCGTCGCGATCGCGCTCCAGCTGGGCCAGCGCAAGGTCACCGTGGTCCAGGGCGGCCTTCGCCTGGGCCACGGCCTGCTCGGCCGTCTTGAGGCGGCCCGGGTTGCGCTCGCCGCGGGTGTTCAGGTCGTGGAGCGCTCGCTCCAGCTTCTTCCTGGCCCGGCTCGTGCCACGATCCGCTCCGCTGATGGAGGCCTGCAACCGGTCGCGCAGGGCGCCCTCGTCACGCGACAGGTCGCTCAGCTCGAAATGGTGGACGGACGCGGTCGAGCGGAAAAATCCCTCGGTCGGGATGCCGGTCAGCTCGGCCATGACTTGGTCGGCGAGGGTCGGGTCGCTGATGACCTGGCCGTCGTAGTCGAGTCGGACGGTCCCGCGCGAGCCCGCAAATGTCTTCTCGAGCGTGCCCAGCTTGCGGCCATCCTCGTCGTCCTGCTCGAATTCGACGGTGATGATCGAGCGAGCCTCGGTCGGCGCACCCCAGCGGCGAAGGGTCTCGATCTCCGCGGCGGTGCTCGTCGCTCGCCGGGTCAGGGCGAGTTCCAGGGCGCGCTGGACCGTCGTCTTGCCCGCCTCGTTCGGGCCACGGATGACGGTCAGGCCCGGAGCGAGGTCGATATCGAGGGTGCGATAGCGCCGGAAATCCCGGAGGCTCAACCGGCGGACCCTCACAGGGAGACCTCGTGACCACCCAGCAGAAGCCGGCCAAGGCGGAGTGCGTCGCGCTGCTCGGCGGCCTCGACCGCGGACCCGGCGGCCTCCAGCTCGGCGATGCTGCTCTCGAGGTCACGGATGAAGGCCCCGGCGATCGTGTCGGGCGAGGGCAGCATCCCCTCTGTCAAGGCGGGCACGGACGCATCGCGGACGCGGACCTTGAGGAAGGAGGCCGCGAGTGCCGATTCGATCTCGTCGAGGTCCAGGTCCAGCTCGTCGGGTCGGACACCGACCAGGCGGACATCGAGGACCAGGTCCGGATCGCCCCGGCCGCGCAGCGATTCGACCAGCGCGGGTTGGGTGGTCAGCGCACCGGCATCCAGTTCGGTCTTCTCGAAGCGGGTTCGGCCGACCTGGCATTCGCGGATCGAGACGGTGCGCGTGGCGCCTTCGCCCTCCAGCTCGACAAGCAGGACCTTGCCGGCCCGATCCTGGTCGAGCGCGATCGGCTCCGGGGCGCCGGCATACGCATAGGTCACGCCACCCGCCTTGCCGGTCTGGGCCGAATGCCAGTGTCCGAGGGCCAGGTAGTGCAGACCGGTGGCGGCGATCTCCTCCGTCGTGATCACGACCTCGTCGTGCTCCGTCTTTCCGGGGATCGCGATGGAGCCGTGGACCAGACCGATGCTCCAGCTCGCGGTGGACCTGTCCGCCCTGGCGTCGAGCCCCTGGAGCGGGCTGTGCGGAGCGCGCTTCGTCGCGAAGACCGGGCCGTGGACGACGACGTCGCAGGCCGTCAGATGGACCGACGGGCGTTCCGGGACCAGGAGTGTGACCATGTCGTCATCGGGCTGACTGCCCGCCAGGCCGGCCAGATCGTAGGCACGGTAGATGGACGCCCGGTCGTAGACATCGTGGGTTCCCGGGATGAGGACCGTCCGGATCCGGGCGTCGACCAGGCGCTTGAGTTCGGCCGCGACGCGTTCCACGGAGCGGCGGGGCTGGACGTTGGAATCGAACAGGTCGCCGGCGATGAGGAAGAGATCCACCTTCTCGACCAGGGCGAGATCGATAGCGGCCTTGAACGCCGCGAACTGGCGCTCGCGCTGGGCAGCCGCCTGCTCCCCGAGGTCGTCGTGGCGCGCGCCCAGGTGAACGTCTGCCGTGTGGATCAGCCTGAGCATCCGGTGCGGCTGGCCTCCGTCGTTGGTCTCGGTCCCGACGATGTCTGGGAGTCAGCAGTGCGAGCGAGGCGCCCCCATGACTCCCCGCTCGCCGATCCCAATCTCGCTCGGCATTGTGACAGGTACAGTGTCACACCGGCCGGCAAGGAACGGCCCATGGGGGCGCCAGCCAACGGGGCGCCGGCCAACGGTTCCAGCGGTCGCGCCGGAGTGGCGGACGAGCCCGCAACAGCTCGAATCGAGCAGCCGTTGTATCCTCGCGATCACGAACCCGGTGCGCCCCGATGCAGGGATCCACATCGACACCTTGGGTCGCGCGGCCCCGGCTTCCTTCGCCAGACAGCGCATCCCCGACTTCGATGCGGCTGCCCGCGAGGTGCACCTGGAACACCAGCGCGCCTCGGAGGAGCACCATGACCTACATCGATCGAACCCTGGACTGCGTGGATTGCGGGGTGGGATTCATCCACTCTGCCGCCGATCAGGAGTACTACGTGCAGAAGGGGTTCGTCAGTGACCCGAAGCGCTGCACGAGCTGCCGAGCGAGTCGCCGCGCCAGCCGCGACGATGGCTACGATGTCCGCGACATCGGCGGCCCACGCGGCTACGAACGTGGTGATGACCGCCCCGTACGCGAGTATTTCGCCGTCCTGTGCTCCTCCTGTGGCAACCAGGCACAAGTTCCGTTCAAGCCACGGATGGACCGCCCGGTCTACTGCTCCGATTGCTTCCGGACCGTCAAGCCGGCCTGATCGGCGGACTGCAGCGCGACGTCGATAAGCATGCGGCCTCGTCCTCAGATCCGGAAGGTCTCGCCCGCCCGGTAGCGATCGCGCCGGTGGCCGCGCCAGATGGTCACCCGAGACCGGCCGTGGACCTGCCACGACCCATCACGGCCTACGACGGCCGTCTCCTCGTCGATGCCCAGGACCACCGACCCGCGCGGCGCCTGGAGCGCGATAAGAGCGGACAGCGCCTCCGGATGGGCGTCGTAGTGCGGTACGACCAACGTGCCCGGGACGAACCCCAGGCCCTGTCGCCAGCGCAGCGGCCAGGGTGCCAGGCGAACGCGGAAGTCGAATGTATGGCCGGCGAGGACCATCGCGCCTGCCGAGCAGCCCGCCAGGACGGCACCTCGCTCGTGCGCCTCGGCGATGGCACGCCCGACCGCGCTGCCATCCAGCACGCCCATCAGGTATGCCGGCTTGCCGCCTGACAGGTAGACGAGGTCCGCCTCGCCGATCGCCTGGACAGCGGCCGGGTCGTCCGCCCCCGCCCGATCGCGCAACAGGACGGGCTCGACCTCCGCGCCTAGCGCGCCAAAGTGAGAGACGCCCCTCGCCGCCCAGCGCGCGAAGACCGCTTCGCCGTCGGGGTAGGAAGCAGTCGGCAGGATCGCGACACGAGGGCGCGCACGACCGGTCGATGCGAGCAGGCCCGCATCGAACTCGGCCATGGCAGGGAGGAACTCACCGGCGCCGATGAGCGCCACAGGTCCGGGCATGGCGGAGAGTCTATCCCGCTCCTTGCCCGAACCCCTTGGACGCTGCAACACTGGCGACACGCGCCCGGATCGGTGCGCCGTCACCCTCCCGGAGCCCCTGCTTGACCTCCCGCCAACGCTGGACTCTCGTCGCCACGGTCATCGGCTCCGGTGCCGTCTTCCTCGATGGCACGATCGTCAACGTCGCCCTCAGGCGTATCGGTCAGGAGCTACCCGCCTCCCTGGTCGGTGTCCTGGAAGGGCAGAACTATGTGGTCAGCGGCTACCTTGCCGTGCTGGCCGCCCTGCTCATCCTGGCCGGTGCCCTGTCCGACCACTACGGCCGCCGCCGGATCTACGGCCTGGGCCTGATCGGCTTCGCAGCGACGTCCGTGCTGTGCGGCCTGGCGCCGACCCTCGAGTGGCTTGTCATCTTCCGTCTCCTCCAGGGCGCTGCCGGCGCACTGCTGATCCCCGGCTCGCTCGCCCTCATCACCCACGCCTTCGAGGGCGCGGAGCGTGGCCGGGCCTTCGGCATCTGGGCCGCATCGACATCCGCGCTCTTCGTCCTTGGCCCGATCGTGGGTGGGATCCTGGTCGACACCATCGGCTGGCGGATCGCCGTCCTGATCAACGTACCGCTGCTCATCGTCGCACTGTGGGCGACCCTCGGCCACATCGAGGAGTCGCGCGATCCTGAGGCGTCCGGCAGGTTCGACTGGCTGGGCGCCCTGGTCGCGGCGTTGGCCATCGGCGGGCTTTCATTCGGGCTCATCCGCGGCGAGGCCAAGGACTGGGCTGACAGCGCAGCCTGGGCCGCCATCGTGATCGGGGCAGTCGCCCTTGTCGCCTTCCCGATCCTGATGGCCAGGCGGCCCGACCCGCTCGTGCCACTGGGCCTGTTCCGGTCGCGCGTGTTCGTGACCCTCAACCTCGCCACCTTCTTCGTCTACGGCTCGTTGTACGTGACGACCCTCTACCAGACCCTCGTCCTCCAGAGCGTCCTCGGCTACACGGCTTTGGGCGCCGGGGCGGTCGGCCTGCCGATGGGCATCCTGCTTTCCGTCCTGTCCACCCGGGTCGGCACGCTCGCCGGCCACCTGGGCGCCCGCCGATTCCTGGTTCTGGGTCCGCTGATCATGGCCATCGGGTTGCTCTGGTGGGCCCGGCTGCCTGCCGACTCGGATCCCTGGATGGCGTCCATCCAGGAGCCGTCGACGCTCGTCCCGCCGGTGGATGTGCTGATCGACGTGCTGCCCGCCGTCCTCCTCTTCGGGATCGGCATCTCGCTCGTGGTGGCGCCGCTGACGACCATGCTGATGGGTTCGGTCTCCGGCCGGTTCTCCGGCCTGGCGTCGGCCATCAACAACTCCATATCGCGCGTCGGTTCGCCATTGATGGGGGCGATCATCTTCATCGTCGTCAGCGCGGCGTTCTACAACGTGCTCGGCTCGCTTGCGCCAAGCCTGGCCACCAGCTCCCCGGAAGTCCGTGCCGCCTTCCAGCCGCTCAACGGGCCACCGACGGGCACGCTGCCGGAGCTTGCGCTGGCATCGACGAATGCTTCCATTCAGGCGTTCCACCTCGTGGCACTGATCTGCGCGGCCCTGCTGGTCGTGGGCGCCGTCGTTTCGTGGGTCGGGCTTCGCGAGCAACGTACGACCACGAACACGACGACGGCCTCGGCGGCGGCCCCCGGGGCCGGGGCCGTCGGCGGCCGGGCCGACGGCGGCCGGGCCGACGGCGGCCCGGCCGCCGACGGCCGACCCGATGAGCCGGCCACCGACCCCTGACCGAGCTGCGGCAGCGTCAGCCGGTCGACGCCGAGCTGCATGGCGGCTGCATGGCGGCTGGACCCACGCGGACGTTGGACCCACGCGGACGACTTCATCTGGCCGCCTATGCATCCACGGACTCGTAAGGCCGACGCTTCGTGGCTTCGTGGGTGGAGAACGGTCCAGCACCGGAGATCCACGCTCGGTCAGAGCAGCCAAGGCAGTGAGCAGGGCTGATATGGTGCCGACACCGGCCATACGAGTCCGTGCGCGCATATCTCGCCGCGAGGAGGGCCCTCGCCTGATGCAACGGGGCGCGGACCGCGGCGCCTCTCCCGCGAACGCCGCGGTGTCCCCGTCGCAGCCAACCGACACCCAGCCGGTGTTCGCCGCCAGATCGTAGATCCCGTACGGGACGGCCTTGGGCATCTGCGGGTCGGGCAAGTCGTGCACCCCGACCCGGACCGGCCGGCCTTTGGGCTGGTACTCCCGGCCGTTGTTCTTGTAGCCGGGGTCGGCTCCCACCAGCTCCTTCTTCTTGGTATCGACGCTGATCACCGGGTCAGCCGAACGCAGGAACCGGCGGACGGCAGCGTTGAGGTGGCGGAACTGGCCGTCCCGGTCTCAGATGCTGGCGGCCCTCCCTGGTCTTCGCGTTCGCCTGCAGGCTGTACCCGCTCCGCTGCAGCAGGGCCGCGGTCGTGCGGTCCGAGACCGGATGCCCCGCGGCGGTCAACGCCGCGGCGAGCGTCCGGGTCGACTTGCACGTCCAGCGCAGCGGCGACTCCGGGTCTCCGCGGGTCGCCGGGTCCACCAGGGCGTCCAACGCCGCCGCCAGCGCGGGGTCCTTCTCGACCGCGCTCTTCCGCCCACCACCGGCCCGACGCGAGCGACCCTCCGCCAGCTCCGGCGGACACTCCACCTCAGCCAGCGCGACGGTCACCGTCGTGCGCGACACCCCGGCCGCTCGGGCCACCGCCGAGACACCGCCCCAGCCCAGTTCGCGCGCCTCGGCCCCCAGCAGCAGCCGACGCTGGCGCTCACTCAGATGTGGCCACAGCGCGGTGATCCGACGCTGCACCGCGCCCACCACGACTGCCTCGACCACCATGCCGAACGCCTAGCGGCACCAGCCTCACTTATCTAGCTTATTCGTGCGCAGGCCCTAAGGCCGTCCTTGATGAGCCAGCCTCATCGGGGCATCTCGACATCGCGGGGTCGGCGCGGAGGGTCCGGCCGCCCGTTCCCAGGCCGATGTTCCGCCTGGGAACGGAATGGTGATGAACGCCTCGTGGACCGATCCCCAGACTGCAGTTCATGACAGTCTGGGCGGTGCACCACGAGGGACTCATGCGAAAAGTGTTCCCGGGGGGAACGGCCGCGGACCGGGAACGGGCGGAGCCGGCCGGGGCCGGGGGCCGGGGAACAGCCGGGCATTCACTCCGCGGGAAGTACCAGGGCCGCCCCGCGCTTGCCGCCCCCCGGGCCGGCCCCCGTCCCCGGACCAGCCCTGGCCGCCCTGGTGGTCAGTGGTGGCGATCGCCGAACAGGGCGCGACCGACCCGCACGATCGTGGCGCCTTCCTCGACCGCGACCTCGAAGTCGTCGGTCATGCCCACCGCCGTCACATTGTTGCCCGGCACGGCGGCGGTCCTCGCCACGGCCGGACTGACCGTTGCGATCAGCGCGGCCGTGGCGGCGGGTTGGCGGCAGCGCAGCTGACGGTCGGCGCCCGGCCGGTAGGATGGGGAACATGACGGACGGCATGACACCCGAAGACCGCCTGCGCGCCCTCGGCCTGGAGCTGCCCATGCTGAGCGAGCCGCGCGGCGATTACGTCCGCGCCCGGCGACACGGATCGCTCGTCTACCTCGCGGGCCACGGTCCGGCGCCCGATGCACAGGGTCGCCGTCCGACCGGCAAGGTCGGTGCGGACCTCACCATCGAGCAGGCGTACGACGCGGCCCGGCAGGCCGGACTCGGGCTGCTGGCGACGCTGGCCCAGGAGCTCGGGGGTCTGTCGCGGGTCACCGCCGTCCTGCGGGTGTTCGGCATGGTCAACGGGGCACCCGGGTTCGTGGCCATGCCCAAGGTCATCGACGGTTGCTCGCACCTGCTCGTGGCGGTGTTCGGGCCGGAGATCGGGCGGCACGCCCGCTCGGCGATCGGCGTCGCGGAGCTCCCGTTCGATCTGCCGGTCGAGATCGAGGCGGTCGTCGCCGTCCGCGACTGACGCTCCGGCGAGCCCTGAATCATGTATACATGTTCTCGGGTCGCGTGGCCTGCCACGTCCTTCTTGTCCACCTCGACCGAGTGAGCCGTGCCGCCGACCGATCCCCCCGCGCGACTCCTGACCGGTCCGATGGTCGCGCTCCTGGTGGCCGTAGCGCTGGGCTGGTCGGCCGAGTCGCTGACCCAGGCGACGCTGCCGCTGCTCATCCTCGACCGGGGCGGCGACGCCGCGCTGGTGGGTTTCGTCGGCGCGATCTACGCGATCCCGTCCCTGGTCATGCGGCCGCTCATCGGCCGCCGGATCGACCGGATCGGTCATGGGTTTATCCACCAGCTCGGTGGCGTGCTGCTCTTCCTCGCGCCGATCGGTTTCCTCGTGCCATCCGCTATCGTGCTCCCGATCGCGCGCTTCGCCCAGGGGCTCGGCTGGGCGATGTACGGCACGGCCAACAACGTCGTCCTGGTTCGCCTGGCGCCGGCAGCGAAGCGTGGCCAGGCCAGCAGCTATTTCAACGTCATGTGGGCCCTGGGGCTGCTGCTCGGGCCGCCGCTCGGCCTGGCCCTCTATACCGATGTCAGCCGCGAAGCCCCGTTCCTCCTCGCAGCGGCGTTCGCGGCCGGGGGCCTGGTCGCCGCGACCGTGCTGCGGAGGATGGTCCAGGCTCCGCCGGCGACACCGGAGACGACCGCGTCCGCGAATGCCGAACCCGCGCCGATCTCCCGTCTCCGGGGCGTCGCCAACCGCCTGGTGGAACCGTCGGCCGTGCCGACGATGCTCATCCTGGCGTCCTTCATGACCGGGCAGACGCTGTTCCTCGCCTTCGCGCCGGTCTACGCGCGGGCCATCGGTGAGCCTGACTCGGTGCTCGCTGCGTACTTCCCGATGTACGGGGTGATCCTGGTGGTCGTGCAGCTCCTGACCGGCCAGGTGTCCGACCGCTTCGGCCGTCGCCGGACCATCATCCTGGGCAGCTGCCTGGGCGCGGCCGGTCTGCTGATCGCCGTGGTCGGTGGCAGCTGGCTGTCCTTCTCGATCGGCGCGGGTGCCTTCGCCTTCGCGTCCGCGATCGTGAACCCTGCGATCGCGGCGGCGACCATCGACCGCATGCCGGCCGGCCGTGCCGGCGTCGGGATGGCGACCTTCTCGATGGGCTACGCGATCGCGTACGGCATCGGGGGAGCGATCTGGGGCATCCTGATCACGGCCTACGGCTTCGGGATCCCGTTCGTGGGCGCCGCGGCGCTGCAGGTCGTGTGCGTGGCGCTCGCGCTCCGGTTCCTCCACGGCCCGACGTCGAGGCACGCCACGGAGGCCGCGAGCGCCCTCTAGCGCGGCGGGTCCGCCGGGGCGGCGACATCGAGGATGACCTTGCCCTGGTTGCCGCGTCGCAGCAGGACGGCGAACGCATCGGCGGCCTGCTCGAGCGGATAGTGGCTGTAGATGTTGGCCCTGATCCGCCCATCGTTCGCGAGGTCGATGGCGTCCTGCTGGGTGGCCGCGGCCGCCCCGGAGCCCGAGGATCTGGAGATCGACGAGGACTTCCTGCGCCG
>JBCLDE010000037.1:0-21795 GCA_038915165.1 Candidatus Limnocylindrales bacterium
GTTGTTGACGAATTCGAAGCCGAAGCGGCCCTTGATGCAGAGGTGGCCCTCGGTCACCGATGAGTGGGTCGGTGACGTCACCTTCACGATCCTGTCGTCCTGGGCGTGGAGGGTCACGGTGCATCCGACCCCGCAGTACGGGCAGATCGTGTCCGTCACGGTCTGGGCGGACTCGTCCCAGGTGCCGGCGGCGCGCATCTCGAACTCGGACGTGAACATGAGCGCGCCGGTTGGGCAGACGCCGATGCAGTTGCCGCAGTAGACGCACGCCGAGTCCGGCAGGCCGACATTCCATTCGGTCGAGATCCGGGCATCGAAGCCGCGCCCCGCGACGGCGATGGCGAACGTGTTCTGAGCGTCCACGCCACACGCGTCCACGCACTTGTAGCAGAGGATGCATTTCGCGTAGTCGCGGACGTACAGGTTGTTGTCGATCTTCACCGGTTGGGCGACGGTGGCCGCAACTGGTGCGCCGTCGGGGACGTGATGATGACCCGCCTGGAGAGTGTCTCGCTCGCCGGCCTTTGCCGGCGAGGCCGGCGGCCCGAATCGAGCGGGGTCCGCCCCGTACCGCTCGGCATAGGCAGCGATCGATCCATCAGGCACGGACGGACCGGTGAGACCGATGTCCACCGACGACCCGAGGAGCTCGAGGACGAGCCGTCGCGAGTGACGGACCCGGTCCGAGTCCGTCTGGATGTCCATCCCGGCCTCGATCTTGCGCGAGCAAGCGGGGACCAGTGCCCGTCCGCCACCAACCTCGACGACGCAGACTCGGCAAACGCCCGCCGGTTCGATGTTCTCGGCGTAGCACAGGGTCGGCGTGTCGATCCCCTCGGACCGGCATGCGTCCAGGATCGTCGAACCGGCGGGGACCTCGACCGGATGCCCGTCGATCGTCACCGTCACCGGCGGCACGGCCGGCGCGGGTGGCGCCGCCGGCGGGCGACTCGGCCGCGCCGGCGGGTTGAGCAGGATCGGGTTGGGCGCCGTCGCAGGTTGGTTCGGCTGGGCGCTCATGAGAAGATCACCTCGGGCAGGAGAAGCGCGCTCTCGATCGCGCTGCTGGCGGTCTGGCCCAGGCCGCAGATGGACGCGTCGCGCATCGCCCGGCCGAGGTCGCGGAGGAGGGCGAGTTCGCCCGCCGCCGATCCGTTCGGCCGGCCGGCCGCGAGCCGCGCGAGGATCTCCTCCTGTCGCACGGTCCCGACCCGGCACGGCACGCACTGTCCGCACGACTCGTCGCGGAAGAACTCGGCGATCCGGCGGAGCGTGCCCACGAGGTCCGTGGTCTCGTCGAAGACCATCACCGCGCCCGAGCCCAGGGCTGCACCGATGGCGAGGGTTCCCTCGAAGGTGAGCGGCGCGTCGAGCGAATCCGGCCCGACAAAGTAGCCAGCCGCGCCGCCGACGAGGATGGCCCGGATCGCGCGACCACCCGGCACGCCGCCCGCGAGCGCGATGACCTCGCGGAGGGTGACCCCGAACGGGACCTCGTAAACGCCCGGTCGTGCCACGTGGCCGGACACGGCGAAGAGCTTCGGGCCGGTCGAACGCCCCGTGCCGATGGCGGCGTAGGCCGCGCCGCCGATCAGGACGATCATCGGGACGTTCGCAAGCGTCTCGACGTTGTTGATGGCGGTGGGCTTGTGGAACAGCCCGGCCGTCGTGGAGCGCTCTGCCTTGTTGCGCGGCTCGCCGCGATTGCCCTGGATCGACTCGTACAGGGCCGTCCCCTCGCCGCAGATGTACGCGCCCCCGCCGCGCCGAATCCGGACATCGAAGGCGAAGCCGGCACCCATGACGTTCGGGCCGAGCAGGCCGGCCTCGCGCGACCGGGCGACCGCGTTGGCGATGCGGGCCTGGGCGAGCGGGTACTCGCCACGGACATACAGGTAGCCGACTTCCGCGCCGGTCGCGAAGCCGGCCAGCGTCATCGCCTCGACGATCAGGAACGGGTCCTCCTCGAGGAGCACTCGGTCCTTGAACGTGCCCGGCTCGGCCTCGTCCGCATTGCACACGATGTACTTCGGCCTGGCCGGTGCGGCGGCTACCGCCGCCCACTTGCGACCGGTCGGGAACGCGGCCCCGCCTCGTCCCAGGAGATTGGAGGCGATGACTTCCTGGACCACGTGGGCCGGACCCATCTCGATCGCGCGCGTGAGGGCCTCATAGCCGCCGTGGGCACGGTAGTCGTCGAGGCTCGTTGGGTCGATGCGGCCGATTCGCGCAAGCAGGTGAAGACCGTCGGTACCGGCCTGCGGGACCGAGGCGCGGATCGTCGCCAGGCGCTCTGGCGTCAGAACGGTGGAGGGGCCCGCGGCTGCGGCCTGTTCGGCCTGGCGTTCGGAGGTCGTCCGGCCCACGGCGTCCTCGAGTCGGCGGACGACCCCGGCCGCGTCGATGGGAGCGACCGCGAACACCTCGGGCGATTCGCCCGCGAAGGTGAACAACGTGGCGGGAGCGCGCTCGCAGCGGCCCAGGCACGGGCTCCGCAGCCAGGTGGCCCGTCCATCGAGTGCGGGCTCGCCAGCGGGCCCCAGGGTCCGCTCGAGCGCGTCGCACAGCTCTTCCGCTCCCACGAGCCGGCAGGCGATGTCATCGCACACGTGGGCGACCGACGGCGCTCGCGGCTCGGTCGAGAGCAGGGCGTAGAACGTCGCGACGCCGTAGGCCTCGGCAGGCGGGATCGTCAGGCGCTTGCAGATGTAGTTCAGCGCCGGCTGGCTGATCCAGCCGATCCGGTCCTGGACGGCGTGTAGTGCCGGCAGCAGCTGCGAGCGCCGCGCGCGGACGGCGTGACCGCCCCGGGCAGCGTGCCCGTCGACGGCGCTATCGCGTCGGCCGCCCACCCAGCCGGAGTCCGGCGGGCCAAGGACGCCGTCGACGGCGGCGCGTTCGGCGGGGGAGGCGAGCGGCCCGATGACGTGCAGGTCCATCGAGGGTCAGTGTAGCGGCGTCGGCCTCCGGAACCGTGCTGCCACGTCGCCCCGGCGGCTCGTATGTGCTACCATGTGCTACATGAGCGAGACGGAGCGGCAGCCGGCGCGGCAGCCGGCGCGGCAGCCGGCGCGCGTCGGCGTCCGCGAACTGCGTCAGAACCTGAGCGTCTACCTGGACCGGGTGAAGGCCGGCGAGACCCTCGAGGTGACCGAGCATGGTCGGCCCGTTGCGGAACTCCGGCCGCGGCCATCGGAGCCCCTGTCCGTCATCGACCGACTGATCGCGGAAGGGCGGATCACCCCGGCCAAGTACAACCACAAGGATCTCCCGCCGCCGCCGAAGATCCCCGGCCGCCCGCTGTCCGAGATCCTCCAGGAGATGCGCGACGAGGATCATCGATGACGATGGTCGCGTACCTCGACGCCTCGGCCATCGTGAAGCTGGTGCTCGAAGAGCCTGAGTCGCTCATCCTGCTCCGCTGGTACCACGAGAGTGAGCGGATCGTGACCAGCCGGATCGGCGTGATCGAGACCCGTCGGGCGGTGCGTCGGCGTGAGCATGATCCGGCTCACTTGGCTGCGGTCATCGACCGTCTCGAGATCTTCGAGATGGATCCGGATGTCGAGCGCCGTGCGAGCGTCGTTGCTCCGACATCCCTTCGTACGCTCGACGCGATCCACATCGCGACGGCGCTGGCCATCCCGGGAATCGACGCGTTCGTCACGTACGACGATCGTCAGGCTGTCGCTGCCCGGCTCGTCGGCCTGCCCGTCGTCCGACCCGCGTGACGACGACCTCGGTTCGGGCCATCTGGCCCTTGCGCGAGGGGCCCGGTCACAAGACGGTAGACCCATGAACCCCGACACCGACCCCAGGGCGAACCGTCCCGTGTGCCGCCCCCACCTACTGCCCCTCGCCGCCGTCGCCCTGGCCTTCGCCGGGTGCTCCGCCGCCACGCCGAGCATCCCGACCGGGACCCACAGTCCGTCGGCGGTGGCTCCGAATGCGTCGGTCCCGGTCGCGACCGTCGTGACTGTCTATCGCAGCCCGCTCTGCTCGTGCTGTCACGAGTACGAGGCGTACCTGCGAACGGTGGGCTACACCGTCGAGACAGTCGACCTCGACGACACGTCGGCATGGAAGACCGAGCACGGCATCCCGCCGGACGCCTGGAGCTGCCACACGACAGCGATCGATGGCTACCTCGTCGAGGGTCACGTGCCGCTCGCGGCGATCGCAGACCTGCTGGAGGACAAGCCCGCCATCAAGGGCATCAGCCTCCCGGCCATGCCCCCAGGGTCGCCCGGCATGCCCGGCTCCAAGGGGGCACCGTTCGAGGTCCTCGCGATCGGACGTGACGGTTCACTCTCACCCTTCGGTTCCTACTGAAGGTCCGCCGGTCGGAACGGCCGCCTCCAGCTTCTCGATACGGATCGCGGTCGCCTTGAACTCGGCCGTGCCGGATTTCGGGTCGGTCGCGTCGATGGTCAGCAGGTTTGTGGCGACGTCGTCCTGGAAGTGCATGGTCATGAACGTCAGCCCGGGTCGAAGCGATGGATCGATGCGGACGGGCGCCACCACCTGGCCGCGGCGGGAGACGACCCGGACGCGCTCGCCGTCGGTCAGGTCGAACCGGGTCGCGTCCTCGGGACTGATGTCCAGGCTCTCGCCGCGGCGCAGTGGTGAGGTGTAGCCGGCGGTCTGGACGCCCGTGTTGTACGAGTCGAGCCGCCGACCGGTCGTCAGCCGGATCGGGAAGTCGTCGTCGAGTTTGTCGACGGGCGGGTCGTGGTCCACCGGCACGAACGGCGCGCGATTGCCCGGGACCGGGTCCTCCCACAGCCGGGAGTGCAGGAACAGCTCGCCCGGGTGATCCAGGTCGTAGCACGGCCACTGGAGGCCGCCCTCCCGCTCCAGGCGTTCGTAACTCATCCCGGCATGCACCGGCGACAGGCGGCGGACCTCGTTCCAGACGGTCTCCGGATCCGCCTCGCCCCAGGCGGCACCCATCCGGTTCGCGAGGTCGAACACGATCGCGAGGTCGTCACGGGCACCGGGCGGCGGCTCGACGGCCTTGCGCACCCGCTGGACGCGGCGCTCCGAGTTGGTGACGGTGCCTTCCGATTCGGCCCAGGCGGCGGTGGCCGGCAGGACCACATCGGCAAGCTCGGCGGTCTTCGTCAGGAACAGGTCCTGCACGACCAGGAAGTCGAGGCTCTCGAGCAGGTGGATCGCACGTTTCTGGTCCGCCTCGGACTGGACCGGGTTCTCGCCGATGCAGTAGACCGCCGTCAGGTCGCCGCGTTCGATGGCATCGAACATCCCCGACAGGTGCCAGCCTCGTTTCGGTGGGACGGGGACGCCCCACTCGGCATCGAACCTGGCGCGCAATTCGTCGTTCTCGACGTGCTGGAAGCCCGGCAGCCGATCGGGCAGGGCGCCCATGTCGCCGCCACCTTGGACGTTGTTCTGGCCGCGCAACGGGTTGACTCCGGAGCCGTAGCGCCCGACGTGGCCGGTCAGCAGGACGAGGCTGATCAGGGCCAGGACGTTGTCGACCGCGTTATGGTGCTCCGTGATGCCCAGCGTCCAGCAGATCATCGCGCGCGGCGCCTTGGCGAAGGCGTGGGCCAGCTCGCGGATGGCATCGGCGGGGACGCCGGTCTCGCGCTCCGCGTAGTCGAGGGTGTACGACTCGACCTTCGCCTTGTAGGCCTCGAAATCGACGGTCGCGCGCTCGATGAACTCCCGGTTCTCGAGGCCCGCCGCGATGATCTCCCGCCCGATCGCGTTGGCCAGCGCGATATCGCTGCCGACATCCAGGCCGAGCCAACCGTCGGCCCATTCCGCCGACGATGTCCGGCGCGGGTCGATGACGTACAGCGAGGCACCGTTGTGGATGCCCTTGAGCACGTGGTGGAAGAAGATCGGATGCGTCTCGCGGGCATTGCTGCCCCACAGGACGATCAGGTCCGTGTCCGCGACCTCACGATATGAACTTGTGCCACCACCGGCACCGAACACCGTCGCCAGACCGGCGACGCTCGGGGCGTGTCAGGTCCGGTTGCAGCTATCGATGTTGTTGCTGCCCAGGACCGTCCGGCTGAACTTCTGGGCCGCAAAGTTGACCTCGTTGGTCGCCTTGCTGCAGCTGAAGGTGCCGAATGTCGTCGGGCCATGGGCCGCCTTGGCGGCCATGAACCCGGCAACGGTCCGGTCGAGCGCCTCGTCCCAGGTTGCGGGACGCAGCTCGCCGCCCTTCGTGTCGCGAACGAGGGGCTGGGTCAGTCTCACGTACGGCTTTGCCACGGCTGGTCTCCTGCGGATGTCGACGAGGGGAGTGTAGCGCTCGCCAACTCGGTCCCGGCCCCGTCGCGGTCCCCGTCGCGGGCCGATGCCGCGGACCTGTCTGCCCGGGCCGATGCCGCGGACCTGTCTGCCCGGGCCGATGCCGCGGACCTGTTGTGCCTGCCAGTCAACATATCGTGTCCGAAGGGCGCTGCAGCCCATGTGCCGGCGGTCCTCCGGGCGATCAGGTGACTGCCACGCACCCCAGACCGGCCGGAACGGCCGTACGCCGACACTCAGCGTCCTGGTGTTGACTGGCAAACACATCCGATCGAGCCGGGGTCGCCTGCAGGCCGTCATACCGTTCATGAGCTTGAGCGCTTTCGGGCCGGGCAAGTCGATCGTCGACGAGATGCTGCACGACGGTATCGACCCGACCGACGAGGCCGCTGTCGCCGACTGGATCGAGGCGTTCAACGCACGCCCCTTCAAGGAGCGCGATGTCATCCTGCGAGGCGCGTTGCCGAGCGGACGCGCCGACAAGGGGCGCCGGCGGCTCGACCAGGACGAGGGCGAGTCGACCGCCCAACTACTGCTTCGACCGAAGTCAGCAGATGCCAGTAGTGTTATCGATCGGATCGTGCGCTCAGGGTGCAATGGAATCATACGCTTGACATCTGAGCGAATCTAGGTAGCCTGTTTCTCGTGGATACGCTACGGCACGGCTCTCTTCACTTGGCTCACACGATCGAGCCGGATACGGCTGCGCGTCTACGACGGTGGGACCAAGCCGTAGCTCATGCGCCGCGCCAGGAGCTTGGGCCGTGGCGCGTGCAGTTGTTCCGCCACCTCCGGGGTGTCACAGTCGGCGCTTCAACACGGATCGAAGGCAACCCCCTCACGGTGTCCGAGGTCGAGGCCGTCCTGCAGGGGGAGACGGTGGACGCCTCCCGGTCGGCCCGGCAGGAGGTCGTCAACTACAACCAGGCACTGAACCTTGCCACGAGCCTCGCACTTGCTCCGGACTTCGATTGGTCACACATGGTCTTCACGGCGATCAACGGTCAGATCCTCCAGGGTCTACCGGAAGACCGCCAGGGCCGCTACCGAGACGGTGCCGTCTCCATCGGAGAGGCCTACGACGGTCCAGACGCGAGCCGCGTCTACGACCTGATGGCGTCGTTGATCGATTGGATCCGATCCTCCGAAGATCACCCACTTGTTCGTGCCGCCCTCTTGCACCTGAACGTGCTCGCCATCCATCCGTGGTTCGACGGGAACGGTCGGACCTCGCGCGTGATGGCGACCCTCGAATTGCTGCGCGCTGGCGTGCGCGCACCCGAGTTGGTCAATATCGAGCCCTACCTGGCCAGCCATCGGGACGAGTACATCGCTCAGCTCCAGGCGGCTCACGGTCCGACGTACCGACCGGAAGAGCACGCCGCGACCGAGCACTCCGCGACCGAGTGGGTTGGCTACATCGTCCGCATCTCCACGGATCGCCTGTCCATCGACGTCCGCATGCTCGAGGCGCTCGAGCATGACTATGGGTTGGTCACGGCAGAGCTCGAGCGGAGAGGCGATCCGCTCGATTGGGTCTCGACGCTATGGGCGGCCTCTGCGATGCCGATCCGGAGCCGGGACCTTGCTGAAGGCATGCGGCGCTCGATGCCGTGGGCGCGCGCACGGTTGGCCCAGATGGTGGAGGCCGGCTGGCTGATCCAGCGCGGACGAACGCGGGCCGCCTCCTACGTGGCTGCCGAGCGACTGACATCGCTTGACCTCAGGCTTCCCGACCTCATCCGCCGGTACGATGCCGGACTGAGCCTGGAGGATGGCGACGGACCGTGACTTGGCCTGAAACACGCACCGATCCAGTTCACCTGGGTCAAGGACGAGCGACTGTGGTCAGCGAAGCTCGACGGCGGGTTTGCCCGTCTCCACGTGTCCGACCCGCCAGGCCTGGACCCCGGCGGCGTTCAGGGCGCGGATGATGTCGTCAACCTGGGCACCTGGTACCGCAGCGAGCAGGCCGCCGGAGGTCTGCGGGTCGACGGCGAGTGTGACCGACGGTTTCCCAACCGCTATGCGTCGGGCCGTGACGCCATCGGTTCGGAGTTCCCGAACATGCTTGCGGTGAACGGCATCGTCTACGTCGTCGCGGCGCTGATCGGGGCGTTCTCCCGGTTCCGATGGCCGCGGTCAGCGTCGGGACACTTCGGCGGCATCCAGGAAGGCCCGCACCAGCGGCACAACCAGGTCAGCGCGCTGGATGTGCGGTGAATGGGTCGCGCCGGGCGCCACCAGGCTCGCCGCGCCGAGCCCTGCCACGAGGGCATCGGCGACGGCCCGGAACGCGGCGCCGCCGATGGCCGCCGCCGGCGGGTCGGACGACCAATCGCCGCGGATCACGAGCACGGACACGCCGGCCGACCGGATGACACCAAGATCGACGGTAGCTTCCCACGGTGGCCGCTCGCCCATCGACGCGCGCACGTCCTGGACCTCGTCCGGCGCCACCGGCAGTTCGTCCGGGACGCCGGTGCCCATCGCCCCGACGAAGGACGCGAGCCAGCGCTCCGGCCGCGACCCGGCCGGTGGCGGGAAGACGTCGGCGAGTCGATGCCGCAGCGCGATCACCGCCGGGTCGTCGGCCGCAAGGCCGAAGAACGGTGGTTCGATGACCGTGAGCGAGCGGACCAGGTTGGGACGACGGGCGGTCGCGAGGATGGACACCACGCCGCCGTACGAGTGCCCGACGAGGTGGGCGCCCTCGCCGAGGACCTCGACGATGTCGGCGGCGTCGAGGTCGAAGTCGACGCGGTCGTCGCGCGGGGCGCTGCGGCCGAAGCCCCGGCGGTCGACGAACTCGAGCGAGTAGCGGTCCGCGAGCGCGAGGAGCGGCTCGAACGACTCCGAGCCGTGGCCCATGCTCCCGTGGACGAAGACGACGCGCGGCCCCGAGCCGACGCGGTCGATGTTGACGGGCAGTGTGCCCACCTGGTCCTCCCTTGCCTACGGGCGCCGCCGGTGCCATGGTAGCAGCGCGCCGCGCGCGGTCAGACGAGCGCGACGCCCTCGCCGGTCTCGACCCGACCGATCCACCAGCGCTCCACGCCGGCCTCGGCAAGAGCGACGTCCAGGGCATCCCGCCGATCCGACGGGACCGCGGCGAGGAGGCCGCCGGAGGTCTGCGGGTCGTGCGCCAGCGTGACGAGCTCGGGCGCGATCCCGTCGGCGAGTGTCAGGGCGGGTGCCACGAACCGGCGGTTGTGGGCCGCGCCGCCAGTCTCGACCCCGGCCTCCGCAAGCGCCAGGGCACCGGGGAGTGCCGGAAGCGCGGCCGCCTCGAAGACAAAGCGTGCCCCGGCGGCACGGGCCATCTCGAGCCCATGCCCCAGGAGCCCGAAGCCGGTGACGTCGGTCGCCGCACGTACGCCGCGCGCCACGAGCACCTCGGAGGCGGCGCGGTTGAGCGTGCGCATCTGATCGATCGCGACGGCGAGGTCGTCGGGCGTCGTCATCCCCTGACGTGACCCCGACACCAGGAGCCCAGTCCCGAGCGGCTTGGTGAGGATGAGGATGTCGCCCGGGTGCGCGCCGCCCTTTCGCAGCAACCGGTCCGGGTGCGCGGCGCCGATGACCGCCAGGCCGTATTTGGGCTCGGCGTCCCGGATCGTATGCCCGCCGGCGAGCGTCCCGCCGGCCTCGCGCACCTTGGACGAGGCGCCGGCGAAGATCGCTGCCATGACGTCGACTGGCAGATCCTCCGGGAAGGCGGCGATCGACAGCGCGAACAGGACCCGACCGCCCATCGCGAACACATCGGACATGGCGTTGGCCGCCGCGATCTCCCCGAACGTCCGGGGGTCGTCGACGAGTGGCGGAAAGAAGTCCAGCGTGCCGATGATCGCGAGGTCGTCGCTCACCCGGTAGACCGCGGCGTCGTCCGGGGGCGACAGGCCCGCGATGAGGTCGGCAGGTGCTGCGGCGGCGGCTTCGGCGCCGAGCCCGGCAAGTGCCTCGGCGAGCAGGTCCGCGCCGAGCTTTGCAGCGCAGCCGCCACAGTCCGTCAGCTCGGTCAGGCGCAGGGGGTTCGGCTGGAGCGCGGTCATGGGCGCGATGATAGAGCCGCGGCTCAGACGACCCGAGCGCCGGGTCGCGCTACCATCGCGCTGGGAGCGGTCGGGTCCCGGTGGGTCCCCTGGTCTTCAAAACCAGTGGCGCGGCGCTTGGCGCGGCGCGGTGGGTTCGACTCCCACGCGTTCCCGCCACGGAGGCAGCATGACGAAGGCCGATCGGCCGCCGAGCGTGGAACGCCTGCTGACCGCACTTCGGCGACGGGACGGGAGGTCCGACGCACGAACATCCGACCGGCGCGAGTCGGCCACGCGCGAGTCCGACGCGGTTCTGGCGATCGCTCGGGCGGTCATCGAGGATGAGCGGAGCCGGTTGGCGGATCGACATCCGCCGCGCACGATCGAGCAACTGGCGGACGCGGCCTTCGAGGCCCGCGATCGGTTCGCCGATCCGCTGCTCACTGGGCCGACCCGAGTCCTCAATGCGACCGGCGTCATCCTGCACACGAATCTCGGTCGGGCGCCCTGGCCGGAGGCCGCCATCGCGGCGGCCACGCGGGCCGCGGCCGGCTACTCCCTGCTCGAGTTCGATCCGGCGGCCGGCCGTCGCGGGCCGCGCTTTCGCGCGGCCGAGGACCACCTCATCGCCCTGACCGGGGCCGAGGATGCGCTCATCACGGTCAACAATGCGGCCGCGCTGGCGCTCGCCGTCGGGCTGGCGGGACGACGCGGGGTCGCTGTCTCGCGCGGCGAGCTGGTCGAGATCGGCGGCGGGGTGCGCATCCCGGAGATCGTGAAGCGGACCGGCGCCCGCCTCATCGAGGTCGGCACCACGAACCGCACCCGCACGGCGGATTTCGAAGCCCCACTCGTAGAGGGCAGAGCGACGGTCGTGCTGCGCATCCATCCATCGAACTTCAGCCAGGCTGGCTTCGTGGAGTCGCCCGACCCCGTCAGCCTTGCCGGCCTGGTCCACGACCACGGGGCGATCCTCGTCGACGACGTGGGCAGCGGCGCGCTCCTCGATACGACCCCGTTCGGCCTGGCCCACGAGCCGATGCCGCGCGACCGGATCGCGGCGGGTGCGGACCTCGTGACGTTCAGTGGTGACAAGCTGGTGGGTGGGCCGCAGGCCGGTTTGATCGTCGGTCGAGCGGACCTGATCGCGCGCATCCGGCGCGACCCGTTGGCCCGTGCGGTCCGGCCGGACAAGGTGACGCTCGCGGCCGTCGCGGCGACCCTGGGCCTTTACCGGGCCGGTCGGGCCACGACGGACATCCCCGTCTGGCGGATGATCGCGGACACGACGGAGTCGCTGGGGGCACGCGCCGACGCGCTCGTCACCGGACTGCCGACCGACGCTCGGAAGATGGTCTCGGTCAGCCTGATGCTGTCGGCCGTGGGTGGCGGCTCGCTGCCGGGACAGCTGCTCGAGTCGGTCGGGCTGGTCGTCCGCGGACCAAGCGCGACAGCATTGGCCGCGCGCCTCCGGGCCGGCGACCCGCCCATCATCGGCCGCGTCGAGAGCGGCGCGGTGCTGCTGGACCTGCGAACGGTCGATCCACGGGACGACGTGGCCCTCGCCGGCGCCCTGGTCCGCTCGCTCGCCGGCGCCCGATCTCGGTCGAAGGGATGACCGTCGTCATCGGCACGGCCGGCCACATCGACCACGGGAAGACCACGCTGCTCCGCGCGCTGACCGGCATCGACGCCGACCGCCTGCCGGAGGAACGCCGTCGCGGCATGACCATCGACGTCGGCTATGCGCACCTGACCCTGCCGGATGGCGGCGAGCTCGACTTCGTCGATGTGCCGGGACATGACCGCCTGGTCGGCAACATGCTCGTCGGCGCGGGCGAGATCGATGCGGCGATTCTCGTGGTGGCCGCCGACGATGGACCAAGCGCGCAGACGATGGAGCACCTCGCGCTGCTGTCGGCACTCGGGCTCCGGTACGGGGTCGTCGTGGTCACGAAGATCGATGTCGCCGGGGAGGCCCGGGCGCTCGCCGTTGTCGCGGAGGTCCGTCGGTTGCTCGCCGGCACTTCGCTCGATGGGTCGCCGATCCTGGCGGTCTCATCCACCCTGGGGACGGGCCTGGGCGAGCTCCGGACGGCGCTGATCGAGCTGCGAGACCGTGCCCTCGCGGAGCGGGACCGTGCCTTCGCCGACGCCGCCGACCGTGGCGGCGCCTCGCCCGGCTCGCGCCTCGCGATCGATCGCGTCTTCACAGTCAAGGGTCGCGGCGAGGTCGTGACGGGGACCCTCCGTGGCGGGCCGCTCGTGACGGGCGCGACGCTCCGGCTGGTGCCGGGCGATCGGACGGTCCGGGTCCGCGAGGTCCATGTCCACGGGGCTTCCGTTGGATCGGCCGGTCCCGGTCGGACCGCGCTCAACCTGAGCGGTGGGTCCCGCTCGAGCCTGCATCGAGGTGTCGTCCTCACGGACGATCCGGCCGTGACCGCCAGCGATCTATGGCTCATCCAGCTCGACACCGCCTGGCCGGACCGGACTCGTGCCCGAGTCCATCTCGGGACCGCGGCAGTCGACGGCACACTGAGCCGAGCCGGCCGTGACGCGCTGGACCTGCCGGACGGGTCGGCCGGCGCGATCCTCCGTCTCGCGGCGCCGCTCGCTGTCGCCGCGGGCGACCGGCTGGTCATGCGCCGGCTGTCAGGGGCCGAGCGGATCGTCGGCGCGGTCGTCCTCGACGGCGTTCCGGCTCGCGGGGTCGCCCGTCGGCGCCAGTCGCCCGACCGTGTGTGGGCCCTGGCGACAGCGCTGACGCGGCGCGAACCTGCGGCCATCGCGGCGGCGCGCCTCGACCTGCACGGCGCCCTGCCGGGGGGAGACGGGACGGCCCGCGTAGCGGTCGCGCCGGACGTCGTCGGTGCCATCGATGAGGCGCTCGTGGCGGTCGCGCGTTCCGGTGAGGTGGCCGCCCGTTCCGGCGTGGCGGCCGATCGGCCCGGCGACGCGGCCGATCGGCCCGGCGACGCGGCCGATCGGCCCGGCGACGCGGCCGCCCTCACGACCAGCCTGACCTGGATGCGGGCGTTCGCCACCCGGACGCTCCGCCGCCTGACCGATTTGGATCGCGTCAGCGCGACTGTGGCCGGGATGGCTGCGGTGGATCGACTCGTGGCCGACGGTCGCCTGATCCGTGAAGGAGTGGAGGTTCGACTGCCGGGGGCGGCCACCGTGTACTCACCGGCGGCTGATCCGATGCTGCTCGCGGCGATGGAACGCCTCGAGCTGGCCCTCGCCATCCTGTCGCCGCCGTCGTTGGCCGCCGCTGCGCGAGTTGCCGGTTGCCCGCCCGCCGGTGTGCGTGAGCTGGAGCGGAGCGGTCGGATCGTCGTGTTGGAGTCCGACCTCGCCTACGCCATGTCCACGTACCGCGACCTCTCGGGTCGGGCACTCGCACTCGCGGCGCACGAGCCGCTCACGCCCGCGGCCCTGCGGGATGCGACCGGCACGAGCCGCAAGTACGTCATGGCCATCCTGGAGGATCTCGACCGCCGGGCGATCCTCCGGCGCACGCCGAACGGCCACGTTCCAGGCCCGCGAGCGCCCCAGCCGGCACGGTCCAAGGGATGACCGAACGCCGCGCGAGCGCCGTGATCCTGGCGGGTGGTCGGTCCAGTCGGTTCGGCCGGGACAAGCTAGCGGAACCTGTCGACGGCCGTCCGTTGCTGGAGCACACGATCGACGCCGTCAGGCCGTTCGCCAGACAGATCGTCGTCGTCCGAGCACCCGCAGCGGCGGTTCCGGGTCGGGCCGCCCGGGACGCCGAGGCCGAGGCCGCCCGGGACGCCGAGGCCGAGGCCGACCTGTCGTTGCCGCCGGACGTGTCCTTCGTCCACGACTCGGTCGCCTACGAGGGACCGCTCGTCGGGCTGGTGGTCGGGCTGCGAGCGGCTCGCGAAACATTTGTTGTGGTGGTCGGTGGCGATATGCCGACCCTTGTCTCGTCCGTCATCGAGGCGCTGCTCACCGAACTGGACGATCCCGAGATCGACGCGGCCATCCTTCAGCACGAGGGCAGGGCCCGCCCCTTGCCGATGGTCATCCGGCGAGCCGCCGGCCTGGCCGCTGCGGAGCGCCTCGTCGGGGGAGGCGAACGCCGCCTGCGAGCCCTGGCCGAGGCACTGACAACACGGGTGATCGCGGAGCCTACCTGGCGGCTGCTCGACCCGGACGGTCTGACCATCCGCGACGTGGACACCCCGGCCGACCTGCGCTAGACAGGTGTCCATGCCCGATCAGCTGTCGAGTTCGGGGCCCTCGAATACGGGGTTGCCGTCGATGAACGTCGCGATCACGCGGGTTTCGCCGATATGGCCCGCGCCGCGGTCGAACAGGTCCCGGTCCAGGACGACCAGGTCCGCCGCCTTGCCGATCTCGAGCGACCCAACCTCGGCCTCCAGATGGTTGACCCAGGCGGTGCCGGCGGTGAAGGCCGCGAGGGCATCGACCAGCTCGAGCCGCTCGTCCGGCAGGAAGACGGGTCGCGGTGGTCCGTCCAGCCGCGCCTGACGCGTAACGGCGATCTCCATCTCCAGGAGCGGGTTCGCGGACGAGACGCTCCAGTCGGAGCCCATGGCGATCGTCGCCCCGGCCGCCCGCAGCGAGCGGAATGGATACTGCCAGGCCGCCCGCTCCGGACCCAGGAAGGGGATCGTCAGGTGATCCATCTGATCATCGTGGCTGGCCCACAACGGCTGGGCATTGGCGGTCACACCCAGCGCGCGGAACCGCCCGATGTCGTCCGGGTGGATGATCTGGATGTGGGCGATGTGGGGCCGGGTGTCGGTCGGGCCGTTGGTACGGCGGGCCACTTCGACGGCATCCAGGGCTTCGCGCACGGCGCGCTCGCCGATCGCGTGGAAGTGCGGTTGGAACCCGAGAGCATCGAGACGCGTGACGTGGCCCTTGAGCGCTTCGGGGTCCACCTGGCTGAGACCGCGGTTCGTCGTTGGCTGGCCGTGTGCGTCCAGGTATGGCTCCAGTACCGCGCCGGTGAAGTTCTCGAGGATGCCGTCCTGCATGATCTTCACGCTGGTCGGGGCGTAGCGGCCGATCGCCGTTCGCGACCGACGCTCCACCAGCTCATCGATCTGGTCGGCGCCGCGTGATCGCTCCCACCACAGGGCGCCGACGACCCGCGCGGTCAGCTCGCCGCGGCCGGCTAGCGTGCCATACGCGATCTCCTCTTCCGCCGGCGTGACGATGGCGTCCTGCCAGTTCGTGATGCCGAGAGCGTGGAGTTCGGCCTGGGCCATCCGCAAGGCATCGACGAGCTCGTCCGTCGTCGTCGGCGGCATCAGCCGTCCGACGAGGTCCGTCGCACCCTCCTGCAGGGCGCCCACCGGTGACCCGTCGGCATCGCGATCGATCCGGCCGTCCGATGGATCTGGAGTGTCGGGGCCGACGCCGGCCAGCTCGAGCGCCTTCGTATTCACCCACGCGCTGTGACCATCCGTGCTGGTCAGGAAGACCGGCCGATGGGGAACGATGCGGTCCAGCGAGGCACGGTCCGGGATCCCGCCGGGGAAGTCGTCCATCTTCCACCCGCCGCCGCGGATCCAGGTCTCGTCCGGATGGTCCATGGCATAGGCCGCGATGATCTCGAGGTAGGTATCGAGCCCGCGCCGCTCGTGCAGCTCACAGCGAAGGCGAGCCAGCCCGCCGTGGACCGGATGGATGTGGGCATCGCCGAATCCGGGCGTCACCGTCCGACCCCCCAAGTCGATGACCCGGGTCGACGGACCGACATGTGCCCGCACCGCGGCGTCGCTCCCGACCGCCACGAGCCGCCCGGCAGTGACCGCCAGCGCGGTCGCCCAACTCCTGGCGGGATCCATCGTGGCGATCCGGCCCCCGGTCAGGACGAGGTCGGCGTGACGGTCGGCGGTCATCGGCGGCTCCATGGCGCGTGTGGCAGGGGACGGTCGGAGGATGGCATGGCGCGCGACCGGGTGTCGCTCCCATCCCGTCTGTCGCGACGCCGGCGTCGACGATCCGTGCTGTGGGTACCATCCCAGGCATGACCACTGTCCACCTGCTCCACGCCGGCTATGCCAACGACCGAGTCGGCAGCAGCGTCGTCCTCGTCCGCGACGGCGACGCGCGTGCGCTTGGTCATCTATTCACCTGTTCGGAAAGCTGGGCTGAAGCTTCTGGCGCCAGGGGACGGCGGTCATCGGGGTGCCCCAGCGTGCATAACTAGGCTCGCTAGCTGCATAGATCCGAGTGCATATTCGGGCGCCTGACCGTATATTCGGGTGGATAACAAACAGGGAAACTCGTCCGTGCGCGCACGAAGGAAGCGCGCGTCATCACCGTCCCGGCCTACTTCGATGACACCCAGCGCCAGGCGACCAAGGATGCCGGCCGGATCGCGGGTCTTGAGGTCAAGCGGATCATCAACGAGCCCACGGCGTCCGCGCTGGCCTACGGCCTGGACAAGCAGGGCGACGAGAAGATCGCCGTCTACGACCTGGGTGGCGGCACATTCGACATCTCCATCCTGGAGCTCGGCGAGGGCGTCTTCGAGGTCAAGGCGACCAACGGCGACACGCACCTGGGTGGCGACGAATTCGACCAGCGCGTCATCGACTGGTTGCTGGCCGAGTTCAAGAAGGACCGGGCGACCGGCAAGGAACAGCAGGTCCGCATCACCGCCTCGTCCATGCTGGACAAGAGCGCCGTGGACCAGATGGTCCGCGACGCGGCCGAGCATGCCAATGAGGACAAGGCCCGTCGCGAGGACGTGGAGACGCGCAACCAGGCCGAGGCGCTCACCTTCCAGGCCGAGCGCACGATCAAGGACCTTGGCGACAAGGTGTCCTCCGAGGACAAGCTGGAGGTCGATAACTCGGTCACGTCCCTGCGCGAGGCCCTCAAGGGCTCCGACGGAGACGCGGTCCGCAACGGCATGACGGCACTCGCCGAGATCCTGCAACGGGTCTCGACGGCCGCCTACCAGGCGTCCGCCGCGGAGGCCGGTCCCACCGATGGGACGTCCGGTTCCGATGGCACGGTCGGGTCGGATGGAACGGTCGGCGGTGAGGAGGCCGCACCGAAGGACGAGGAAGCCGTCGAGGGCGAGTTCAAGGAGGTCTGATCCGGGCGAGCGCCCGGCCGGCCGGCCGTCTAGACTCGGCCGGTGACCAGTGAGACGTCGATGGGCGGCAGCGCCACGACCCGCGGGCGGCGCCCGTGACCCTGCAGGGACGTCGGCCGGGCGACCGGCGAGTCCGGGTCGAACGCATCAAGCCCCGCGAATACCGGATCGCCCCGATGCGACGGGTCCGGCGTCCGCCGTCGCCGTCGGTCGTCCTCATCGCCGGGTTCGCGTTCGTCATCGCGGTCGGGACGGTCATCCTGGTGCTGCCCGTCTCGTCGGCGGATGGGACGTGGACCTCGCCGCTGGTGGCGCTGTTCACGGCCACCTCCGCGGTCTGCGTCACGGGCCTGGTGGTCGTCGACACCGGCACGCACTGGAGCGGGTTCGGGCACGTCGTCATCATCGGCCTCATCCAGGTCGGCGGGTTCGGCTTCATGACCGGGTCCACGCTGCTGCTGTCCCTGCTCGTGGGCCGGCGCACCGGGCTGCGCGACCGCATCCTGGTGCAGGCCTCCACCGGCGTGCCCGAGCTCGGCAGCGTGACGACCCTCGTCAAGCGGATCGCGGCGTTCACCCTGGTCGCCGAGGCGATTGGCGCCGTGGTGCTGACCTTCGCGTTCCTCGGCGACGGGCTGGCCGGACCGCAGGCCGCCTGGTGGGGCGTGTTCCACGCGATCTCCGCGTTCAACAACGCAGGCTTCGACCTGACCGGGGACTTCCAGAGCCTGAACGCCTACGCGGACGCGCCGTGGGTCCTGGGACCGATCGCCGTACTCATCATCCTGGGCGGCTTGGGCTACGCTATCGTCGGCGACGCCGTGGCGAAGCGCCGCTGGCGCCGGTTCGCCCTGGAGACGAAGCTCGTGCTGACGACGACCGTCGTACTGATCGTCGCCGGAGCCGTCGCCATCGGGGTGTTCGAGTGGTCCAACCCGGCGACCCTGGGTGGCATGACGGAGGCGCAGCGGCCGCTCAACGCCCTGTTCGAGTCCATCACCCTGCGCACGGCCGGGTTCAGCGCCCTCGACACCGGCGGCCTGGCGGAGGCATCGCTGTTCGTCGTCATGGCCCTGATGTTCATCGGTGGTGCGTCCGGATCGACCGCGGGCGGGATCAAGGTCAACACGTTCGCGATCCTGCTCGTGGCCATCGTGTCGACGGCGCGCGGCCTGCCGTCAGCGGTCGGGTTCGGTCGACGGATCCCCCACATCCTTATCTACCGGGCGATGGCGGTCGCCCTGCTGTCCATCGCCATCGTGTTCGGCGTGGGCCTCCTGCTGGAGGTGACGGCGCCGGGCATCTCGTTCGTCCAGGGCATGTTCGAGTCTATCTCGGCCTTCGGCACGGTCGGAGCCTCGACGGGCATCACCCCCGGCTTGCCGGATCCCGCGCGCGTCGTCCTCATCGCGGCGATGTTCATCGGGCGCCTGGGGCCATTGACCCTGGTCCTCGCGTTGACGGCACGGGCCAGGACCGTCTCGTCGCGGCCGGCTGTCGAGACCATGCGCATCGGATGAGCCACCACGTCACCAGGGAGTCGCCATGAAGACCTCGATCCTCGTCATCGGCCTCGGACGGTTCGGCACGGCGGCCGCCCGCGAGCTGGAGCGCCTCGGCCATGAGGTCCTGGCCGTGGACCGGGATGAGGCCGCGGTCAACGACATCGCGCCCGACGTCACGCACGCAGCCCAGCTCGATGCTAGCGACGAAGCGGCTCTCCGGTCCATCGGGGCCGGCGACTTCGAGACCGCCATCGTCGCCATCAGCAGTGCCAGCGAGGCCAGTATCTTCGCCACGATGGCCCTCAAGAACCTCGGGGTGCGTTATGTCATCGCCAAGGCCGCCAACACCCTCCACGGGTCGATCCTGGAGCGGGTCGGGGCCGACAGGGTGGTCTACCCGGAGCGCGAGATGGGGACGCGGGTGGCCCATTCGCTGGCGATCCCCGGGGTCGTCGACTACCTCGACGTGGCGCCGCGCTTCGGGATCGTGAAGGTCCGGCCCCCGGCCGCGTTCGTGGGCCAGACCCTCACGGAGTTGAACCTGCCTGCCAGGCTCCAGCTCAGTCCCATCGCGTTGCGACGAGGGACGGACGTCACCGTCAACCCCCACGGTAGCGTGGTTATCGCCGCGGGCGATGAGCTGATCCTGATCGGTCTCGACGAGCAGATGGAGCGCCTGGGACGCTGATGCTGACGTGGCGGCTCGTGCGCAGCGTCAAGGGTTACCCGGATCCGGAACGCTGAGCCCGGCGCTCGATCCGCTCGATCCGCTCGATCCGCTCGATCCGCTCGATCCGTGCCTCCGGGACTCGCAGACACGCGACGGATGTACCATGCCCGCCCATGTCGGACCTGTCCGAGTCCGTCGACTCGACCGCCTCGCTCATCCATGCCCGCGGCCTGACCAAGCGGTTCGGTGAGATCACGGCTGTCGACGGTATCGATTTCGACGTCGCGCCCGGAGAATCGTTCGGGTTCCTGGGGCCCGACGGCGCCGGGAAGACGTCCACGCTCCCCCCGAACGGCTGCCAGCGCCGGCCCAGGTTCTCGAGGACCTCGGACGTCTGCTCCGGGCGGAAGAAGTGGAAGAAGAAGGGCCGATCGTCGGTCGGCGGGCTGATCTCGAAGTCGTAGGCCGCGTAGAAGGCGGGGCGGTCGGACGCCGTGGCGAGCGCGACCGCCAGCTCGTGGTCGATCGGGCGCTCCAGGCGGGCGTAGCGGTTCAGCATCGCGGGCGGCATCGTCGGCGCCAGGACCAGGTCGTAGCGGAGGCGGTCGATCGCCTCCAGAAGCCGCGCCGTCTCGTCGGGCATGAACGGCGCCGGCTTGACGATGAAGGTGACGGTCTGGAACGAGCGGAAGGCGACGACGTGCTCGAGCGGTGGCCGGCCGTCGAGCGCCTCGACGACGAGCCCGAGCGTCCGCAGCAACTCGCTCGGCGGCGACTGGATCCAGCGGGTCAGGACGAGGATCCCGTCGGGGTCGCACAGGCGCAGGTAGCTGCGGACCGCCTCGACCGTCAGCGTGTAGTTCTCGCTGAGGCTGAAGGCGCCCGACGAGACCGGCCGGTAGTTGTCGGTCAGGGTCAGCTCGACGAGGTCGAAGCGCTCGTCGCTCCGCTGCGCGAAGGTGCGCAGCTGCTCGTGCTCGAGTCGGATGCGCGGGTCGTCGGCCAGCCCCGACCAGGCCCGCATCTCGCCAACGAGCGCCGCGTGGACGAGACGGTTCGGCTCGACGATCGTGACCTCGGTCGCGCCGCTCTCCAGCGCCGCCCAGGCGTCGATCCCCCCGCCGGAACCGAGCAGGAGGACGCGGCCGCCCGGTCGGATCGCGTGGGCGACGGCGACCGGCACCGATCGCGCCAGCGCGGCCGTGGCGGGGCCGTGCTGCGGGACGGGCAGCATCGCGTCGCCGTCGATGACCAGCCCGGTCTGCGCGGGCAGATCGCCCAGGTAGCCGAGGCTGAGGCCCGGTGCCGAGTGAATGGTCGAGCTCTCCACGATGTCAAGGCGCGCCGTGGCGTCCTGACGGGTGGCGAGGAGTGTCGCGGCGGGGTCGAGACGCATCTGGCTGAGCCGCTTGTAGGGCGACAGCTGGAGCTCGAACTGCGGCGGGAAGACGGCAAGGAGCGCGAGGGCCAGCACGAGGGCGGCGGTCGCCGATCCGGTCGCCCGGCGTGCCGCTCCGGCGAGGATCAGGGCGGCGCCCGCCCCGAGAACGGCAGACAGCAGGACGGCGCGCTCGCTGCCGAGCCAGGAGAGCGCCAGCGGCGCAAGCACGGCGCCAAGCGCCGACCCGGCAAGGTTCGCCGCATAGATCCGCCCCGCGCGCTCGGGCTCGCCGCTCAGCATCGCCCCGACGAGCGCGCCGGCGAAGACGAACGGCGCCGCCAGCACCAGCAGGTTGGCGACCAGGAGGGCGAGCTGGGTCTGGTCCCAGGCGATCGCGTACGAGTCGAAGGGAAGCGCGTTGACGAAGAGGTAGGCGAGCGGGGTGGTGAACCCGAAGCCGAGCGCATACCAGGGCCACCACGCGGGGTCGCGCAGTCGCGGCCGGAGCGCCAGGAGGGAGCCGCTCGCCCCGAAGCCGAGGAGTGCGAGGCTGATCACCAGGAAGGCGAAGTGGTAGAACTGCGCGATCGAGAAGACCCGGATCAGCGCCACCTGCGAGAGCAGCACGGCGGCGGAGAGAAGCCCCATCCCGGCGCGCGCGCATCGTCGTTCGAGTGTGGCACGCTGCGGCCGGACAACGTCGACGCCCTCACCGCCTCCGGCCCGACGATTCGCGCTGGGCCGCCCTCATTCAGGCACCAGGGGCGGTCGCGGCTGGATGATCGACCCGCTCAGGTGCC
>JBCLDE010000038.1:0-20676 GCA_038915165.1 Candidatus Limnocylindrales bacterium
GCGACCCCCGACAAGCGGGCGCGGGAGCACGTGCTCGCGGTGCGGGTCGTGGAGTACGCCGTCGACGACCCTGGTCGGGCCGGCGCGGCGGGCACCCGCTACCGTCTCGTCACCACCATCCTCGACCCCGCGGCCGCCCCCGCCGACGAGCTGGCCGCACTCTACGCGCAGCGCTGGGAGATCGAGTCGGCCTTCGACGAGCTCAAGACCCATCAGCGTGGCCCGCGGGTCGTGCTGCGCTCGCGCACCCCAGCCGGCGTCTACCAGGAGGCCTGGGGCTACCTGTGCGTGCACTATGCCATCCGGGTCCTGATGCACGCCGCCGGCGACGACGCGGGCGTCGATCCCGACCGGATCTCCTTCACCAGCGCCCTGCACGCCACCCGACGCAGCGTGCGCACCGGCCTGGCCGGCGGCGTGAACCTGGCACTCGCCCTGCGCCGGGCGATCACCGAACGCCTCGATGGGCTGCTGCCGTATCGCCGGCTGCGCTCCAACGCGCGGGTCGTGCGCCGCAAGATGAGCAAGTTCGGCGTCAAACGCGCTGTCCACCGGGGCTGGCCCAACCCGACCATGCCCATCGCCGCCGCCGTCCGCATCCTCAGGCCACCCTAAGTTATCGGTATTGGGGCTAGCCCACCGAAATACCACACGGCCGGTCCCGGACGTCCAAAGGGCACCCGCCGCCCCCCACGTACCCGCTACCCGCCGGTCAAGAAGGCCGCCTGAGGCGGTTTAATTGCAAGCTCAGAGCACCCGATCGACCTGCTCCGCCGACTGCGCTATCGCGTGACGGTCAACACGGACAACCGGCTGATGAGCGGCGTCTCGCTGTCGAGCGAGTTCGAGGCGCTCGACGCCGCCTTCGGACTCGGGCTCGGCGAGATGGAATGGCTGACGATCAACGTCATGAAGAGTGCATTCGCCCCGTTCGACGAACGGCTCCGGATCATCAACGAGGTCGTGAAGCCCGGCTACGCCCGCCTCCGAGCCGAGCAGGCGAGCGTCGTCGTCGGCTGATGGGTCGCTGATCGGTCGCCGATCGCCGCCGCGACGCCGGGCGCGACGCCGGAGTTTTCGGCGCGCAGGCACCTGTTCTGCAGGGAAGAACTAAATGTACTCGGCGCTCGGACGAGGAGGCCAAACGCGGTCACACCCGCCGGAACTGCGCGTGGCGTATCGCGTACGACTCCGCGAACGGTCAACAGAAGGTCGTCCCCTTCGATTCCTGTCGCTTCAGGGGCTCGTTCATACACGAATCGGTGCTCATCCCAGGTGCGTCGCCCGCTTTGTCCTTCCCGGAAGAACGCCGAGCGCCCCGACCGTGGCGGACCGCCGAGCGCCCCGACCGTGGGCGGGATTCGCCCGGTTCAGTCACGAACGCGCCGCAGTCCGGCCGCGAACTGACGTCGAAGGATGCGCGGACCGACGAGGCGCATGTAGACGGCGGCGAGACGACCTGCCCGCGTCTGCCGGAATGATCGGTCCCGGTTGCAGCGTACCAACGACCCGTCGCCGTCGGCGTCGATCCGGTACACGATCAGGCCCCAGGGCTCGGCGATGTTCGAGTCGAGTTGGTGGAGGGCGACGTGGGCCGGTGCCTTCTCCGACCAGGCCGGGAGTGTCGGCGCGTGGGGCGAGGATCCGCTCCTGGCCGACGCTCGGCTGCTCCTGGAGCCCGGCCGCTTCCTGGTCGGCGCGGCGGGCGCCTACCTGGCGCGGGTCGTCGACCGAAAGACCGTCGAGGGGTCCACCGTCGTCATCCTCGACGGCGGCGTCCACCACGTGCTGCGGCCGGCGCTGGTCGGCCAGGAGCATCGAGTACGAGCCCTGGGTGGTCGTGCGGACGTGCCCGGCGCCGGTCGAATTGTGCCGGTCACCGTGGCCGGGCCGCTCTGCTCCGGGCTGGATGTCTTCAGCCAGACGGCAATCATGACCCCGCCCGAGATCGGCGACCTGCTGGCCGTGCTCGATGTCGGCGCCTACGGCTTCACCGTATCGATGCCGTTCTTCCTGTCCCATCCGATCCCAGCGGAGGTGGCGCTCCGCGGCGGCCGGGCGGCGCTCATCCGTCCGAGGCAGGAGCCGACGGAGTGGCTGGACAGGCAGCTGTTGCCCGGCTGGTGACCCGTTCACGTCGCCGCGGGCGACACGCCGACACGCCGACGGGCCGCCCGATGCGGAATATGCGGTAGGCTGAAAAGGAGCCGCGCCCCGACTCGTCCCGCACCGCAGCGTCCCCCGCGTCCCCCGCACGAGAACGATCGATGCCGAAGCGCCCGAGACCCCTCGCCGCTCTGACGCTCGCACTGGCGATGATCGTTGCGAGCGCGCCATTGACCCTCGTTTCTCCCCCGCGAGTGGCGGCCGCGATCGTCAGCGCCTATGCCTCGGCGAGCCGAGAGCCGGTCGCGCCAGGCGTCCAGTACGACCAGGGCCGGCTGATCACGAGCGCGGGCAGCCAGGCCGTCAACATCGTGGAGGTCGACCCGGCCAACCCGGCGATCACCTTCGAAGCGTCGCTCTCGAATGGGCGCGTGACCGGCCTCGAACGGACCAGCAGCCAGGCCCAGAACCATTCGGTCGAGGGCCACCGCGTGGTCGCTGCGATCAACGGTGACGTCTGGGCCGGGTTCTCGAACGACGCGAGGCATGCGCCGAACGGACTCCACGTGGAGGCCGGCGCGCTGGTGACCGTCGGGCCGGCCGCCCCGCCGACCTTTGGCGTTGGCCCGGACGGCCGCCCGCAGATCGGCTCGCCGCTGGTGACCGTCACGCTCAGTACCAGCCTCGCCGGCCAGTTCGTGATCAACCGGGTCAACCAGCTCCGCCGACCGGGGGAGGTCGTGCTCTACACCCCGCATTTCGGAGCCCGGACGAGCAGTGCCGCGTCCGGCATCGACATCGTGATCGGCGGGCTCAGCCTGCCGATCCGGCCGTCGGGCACGTGGGCGGGGGTCGTCTCGGAGGTCAGACCGGCCGACGGCGGCTGGCCGATCGACCCCGCCACGGTGGTCCTCACCGCGCCCACGACATCGATCCTCGGCGGCCTGCTGCCGGGTGAGCCGGTGACCCTGTCGACCGCGGTCACCGTCGGCTGGGAGTCCATCCAGCAGGCCGTCAGCGGCCGCGAGTGGATCGTTCGCGATGGGGCCGTGAGCATCTCGCCGAGGCCGGCGAGCGCGGACGAGATCCATCCCCGCAGCTCGATCGGCCTGACGGCCGACGGACGCCTGATCCTGGCCACGGTGGACGGCCGCCAGCCGGGCTGGAGCGCCGGGGTGCGGCTTCCCGAGCTGGCCGAGCTGATGCTCTCGCGAGGCGCCACGAACGCCATCAACCTCGATGGCGGCGGCTCCACGTCGCTCGCCATCCGCCGCGCGGGGACGAATGGGCCGGTGCTGGTCAACCGGCCGTCGGACGGGTCGGAGCGGGCGGTGACCAACAGCATCCAGGTCATCAGCAACGTGCCGACCGGGCCGCTCGCGGCGCTGAACGTGCAGCCAGGATCGCGCACGGTCTACACGAACTTCGCACTGGACTTCCAGGCCGGCGGCATGGACTCGGCCTACAACCCGGTCCCGCTCGTGGCCGGGCAGATCGGCTGGTCGGTTTCGCCGACGATCGGAACGATCGATGCGGCGGGTCACTTCGTGGCGACGGCGCCCGGGACCGGCCAGGTCAGCGCGAGCGCCAACGGCGTCACCGGCTCGGCCACGATCACCGTCCTCGCCGACAGCTCCGCGCCGGTGGCACAGCCACCCCGGGTCACGCTACCGGCCGGGAGCGGCATCGGCACCACAGTGCCGGTCACGATCGCCTGGGACGCCGCCACCGACGTCGGCTCGGGTGTCGCGTCGTACGAGCTCCAGCGGAGCGTCGACGGCCACGCGTGGGTGACGATGCCGAAGGCCTCGCCGGCAGCGCGCAGCACGGTCCTCAGCATGCCTCGCAACCGGACCTACCAGTTTCAGGTCCGCGCCGTGGACGTTGCCGGCAATGTCGGGGCGTGGCAGCCGGCGGGTGCGTTCCGGCTGGCTGTCGCCCCGGAGACGACCCGGGCCTTGAGCTTCGTCCGGGGCACCTGGAGCCGCACCACGTCGAAGTCGTACGATGGCGGGGCGGCGCGGTCCACCCGGACCGTGGGCGGGATCGCGCGGTTCACCTTCACCGGCAGCTCGTTTGCCTGGGTCGCGGCGAAGAGCCCGGTCCGAGGGATGGCGCGGGTCTACGTCGACGGGACGTTCGCCGGGAATGTGGACACCTACCGGGCGACTTCGGCCGCCCGTCTGATGGTCTTCACGCGTACCTGGTCGAGCTCGGCGAAGCACACCATCGAGATCCGGACGGTGGGGACACCCGGAAACCCGCGGGTCGACATCGATGCGTTTGTCGTGCTGACCGCGGTCGCCGGCACCGCGCCGCCACCGGCACCGGCACCGACCCCGACGCCTTGACCAACGCCTTCGCCAACGCCAACGCCCTCGCCGACGCCAACGCCGACGCCACTCCTCCTCGGCACCCGTTCAATCCACTCCGCCCGGAGGCGCTCGCGGAGCCGCTCGCAGCGGTCCTGGACAGGACCCGCACGTTTGCCGCTCACGACGGCGGCCACTTCCGAGCGGCGCACTGCGCGTCGATCCAGAGTTTGCCGGCACCCCGGTAGTCGCTGTTCCGGACGATTCCCTGTAGGGCAGCCTCGGCCTCCCAGGCGTCGCACCATCGCTCGGCGACCTCGGGTTCCTTGCCGGAGCTGATCAACGTGTTACGGATGGCGGCGCGGCGGGCCTGGTGGATCCGCTCGGCCTTGAGGCTGCTCACCCGTCCTTTCCAGTCGGCATCGCTATCCAACCGATCCACCGTCGGCGGTGAGGGCCGGCGCGAGCTCCGGTTGGGCGAACCAGGAGGGCGCGATCGCGAGGGCACCCAACCCACCAAGGATCAGGAGTCCTCCCCCAAGGTTGAACAGGAGCACCCCGACGAAGAGCAGGACCGACAGGCCGGCAAGTCGCGAGCAGGGCGCTCGGTACAGGGTGACCGCCAGCGGCAGCAGCGCGAGCCACATCGTCATGAAGCCGACGACGTACAGGGTGCCGCCGATCGCCACGCTGAACCCATCCTCGATGGCGTTCGCCCCGCTTGCGACCAGCGCCCCGATGGCCGAGATCGCGGCGAATGTCATCACGGACCGGGACGTCGCAAGGCGGCCGAGCAAGACGAGCGACGGGGCGAACAGCAGCAAGGCGGCGCTGTAGAGCCAGACGGCGGTCCAGTCGAGGACGGTCACGGGATTCCAGTAGTCCGGGGCGGCGAACGCGATCAGCGATCGACCGGCCCAGGCGCCGCCGGTCAGGAGCCAGATCATGCGCGACACGACGGTCATGGTACGGCCTCCGTCAGCCCGGCGAGGGTGAGCGGCTTTGGACGGGATCGCGACGGCGGGACCGGAGCGTGGGCCGGATCGAGACTAGCGTGAGTCGCTCATCGCTCTCTACGGGGAGCCCGAGCTGCCGTCGTAGTGTGCCGAGCACCCCCGGCACCGTCGCGTCTACACCCCGATGGCCGCCGCGACGTCCACCCACGCGGTATCGGCCTGCCCCTCGAGCCGCCGCAGGTAGATGGTCGTCACCGCAAGGGACGAGTGGTCGAAGAACGCACTGACCGCCTCGATCGACTCGCCGGTGATGGAGCATGCCGCAGTGAGATCGCCATGTCGGGGAACCTCCGTTCCCGCCCTCGTTCAGTAATCAGAGGAGGCGGGGTGTCTCACCGAATCTTGGCAGAGAGGGGATCGCCCATTCAAGCATATGGCCACTCCCAAATGGTGCAGCCTTTGGCGCATCGATTGCCTTCTTCACGGCCTTCAACGATAGGGCAGCGTGCGTGTCCCGGCCGTCTCGACGGTTTGACGCCGGATAAGTCCGCGATGGCGGCCAGTGCATGGCCTCTTGCTAGCGTGACGACGTCATCCCGCCGGAGACGCAGGGTCGAGCCAGGTACGACCGGCCGACCGGGAAGGAGATCGGACCATGAACAAGGTCCTCCTCACAGGGCGCCTCACCCGCGACCCGGAGATGCGCAGCCTGGCCAGCGGAAAGAACGTCACGACCGTCAGAGTCGCAGTTTGCGCAATCCCCGCCCGTCGCTCCGGCTGCGCTGGTCGCTTTCCATGGATCGCGCGCCTTACGGGCGTGGCGACCGCGTCGGTCGTCCGGCGGCCGAACACGAGAGGGTGGACAGGACCCGGGCAGGTGGTGGGCACGTCTGGGTAGCGCGGACCCGTCCCACTCGTGTGTAGTGAGCGGGACGCACGGAGCGGAACGTCCGGTGCGGAGCCGGGCGCGAGTTGTGCGTCAGCGCAGAACAGCTACCCGCCCGACATGAAAGCGAACGAGGCGAGCACGGACAGGAAGAGGGCCCTGTCTGCACCCTCGGTGCCCGCTTCGTTGTTGTAGTTGACCTCGTAGGCTCGTCCGCCCTTCACGCAGATGGCGAAGAGAAAGTAGCGGTTGGACAGGACGGGGACGTGATACGTCAACAGCTTCCCGGGAACACCGCCCATCGTGATGGCCTCGGTCTGCTCCGGGTCACCAAACCCCGAACGCAGGTTCGTGATGAGCTCGGCGGCTACCTCCTCCAGCGTCCCGGCGCGTGCGACGGAGTCGGCGAGGATCAACTGAACTCCCGGGCCGTCGAACAGAACGGCATCGCCGGTGCTGCTGGGTCGCACGTCCCAGCCTGCCGGAGCGACCAGCCTGAAGTACGGGCCGACAAACATCGTGCCGCCAGCAGTTGGCGACGGGGTGGGCGACGGTGACGGGGTGGGCGACGGTGACGGGGTGGGCTGTGGAGTCGGAACTGGGAGCACGGCGAACAGGCCGCACTTGACCCCGCCGGTCGTGCTGCTCGCGACCCGGATGGCGATCCGCCCGGTCCCCTTGGTGGCGGCCTTGATGAGGGTCGTCTGGCTGGCAGTGAGGCTCGTCGTCCGGACGGCGGTGCCCCTGCTCGTCGTCTTGATCGAGGCGAGCTTGAGGAGGACGGCCCCTACGCGGCTGCAGGTGCCCTTGTAGAGGGTCACCGGCAGGTACCTCGACGCCCTTAGCTTCGCGAGCTTCAGGACGAGCGAGCCCGTGCCCGTGGTGAAGACCTGGACCTTGGCCGTGCCGTTGACCCCGGCACTGCCGATCTTAGCCTGCCAGGCATTGGTCAGCGTGGCCCCACTGACCGTCGCCGGTCCGCCGACCAGCATCGCCAGCAGCAGGGCGAGGGTGATGGACAGCGTGGCACCCACCGGGCGCCTTCGACCAGTTGACCGCATCCGTCGTCCTCCACGAACCTCGGAGGGACCGGTCTCGCTAATGGCCCCGCGCGGCGTCGGGCGACCGTTGGAGGCGCCGTGCGGGGGGAGCATCACTTCGCTCCCGTACCCTCCCTCCAGATCGGCGGAGTGTGCGCCTGCTGCATGGGATTGGCAAGAGGGTCGTTCCACGGTTTCTGGTGCGGAAGTGCACCACGGCCGGGCTGGCATGAAGGAGCGACCCCGCAGAGCCGAGGGTTGCGTCAATGAGACGTCAGAGTCGCAGTTTGCGCAAAGCCCGCCCGCCGCTCCGGCTGCGCTGGCCGGCGAACCGGGATCGCGCTCCGGACGCGGAGCGGGCGGGCGGTGCCAGGGTAGGCCTGCAACCAGACCTCGATCGCGTCAAGGTCATATCCCCGCATCGTAGCCGCCGCTGGAGACGGCTGAACCGGCCGGGCATCACGCCGGGGTCGGGAGTTGGTGTCGCTCGACCGCGAAACCGCTCCGCAGAGCTGTGCAACCGTGCAGTCGCTCATGTACGGTGGCCCGGTCGATGAGTGCGATGCACCTTGGAAGGGGCGAGATCATGGCGGTCGCGAGGCGGGCACCAAAGCCGGCGGCGAAGCCCGAGGAGGCTTGGCATCAGGCGCGGTTGATCCCCACGACAGGGATCGGCGGACAGGACGAGCAGGAGCAACGGGCGACCTCATCGCTCCTCGCGGTCATGCGAGCTGTGCCGCAGTTCGGCAAGGCAATCCTCGCCCACCTCGACGCCCCGGCTGGCCGAATCAACACCTTCAGCGAGGTCCGCTTCCTCGACAACGAAGGGAAAACCGTCATCCCGGACGGCGCCGTTGTCGTCGAGCGCGGCAAGGCGAGGTGGGTCTGCCTCGTCGAGGTCAAGACCGGCGGTGCCGCGCTGCGGCCGGAGCAGGTCGAGAAGTACCTCGACGTGGCCAAGGTCAACGACTTCGAGGCGGTGCTGACGATCAGCAACCAGATCACCCCCTCGCCGACGGAGAGCCCCATCCCGGTCGATAGCCGAAAGACCAAGAAGGTCACCCTCCGCCACCTGTCGTGGTGGCAGGTGATGACCGAGGCGCGCGTCCAGCACGAGCACCGTGGTATCGCCGACATCGACCAGGCGTGGATCCTCGGTGAGCTGATCGCGTATCTCGACCACGAGAAGGCGGGCGCGGGCGGCTTCGATGACCTGGGCGAGAGCTGGGTCGCGGTTCGGGACGGCGCACGTCAGCACTCGCTACGCCTCGCCGACAAGGGCGTCCGCGACGTCGCGTCGCGCTGGGAGCAGTTCGTGCAGTACATGGCGCTCGGGCTGTGTCAGACACTGGGCCGCAACGTCGAAGCGATGTGGCCGAGGAAGCTCGACGCCGCTGGCCGGCTCGACGCCGCAGTGCGGTCGCTCGTCGATCAGGGTCGCCTGGAAGCCATGATCCGCGTTCCGGACGCGGCTGCCCCGATCGACCTCTCCGCGGACCTGCGGACCAGGCTCTTCACCACGAGTGTCGAGCTCGCCGCCCCACGCGAGGGACGCGCGAAGACCCGGATCAACTGGATCATCCGACAGCTCAAGGACGCCCCCGACAACCTTCGCATCGAGGTCCGCTACCCGAACGCGAAGGAGACGGTTGCGGCGACGCTCAAGGAAGCTCGCGAGAAGCCGGACCGACTGCTCTTCGCCGCCGACCCTCATCGCGAGCCGCGCGCGTTCCGCCTGTCCCTCGCGCTGGAGATGGGATCGAAGCGGGGCAAGGTCGCCGGCTCCTTCGTCAGTGAGTCCAAGCGTCAGGCGATCGACTTCTACGGGACCATCGTGCAAGGGCTCAAGGTCTGGAGCGCTTCGGCGCCCAAGCTGCCGGGCCAGATCGAGGCCGCATCGCCCGTCGCTTCGCCCGAACCACCGGACTTCACCGACACGGGCCGGGAGTACGGGGACGCCTTGCTCCCGACCTCCTGAAGGGCTACGTGCGGCAGCGCGCCATCGCCCGAGGTGCAGGGGCCGCTGCACCACGGGACGTCGGTGGCGCTCAGCGGGCGGTCGACGTCCCGTGGCTCGCCATGGGACGCCACGCGCCGACGTGCGGCGCTGGTAGCTGCCCGGGCCGCCGTGGCGGCAATGCTCGGCGTCGAGCCGGATCGCTTCGACGTGGAGGCGGACCAGATACGGAGCAGCCCTCGACCGTCGCGCAGGCCGAGCCCGTGCTCCCGACGGAGTGTGCCGAGCACCTCCGGCAGCGTCGCGTCTACACCCCGATGGCCGCCGCGACGTCCACCCACGCGGTATCGGCCTGCCCCTCGAGCCGCCGCAGGTAAACCGTCGTGACCGCAAGGGACGAGTGGTCGAGGAACGCGCTCACCGCCTCGATCGACTCGCCGGCGTCGCGGCGGAGCTTCGCCGCCGTGTGGCGCAGGACGTGGACCCCGGTGGGTGCGAGCCCGGCCGCCGCCAGGTAGCGCCGGAAGCCGGCGTAGAACGTGCCGCTCGTGATCCCCCGCGGGCCAGCCCCTGCCTGCCAGAGCGACTCGCCGGGCGCCATCGTCGCCAGCTCCTTGCCGGCATCTCCGAGTGTCCGGCGGATCGACGAGCCGATGTGGCCGTGGAGCGACGCCGTCGAGATGGGCCGCTGGGGCTTGCCCGTGGAGCAGATCACGCCGCGGAGTGTGTTCAACATTCGGTCTGAGCGACTCAACTACGTATACGACGACCAGCAGCCCGAAGGGTGCCTCGTCGTCGCTGCCACGGTGATCCGGCGCTGGATCGAGTCGCTCGGACGTCGCTAGCCCTGACCACGATTAGGTCAAGGGGTCGAACCAGTCTGTGGACCTCGCCGCTGACCTTGGGCGCGGAGTCAGGCTTGCAACAGGCCGCGTACACTTCGCTCGCCTGAGCCCACAAGGGCGCGATGTGAACGAAGCACGAACCAATCCGGACGCCGAGCGAGACCGGCTGCAGCGCTCGACCCGCCAGCAGCTCACCCGCCAGCGCGTGGAGCCGCTCGAGGCGTTCGACCTGGTAGCGGCTCACGGGCCGCCACCTACTGCCCGCGCAGCTCAGCCCGCGCCTTTGGCCGCCAGCCTCACCAGCTGAAAGCCGCGACCAAAAAGAGGCACAACTTGGCCGTTATCCCCGCTGGGTGAAAAATATTCAGATGCTGGCCGCGTTGGCGTCAACGAAGGCGTAGGCCTCGACCTCCATCGGGTTCGAGGCGTAGTCGAATCCTGCCTGCGCGTAGCCCATGCCGTAGGCGCAGGCGAACCCCGACTCGTTGATGAAGCGCCGGTACTGCGTCGTATGGACGAGCTCGTGGGCCATCAGCTGGCGGTCCTGCTCCACGCTGGCGTCCCATGCGGCATCCACGTAGATCAGGCCGCCGATCGTCACGCCGGCGATCGAGGTCGTCCCGAAGCACATCGCGTCCGTGCTGCCGCCGAACCAATTGGCGGAGAGCAGCGCGTCGTCGACGTAGAGCACCAGGGCGAAGTCGGCGGAGTTGATCGCGCTGGTCACGGTGCTGCCGCCGAAGACGCTCACCATCTGGGATCGGAAGCTGCCGGGGAGGAGCCTGGGCGGGCGGTAGATGTTGGCGATGATGTTCCCGGCTTTGGCGACGCGGTAGACCACCTGGCCGGCGATGCAGGCACCCAGCTGGAGGAAGAGCTGCCCGATCTCGACCAGGACCCCGCCGAGCCACTCGATGGCGGTCGCCGCCGCCTCTACCGCCCACTCGTAGGCCTTCGCCAGCTCGTCGATCCCTGCCTCCACGATTTCCCCGGCCCGGTCCCACGCGGCCTCGGACGCCCCGACCGTCCAGTCCCAGGCGTCGGCGGCGGCCTCCTCGACCGCGTTCCAGGCGTCCTCGACGGCGGTCGTGACCGCGTCCCAGGCGTCCTCCGCGGCATCGGTGATCGTCTCCCATGCCTCTTCGGCTGCGTCGGCGACCGCCTCCCAGGCGTCCTCGGCGACATCCGTCACGTGGTCCCAAGCGTCCTCTACCGCGGCCCCCAGGTCCTCGCCGATGTCCTCCAGGGCGTCGAGCGCGTCCTCGGCGGCCTCCTCCAGCGCGTCGACCGCGTCGCTGGCGGCATCGGCGATGGCGTCGGCGGCGTCCTCGATCGCATCTCCGACGGCCTCCGCTGCATCCTCGATCGCATCGCCCACCGCACCGGCGGCGTTACCGACCGCGTCCGCGGCGTCCTCCGCAGCGCCCGCGACCCATTCGGTCCCGGCCTCGGCGGCGTCACCGAACGCGTCGACGACGTCGCCGATGATTCCCCAGCCCATCGGTCCGGGCCTCCCTCAGCCTGCGCGGGCGGCGATGTCGGCGAGCACGATCTGCATCGCCTCGACGTCGGAGAAGCCAGCCGCCACGAGCGACGCGCGCTTCTTGGCGAGCAGCTCCGACCGGCGCTTCAGGACCTCGTCGACCTCGTTCGACTGGCTGATGTGGGTAAGGCTGTCGGCCGCGACCTTGATCTTCTCGTCGAAGCGGGCCATGACGTTGCGGCGCCCGACGTCGCGGGCCGCCTCCTCAGCGGCGCGGGCAACGGCGAGCTCAACGCTGGTCGACGCTGCCGCCCCCGCGGCGGTCTTGATGATCTCTCTGAGGTCGGCCGGCAGCGTGCCGGTCAGGCCAAGCTGCTTCTTGACGGACGACTCGACGTGGCGCCGAATCGCATCCTCGACCGGGGCCACGGTAACCGGCCGCGGGGTGATGGGGGGTATGCTGATCGGTCTCCGTGGAAGCTCTCGGCGCGTCGGCATGGCTCTGCTCCTCCGTCGCCAGCCTTCGTGCCATGACGGGGTCGTCGGCGACCCAGCCCCGTGTAGGACGCAACAGTATAACCAGAGTCAAGTAGCGTTCGACGGGAGGGCGCACGACGGGATTGATCTGCGGGCATCGACACCATGACCGCATAGCGACTATGTCAGGACTCCGCCTGCGCCCGTGCCACTCAACCTGACGCGCCCGCCGCGTATCCTGCTTAGAGCGCCGCGTTTGCCACTGCCTTGAAGGGGGACAATGCCGCCGTTCTCGATCGAGGACCCCATCCTGAACCTGAGCGCATGATCCGAAGCGAGCTCGACGTCCTCCTTGACAAGGTCCAGGACCCGGCCTTGCGTGCGGACCTGCGGTCGCAGATCGACCGGCTCAAGCAGAAACGCAGCTTCGGGCTCGTGTTCGAGCACCACATCCCCGAACGGGTGCGCCTGCCGCAGCACCCTGTTCGCGTGGGCTCCCGGGTGGTCAGCCGAGATAGCGACGACGGCCCTACGTTCGAGGTGATCGAGCTCGAGGATGGCGTGGCGACGGTCGTGCAGGTTCGCGACGCCGACGGCGCTTATCTCGAGCGAAGCGCGCATGAGGTTGGCGGTCAGGAGCGAGCGCCTCTTGACTCACTCGTGGTGATCTCCGACTTCGGCGAGCCCGTTCTCCCTGGGTTCCGGCATCTCGGGTCGGTTGAACGCGGCGGGGACAAGCCCTATCACGTCGTCATCAACGGCGAGAACCACCACGCGCTTGAGGCTCTGCGCTTCACCCACGCTGGCAAGGTCGACTGCGTCTACATCGACCCGCCGTACAACAGCGGCGCCCGTAACTGGAAGTACAACAACGACTACGTCGACGACACGGACGTGTACCGCCACAGCAAGTGGCTCGCCTTCATGGAGCGCCGTCTCAAGCTCGCCAAGGACCTGCTGAACCCGGACGACTCTGTGCTGATCGTGACCATCGACGAGAAGGAGTTTCTCAAGCTCGGGATATTGCTCCAGCAGGTCTTCCCTGCCGCGACCATGCAGATGATCTCATCACTCATCAACTCGAAGGGGACAGGGCGGGCAAACGAGTTCCGTCGCGTAGATGAGTACCTGTTCTTCCTATGGTTCGGCAGTGCGAGGCTTGGCCGTCTTCCGCCACTGACGGCCACGAGCAATAGAGTTGAGGATGAGGTCCAGGTCGACTTGGACGAGGCGGCGGGCGAGGATTCGGCGTCCAGCGGGAGCGGCACCGGGATCGAGTGGCAGACATTCCGGCGTCGCGATCTTGCTTCGCGTCGCGGCACCAAGAAGGGTGGCCCGCGCCAGTTCTACCCGATCTACGTCAGCACCGCCTCCGGGCGAATCGTAGCAGCGGGCGATTCGCTTCCTCATGGGACACCTCGGTCTCAAGCTCCGACGCGCGCGGGCTGCGTGGCCGTGTTTCCGATCCGCAAGGACGGCACCGAGATGAACTGGTCGGCAATCGGACCGACGTTCCTGGAGCGGCTTGAGCAGGGTTACGCGAGGGCGGGGAAGGCGACGCTCGACGAACCTCAGCAGTACATCATCCAGTACCTGAAGTCAGGACCGATCAGGGACATTGAGGCGGGGCGAGCCATGGTTACGGGCCGAAACAACGACGGTTCTGTGATCGCGCAGTACGTTGACGAGCTGGCCAAGACGCCAACTACACAATGGGCGCGCCGCTCGCACAACGCTGAGCACTACGGGACCGGAATCCTCGGATCTCTCATACCCAAGCGACCGTTTCCGTTCCCCAAGAGCCTCTACGCCGTAGAGGACGCCATTCGTCTCTTCGTGGCAGACAAGCCGGACGCCGTCGTTCTCGACTTCTTCGCCGGGTCGGGGACGACGGCACACGCGGTCGCCCGCCTCAACCGGCAGGATGGCGGCCGTCGTCAGTCGATCATGGTCACCAACAACGAGGTCTCGGCGGACGAGGCCAAAGAGCTCCGCGGCCGCGGGCTTCGGCCCGGCGATCCGGAGTGGGAGTCGCTCGGCATCTTCGAGCACATCACGCGACCGAGGGTGACCGCGGCGATCACGGGCAAGACGCCGGACGGCGCGCCGATCGCCGGCGACTACAAGTTCACGGACGAGTTCCCGATGGCCGAAGGATTCGAGGAGAACGTCGCCTTCCTGGACCTTCGGTACCTCGACGCCGACGACACCGACCTGGGGCAAGCGTTCGACGACGTAGCGCCGCTGCTGTGGTTGCGTGCCGGTGGGCAGGGACCGATCGCCCGGCGCCTCGGCAACACCGGCCAGCCGGTCCCATACGTCTGGACCGATCGGTATGGCGTCCTGTTCGATGAGGATCGATGGCGCGGCTTCGTGTCCGACCAGCCGGAGACCGCACGGACCGCCTTCATCGTCACCTACTCGCCGACCGTGTTCGCCGGGATCGCCGCCGAGCTGCCCGCGTCGATGGACACGATTCGCCTGTACGACACGTACCTTTCGATGTACCTGCCTGCGCGAGGGCGCGCCTGATGCGCTACGAGCTGCGCGACTACCAGCGCGACGCGGCCCTGGAGGTGCTCAAGCGGGTTCGACGGGGCCGCCGCGATTGGCGGGAAGACGGCGAGCGCTCGTCCTTCGCCCTGTCGGCCATCACCGGGTCCGGCAAGACCGTGATCGCGACCGCGGTCATCGAGGCCCTCCTCTTCGGCTCGACCGACCTGGATACCGACGCCGATCCGCGGATCTCGTTCCTCTGGATCACCGACGATCCGGCCCTCAACCGGCAGACACGAGCCCGGATGTTCGATGCATCTGAGCTGCTGGCGCCAACAACCCTCGTGGAGGTCGACGAGTCGTTTCTCGATGCCGACCTCGCGCCCGGCCGAGTCTTCTTCCTGAACACGCAGAAGCTGTCGCGGTCCAGCCGCCTGGTCCAGAGCGGCACGAATGCGCGCGAGTATTCGTTCTGGGACATCCTCCGCAACACGATCCGCGGCGACGCAACGGACCTGGTTCTGGTGCTCGACGAGGCGCACCGGGGCATGAAGCGCGCGGCCGACCGCAAGACCATCGTGTCGCGCCTCATCCAGGGCGAGCCAGGGTCGAATCCCGCGATCCCGATCGTCTGGGGCATCTCCGCCACGATCGAGCGGTTCACGAGCGCCATGAGCGAGGTGACGGACCGGACGGGCTATCCGAACGTCGCTGTCGACATCGAGCGCGTCCGAGCGTCGGGCCTCATCAAGGACGAGATCGGTCTCGACCAGCCGGCGGAGAAGGGGACGTTCTCGACGACGCTGCTGCGTGAGGCGGTCAAGGCCACCCTGTCGTTCGAACAGCGCTGGGCGGCGTACTCGGCGTCCGAAGGCGAGCCCAAGGTGCTGCCGGTGCTGGTGGTCCAGGTTCCGGACAAAGCGAGCGACGCCAAGCTGACCGAACTCGTCGGCACGATCGACACGGAGTGGCCCGGCCTCGGCCCACGGGCGATCGCGCACGTCCTGGGCGAACACGAGCGGCTGACGCTCGGCGCACCAACGGTCGACTGGGTGTATCCGGAGTCGATCCAGACGGACACGGAGGTGCGCGTGGTCCTGGCCAAGGAGGCGATCTCGACCGGCTGGGACTGCCCGCGCGCTGAAGTCCTCTACTCGGAGCGGCCCGCGAAGGACGCAACGCACATCGCCCAGATCATCGGGCGAATGGTCCGCCAGCCCCTCGCCCACCGCATCGCCACCGACGACGCGCTTAACTCGGTCACGTGTTACCTGCCACTGTTCGACCAGAAGGCACTCACGACGATCAAGGACGAGCTGGAAGGCAAGGGTGCCGACAACGGGCAGAACCGCGTCGGCGCAACGGTCGTGCGGGCGCCGGTGGTGTTCGAGCGGAACGTTCATCTCGATCCGGCCGTGTTCGCGTTCATCGAGGGGCTGCCGAGCATCCCGACCCCGGATCGGACCGCAAGCCCGCTGCGGCGGGCGCGCACGCTCGCACGGCTTCTCGCCGACGACGCGTCGGGGTCACCGCTGCTGGCCAACGCCGGAGCAGCGTTGACCGAGCGGCTGAACCTGCGGCTCGACGGCCTCGCGGCCGAGCACACTGCGGACGTCGACGCCAACGTCGATGACCTGCTGATCACGGAAGTCGCGAGGTCACGGATCACTACGATCGGGGAGGATCTCGGAACGGAGCCGGTGGTCTTCAAGGTCGCGACGCACGCGCGAGACGTGGCTCGCGACGCCCAGCGGGTCATCCATTCGGTCCGGGAGGGCGTCGGCAAGGCGTGGTTCGCCCATCGATTGGCCGTCGAGCCCGGCGCAGACCGGGACAGCGTTCGCATCCGATGCGCGGCGCTGCTTCGCGTGGAGGGGATCGCCGCGAAGATCGAATCGACCGCGACCGATTGGGTCAAGGAGCGGCTCGACCAGTTCCGGGTGCAGATCCTCAACGCGGTCGGTGCCACGCGCGATGCCTATACCCGCGTTCAGGAGCAGACCACGGTGCCAGAGGCCGTGACGGTGCAGTTGCGCCAGAACGAGCGGGCCGCGACGAAGGACGCGAAGGGTGATGACCTGCCGCGATTCCATGGTCACGTGTTCGCGGACGCTGACGGGGCCTTTCCGGTCGTTCTCAACGACTGGGAGCGCACGGTCGTCGAGGCAGAACTCGCCCGGGATGGGTTCGAGGCGTGGTACCGGAACCCGGGGAGCGCCACGCCGGCCTCGCTCCGGATCGCCTACCAGAACGATGAGGATCAGTGGGCGTCGCTCCAGCCCGACTTCATCGTCGTGTCGCGGCGATCGGACGGGGCCCTCGGCGCGTCGATCGTCGACCCGCACGGCGACTACCTCGCAGACGCGCGATCCAAGCTTCAGGCTCTCGCGGCGTTCGCCGAGCAGTTCGGCGACCGGTTCGTGCGCATCGAGTCGGTAGCCAGGGTGGAGGATGGGAGCCTGCGGGTGCTCGACCTCGCTGATCCGGCTGTGCGGGCCGAGGTCCGATCGTTCGAGGGCGCGAAGGTGACCGCGCTCTATCAGTCGGAACATTCGCGGCCGTACCCCTAGAGGCAGACCCAAAGTGCTCTTCAACGATCTCCGAATGCATGGTCGACGGTTGCTGATGGAAGAGGGCAGGAAGTGAAGCTACAAGGCAAGAACGCCGAGACCTATGCGGCGGCTGCTCGGTTCGTCGACGCAGCACTCCGCCAGGACGACTCCCTGTTCACGCCGGGCGTCGCGATTTGGTCCGAGGCGAACCTCGACGATCTCCACGCCCGGTTCGTGGCGAAGCCAGATGAGTCGAGCGACGCGTTCCTGGTGAAGTTCCAGCGCCAGCTTGCCGGAGCTCCAGACTCCACCTTCCAACTCGCGGCTGAGGCGCTCTACGTCCACTTCCTCATCGCCGTCATGAGCAGCGCAGCCAAGCGCGCCGTCATCGAGCCCGTCCTCGGCTGGATGCATGAGCCCGTGACGATCCCGACCGATCTCAACGCCGCTCTCGATCACGGCATCGCGGCCCCAGGGACGGCGTTCCACACGTATCGACCATTCCAGCTCGGGTTCGTCATCGAGTTCGCCAGGGCGTGGAAGGCGCTGCCCGCAGACCGTCGAGATGCCGCCCTTCGCGATGCCTGGGCCTTCAAGGACGTCCTCTTCGCGGTGCCGATGCCGAAGGGCAGTTACACGCAGCGCGAGGCCCTCCTCCATCTCGTCCACCCCGACACCTTCGAGTCAATCGTGTCGCGCGGTCACAAGGAGCTGATCGCAACGGCGTTCGGGCGGCCGCCCGCGACCGATGATCGCGATGTCGACCGCCGACTCGCCGCGGTGCGGGCGCAACTCGAGGCGGAGTTTGGTCGACCGATCGGCTGGTACGAGGCGGAGATCGAGAAACGATGGCGGCCTGGGCCCATCGAGGTCGGCTCGACGAAGCCCGTACCTCGTCGGGCGTGGATCTTCCAGTCGAGTCCGGACCAATACGATCTGGCCGGAGCGCTCGAGTCGCTAGCCGAGTTCTTCTGGCTCGTTCGGCGATACGAGAAGGAGATCCACGTCGGGGACCGGGTGTATCTCTGGGAGGCCGGATCGGACGCCGGGGTGGCGGCTATCGCCGAGGTGGCCAGCGAGCCCGCGGAGGTCGAGGACGCCGACGCCGACCAAGGCTTCTGGCGAGACCCGACGGCATTCGTTGGCCCGCGCCGAAGGGTCCTGCTCAAGATCGCCACCGTCGTCGACCCACGCCTGTCCCGGGCAGAGGCTCAGGGGAATCCGGCGCTGGCGAAGCTGCCGAACCTTGTCTTCGCGCAGGGGACCAACTTCCCGCTGACGCCGGAGCAGGATCAGGAGCTCCAGCGGGTCATCGCCGGCCTGGCTCACGAACCCAGCGCGCTGACGTTCGAAGCCCTGCAGCAGGAGACGGGCTGGGATGCCGACCGCCTGCGAGAACTGGCCGACGCGATCATCCTCGGTCGGCGGCAGGTGGTGATCGCGGGTCCGCCAGGCACGGGCAAGACCTGGGTCGCGAGCCTTGTCGCCCGGTATGTGACCGGCGACCAGCCGGGCAGGGTTCGGCTCGTCCAATTCCATCCGAGCTACACCTATGAGCAGTTCATCGAAGGCTTGCGACCGCGGGTCGCGGAGAACGGGGCCATCGAGTTCGCCCGCGTCGATGGGATCGTTCTCAACGTGGTGAAGACGATGGCGCACCCCGACGATCTCACGCTGATCGTGATCGACGAGATGAACCGCGCGAACCTATCCAAGGTCTTCGGCGAGCTCATGTATCTGTTCGAGTACCGCGACCGACCGATCGATCTGCAGTTCTCGCCGGCCTTCACGATGCCGTCGGGTCTCCGGTTCCTCGGTTCGATGAACACCGCTGACCGGAGCATCCGGAGCATCGATGTCGCGCTCCGTCGCCGGTTCGATGTGTTTGAGTGCCTGCCCGACCGGAAGGTCCTCGAGAGCTACTTCGCGTCACGGACGAACATAGTGCCCGATCTCTACGTCGGCTTCGAGGCGCTCAACGCCGCGTTGACCGATCACCTCGACCGGCATCACACGATCGGCCACACGTTCTTCATGGCCGACCCGATGACGCCCGACGAGCTCAGGCGGATCTGGCGGCATCAGGTGGGTCCGCTCATCGACGACTACTTCTTCGATCGACCAAGTCTCGCCGACGAGTACAAGCCGGAGAACTTCTGGCCCTCGCTTGCCTGATGCGCACCGAGACACTCACCGAGTCGCAACGCAAGGTTCTGACCCTCACGCTAGGCGAAGCCAGCGGGCTCTCGGTCATCGGTACTCGCCTCGCGTCGCAGAAGGAGTGGTGGGGGGCGACCGATGCCGATGCCGACGTACCGGAAGATCGGTCGATCGTCCGGGTCCAGCCGGTCGGACCTGATCAGTGGGCCGTCCGAGTCAGCGACGCGGTCGGGGTCATCGCCATTGGCGATCTCCAGCTCGTGGTCGCGCCGAAGATCCCGCCGGACCACCTCATCCATCTCCTCGCGAGGTCAGGTGAGCTCCCGCGTCTCGATGAAACGCCGATCCACGCGTCGGTGTCGCCGTCGTTGTGGGAGCTGGTTGCCCGGGCATTCGTCGAGGCGACCGAGCGCTTGCTCCGGCTCGGCCTGATCCGCGACTACCGCGAGGTGTCCGACACGCTCGATGCAGCGGCTGGCCGGATTGACGTCCTCGGGACGACGCGCCACTACTACGCCGCCCGGCTCGCGCTCGACTGCGTCTTCGATGACTTCAGCTTCGACACGCCGCTCAATCGTGTCGTTCTCGCCGCGATCCGCGAGGTCGCCGAGAGCCCGCTTCTCCCGGCCTCGCTCCGGCTCCGATCGGTCCGCCTTCTCGCGTGGCTGGACGGCGTCGGCGACCTGCAACCCCTGGACATGACGGTCGAGGTGGACCGCCGGACGCGTCACTACGACGGGCCGTTGCGCCTGGCACGGCACATCCTCCGCCACGTCGGGCGGCACCTCGCGGACGGTTCGAACGTCTCCTGGTCGTTCCTCATCCGGACACCCGAGATGGTCGAGCGGGGACTCTTGGGAATCCTCGCTGATCGGCTGGGGCCGATGCGCGTGCGCAAGGGCCGCTTCCGGCTGGCTGGCTCCACTCTGACCTTCAACCCAGACCTCGTGTTCGACGGCGGCCGGGCCATCGGCGACGTGAAGTACAAACTGTCGACCGGCGAATGGGACAGGGCGGACCTCTACGAGGTCATCGCGTTCGCCGAGGCATACCGGGCCACGCAGGGTCTGATCCTCCGATTCCGCAGGCCAGGCGTGCCAGCGCTCCCCGACCTGTCAGTCGGTGCAAAGACGATCCACGAGGTCACCTGGGCGGCCGACCCATCCGTCGATCCGATCGACGCCGCGAACGCGGTCGCGGACCAGGTTGCGCAGTGGCTGGGCGACGGGGTTCAGTTGCTTTCGGCATAGGCTTGGTAGCCCCCGTCCGTCAGGCTGTCACGACGCAGCGGACGCGCGGAGCGGGGAGCCTGCACCACGGTAGCGAGCATCGATTACCTCGGACTTATCTCAAGCCGGCTCAGGGAGGTTGTCAATGTCACATCAGGAGCGACCCGCCAACGACCC
>JBCLDE010000039.1:0-20124 GCA_038915165.1 Candidatus Limnocylindrales bacterium
TTCGAGGCTGACGATGCCGGTCTCTGCGTGCGGCGCGGTCTGGCGGGCCAGCCGGACCTCGCATGATCGCATGGCATCGAAGACGACCAGGGCGACCGGAAGACGCTCGTCCTCATCGGCAGCATGGGTCCGCGCGTCATCGAGTTGATGCAGGACATCCGCGTTGATGCCGCGTGCGCCCCACTTGCAGTCGTACGCCTCGGCCGACACGTCCCGCTCGACCGTCACGTCATAGGGGTGGATCTCCGCGCGGACGCCATCGAACAGGATCCGCCGTTCGCGCCGGACCGCGGCGGCCCCGACGCGGCGAGCCAGGAGCTGGGCGGTCAACTCCTCCACGATCGCCCCGCGGACCTGGCTCCGCACCTGCTCTCCCCGGTCCGCGACGGCGAGGGCAACGGCGAGGATCGCCTCCGACCGCTCGCGCTCGGCCGGATCAGCCGTCGTGTCCAACCCGAACAGCGTGGGAAAGGTCGCGCGCCAGCCGTCGGGGTCGGTCGTCTCGCCGTTCATGACGGCCCTGGCGAGGATCCGCTGGGCCTGCGTCGCGTCGGCCAACAGGCTTGCCGCGCGCGCGACGAGCGGGTCCGCCTGGATGCCCGCGTAAACGACCGCGCGCGCGTCCCGAGCGGCGTCCTGGAACCTCATGGCCGCTCCCCGAGGGCCAGCAGCACGACCTGGGGGAAGGTGGACAGCCAGTCGATCGCGCGGTGGGGATCGGTGATCAGGCCGATCTCGTCGATCGCCCGGTCCACCGCGGCGCTCGCCTTCGGGGACGCCTGCTCGGTGCCGCGCGCAGTGGCGACCTCCGCCAGCCGGGTTCGCCAGGCCTCGACCAGGTCCGTGACGTACGACCATTCGTCCTCGATCTCCTCGCCGAGCTCGCCGAGAGCGGCATAAGTGTCGAGGGCGCGCTCGATGGTCGTCTGGATCGTCTCGCTGGGCACGGATCTAGCCTACGCTTCCGAGGCGGTCGCGGTCGTCAGGCTGCGGAGCTGGTCCGCCGATGAGCGCCGCGGGTGGTGACATCGCGCCGAATCGCGTTGCCGGCATTGCGCCTGAGCAGGTCCTCGAGATGCCGGCGCGCCCGGTCATCCCATCGGCGAGAGTAGATCCGCGTGGCCTCCGCCCGGACCCGGTTGGCGGTCGAGCGCTCGCCGCTGCTCTCCAGATGGGCGACCCGGTCCAGGATGGCGCGGTACAGCGCCGGCAGCTCCTCGGACACAGAGTTCGGCTCCATCCTGCATAGGATGACCCCGCTCCAAGCCTCACTGGAATAGCCCAGCCGTCCGGGGCGCGGCCGCCGATAGGGCCAGTCGTCGTCGCGCGGGCCGGTCACCGCCGCGCGGGCCGTGCAAGGCCGTGCAAGGCCCGCCTCCGACCTGCCGACCCTCGGCCCCGGGCCGGTGTTCCAACACGGAACGGATTCGCGATTAACGCCTCGTGGGCCGGCGGACTGAACGGGGAAGGTGGCCCCGCCTTCGACCGTAGCCAGGGGTCCAAGGTCCAGACGCGTCCGGGACCAGGGCCGCGCCGGCGACCTGGCCGCTGATGAGGCTCACTGATCAGGAAGGTGCCCTGTGAGCACGGCCGTACACGGTTTCCGACAGAATCGGCGGACGGCCAAGCGCGCAAACCGCGTCGTTGATAAGCCAGCGTCATCGCGGTGTCGCCGCAGGGATGCCGACGCCCGCCCCGCGCCGACGCCCCGCGCCGATGTTCCACCTGGGAACGGAATGGTGATGAACGCCTCGTGGTCCGATCCCCAGACTGCAGTCCATGACCCTTTGGGTATGCATCACGAGGGACTTGTACGAAAAGTGTTCCGTGGTGGAACGGCCAGTCCGGCGGCGCCGCGGGAACGGCCAGTCCGGCGGCGCCGCGGGAACGGCCTTCACCCGACTCGCCGCCGTGCGGGTCAGTCGCCGCGGCGCGGGGTCAGTCGCCGCCGTGCGCCCCGCTGCGAACCGTGAACCGCCCGAGCGTCCCGGTCGCCGGCATCCAGGCCTCCGTTACGCGCTCCACGATGGATGACGGCGGGCCCTCCCGCAGGCGATCGCGGAGCGTCTCGAGCCGGTCGCGCGGGCCCTCGGCGACGCACCGGACCGTCCCGTCGGGCGCGTTCGCCACCCAGCCATCGAGCCCCAGCCGCTCCGCCTCGCGGCGCGCGAAGTAGCGGAAGCCGACGCCGTGGACGCGCCCGACGACGTTCGCCTCCAGGCGCGCGGTCGGGGTCTCCTCCGGCGGTCCGTCCAGCACGCTCATGGCGCCGTCACGCGGCCGCGAGGCGGCGAGGCCAAGCCAGGACCAAGGCGTCGAGCAGCAACTCCGGTGAGACATTCGAGGCGAGCAGCTCCGCAGCCCGGGCGGATCGGTCCAGGAAGGCGGCGGCTGCACCGGGCGGGATGATGGCCGATGTGGCTGTGAGTTCCTCCAGCAGCACCGTATCCCGGACGGACCGTGCGCCACCACTCCCGACCAGCGCCAGGTCGCGCGCGACGTCGCTCCAGAGCCCCAGGATGATCTCCACGGCGCGACGGCGTTCCGGCGCGGCAGGACCCTTCCGGGCTGCGGCTTCGACCTCGTCGGGAAGTGCGTCGGTTGGGTCATCCTCGGACAGATTGACGCTGGCCGGCGCGCTGGCCGCCGCGCTGGCCGGCGCGCTGGCCGGCGCGGCGGCCGTGGCGCGGGCTGCAGGGGCCGCGCCACGCCGACGGGCGGGCCGGGCGGCAGCCGCCTGGGCGGGATCGCCGGCGGCCATCGCGGAGGACAGCGCGATCGCGCGAGGGACAGCGGCTCGAGCGGCGGCCAGCCGTGCCGACGGTCGCGCTTCGGTCAGATCCAGGGCGATGCGGGTCAGCTCGGACCGGATGAGAACGGCCTCCGGCGCCCGTGCGTAGGCGAGGGCGAGCCCGGGCCGGCCGGCGGCCAGGCGGCCTAGTCGGGAGGCCGTCGGTGGATCGGCGAGGTCGTGGTCGGCCAGGATGGCTTCGATATCGCGCGGCCCGACGAGCCCAAGGCGAACGCGCGCACAGCGGGACCGGACGGTCGGGAGCAACCGCCCTTCCTGGTCGGCGCACAGGACGATCGTGACGCCGGCCAGCGGTTCCTCCAGTGTCTTGAGCAGGGCGGACTGGGCGTCCTCATTCATCCGGTCGGCGCCCTCGATGATGGCAACGCGGGCACCGCCCTCGACAGGCATGAGCGAGAGCTCCAAGACGAGGTCCCGAACGCCCCGGAACTTGGCGTCCGGCCCGCCGATGACGACCTGGCGGCTGGGTCCCACGGGTCCAAGCCGGTGCAGATCCAGGTGGCCGCCACTGTCGACCAACCGGCAGGCCCGGCAGGCCCGGCACGGCCTGACGGCCGGATCGGCCGTGCAGAGCAGGCCCGCGGCGAAGTCGACCGCCAGCGTCGTCTTGCCGACACCATCGGGCCCGACCAAGAGCACGGCGTGGGGGACCGGGCCCCGGATCATCCCGGCTACCGCGCCGAGCGCGGCGGCCTGTCCACGGGTCCGGGCAGCGTCCACGGCAGTGGTCAGGCCGGCTCGGTCGCCGCCGGCTTCCTGGCGGCCGGCTTGCGGGGTGCCGCGGGCTTCCTGGCGGCCGACTCTCCGGGTGCCGCTGGCGCGCCAAGTGCCACCGGCTTGCGCGTCGCGCGCAGCTTGGCAGCCGGCACGGCCGCGTCGACGTCGGCGGCGCTCGCTTCGGCTGCGGCTGAGCCGGTTGCGGCTGAGCCGGTTGCGGCTGAGCCGACCTTGGCCGATCCCGCCTTGGCGGACGCCGCCCCACGCGTCGCCCGCGGCTTCGCAGCCGGTACGTCCTCACTCGCGGCAACGACCACGGATCCGCCCACGACAGCCTCGGCCGCCTTTGCGGCTACAGGCCGGCGCGTGGCACGCAGCTTCGATGCCGGCGCGGCCACGACTTCCTCGGCGGACGCGGCCGTCAGCGCGACCTCGGCAGGCTTGCGGGCCACCCGTGGCTTCGGAGCCGGCTTCACAGCCTTCTCCTCGACCTGGGTCGCCTCGATCGGCTCGGCCGCGAGTACGGATCGCGCCGGCGTCCGGCTGGGAGCCGGCTTCTGGGCGACCTGGGCTCGAAGCATCGCCTCAAGCTCGGGCGGAACGTCGCTCCATGGCTCATTGGAACCACGAGGGGCGGACGGCGCCGCGGTCCGATCCGGCGTGCGATCGCCCCGCCCGACGTTGCGCTCGTCACGCGGCGGCGTGGCCGGGTGGGTCCGGGCACTCACGTCGGGATAGCGGTTGATGCCGCCGCCCCCCCCCGCCGCGACCGAAGCGCTCGCGTTCCATCGCCGACTGGTACGCGGATCGTCCGCCGCGTGCACCACGCCCACCGCTCGCACCACCGCCGACACCGGCACGGTTGCCACTTCGGCGCTGCTCGGCGATGAGGTATTCCGGGATCTCCGGCTCATCGAAGTCCTCTTCGTCGACGAGCGGTGCCCGTGGCGCGGACGCCGCATTGGCCGGCGTCCCGATCTGCGCATCCCAGAAGGACCCGAACGGCGTGGGCCGAGGTCCACGCGGAGCCGGGGCGGGCTGGACCTCGTCGTATTCGTCCTCGTCTTCGTCAAGCATCGGTGCCACCGGGACGGCGGTCGAAGCGACCGAAGGGGTCGAAGCGGCCCCCTGGGCGCGCTCTGACGTGCCGTCGGACTCGCCCTCGAACTGCCCGTCCTCGCCACGACCGCGACCACGGCCGCGACCACGGCCACCACGTCGTCGGCGGCGGCGGGGGCCGTCACCATCCTCGGCACGCTCATCTCGACCGTCCGGACCGTCGGGAGCGCCGTCCACGCGCACCGCGCCGGCGTCCGCCAGGTCGTCCAGCGTGAACACCTCGGCGGAAGCCATATCGGCCTCCGTCAGCGTTCCCGTCGCCCGCGAGAGCCGTTCGCCCGGCAGTGCGACCAGGCCGCCTGCAGCCTGGCTCCGAACGGCGCCATCGGCGGCAGCGACCGCCATCGGCCGAGACCGGCTGCGCCCACGAGCCGCCGCAGGAACCGGTTCGGCATCACGTCCACGGCCTCGGCCACGACCGCGACCGCGGCCCGCACCGGTGCCCTCGGTCAGCTTGTCGGGCACCTCGGTCATCGACAGGTCCGCGTCGTCGCCCTCGGCGACCCGTCGTCCGGAACGTGTGCCCTTCTCGACCCGTGCCAGCTGGATGATGTCGGTGAACTGGTCGGCGGCCTCGATCAGATCCGAGCTCGTGTTACCGCGGAAGCTGATGACCTCCACCCGGACACCTTGCTCCTGGACCGCGCGGATGGCCGGCGCGAAGTCGCCGTCGCCCGAGACGATGATGGCGATGTCGAGGTTTCGGGCCGTCTTCATCAGGTCCACGACCAGCTCGATATCGAGGTTGGCCTTGACCTTGCCGTCGCCGTACTTGCGGATGTCCTTGCTGACGACCTTGTAGTTGCTGCGACGCAGGAAGTCATGGAAGTTGCGCTGGTTCTCGTTATCCGGGTCGAGACCCGTATACGCATAGGCGCGCACGAGGTCGCGCCCGGCCGAGGCCGACTTGAGAAGCGTGACGTAATCGATGTCCACGCCGGCGGCCTTGGCCGCATAGAAGATGTTCGCCACGTCCACGAAGACGGCGACGTTCTTGCCCACAGTTACTCCTTGGGATCCAGGGGGGTCGCCCGGCCGGCGCGAGCGCGCTGCTCGGCGGGGCAGGTCATAAGGGTTGACGCGCCGTAGCACCAGCCGCGGTCACGATCCGTTGCATGCGCGGACCGGCTTCGCCGAAGCCCATCCGTTCCCAGCGGGCAACGACCGTGTCGTCGTCAGGCCGGATGGCCTCGACGACGGCGCAGCCCTTGTTGCTGGCCGACCTGAGGAGCTCACCAAGGAGCGCCTCTGTGATGCGGTCTGCGTCGTACTCCGGGTCGACGACCAGAAGATCGACCACGCCGACGTACCCGCCGGCTTGGACCGATGGCCGGAGCGCGAGGATCGCGCCACCGACTACGACGCGCCGCGCTTCCGCGACGATGATGCTGGCCTGCGGCAGGTAGACCAATTGGCGCATGAGGTCCGCGGCCCTGAACTGGCTCTCGCCACGGCTCATCGGCATCGAGCCGTCGCTGAGCGCGACCACTCGATCGATGTCCGTGACACGGGCTGCTCGGACCAGGTATTCCACGCCGACGGGTCCAACCTCGCAGGGTCAGGCGACCATGGCCCTCGACCGGGGCTCGACCGGGGCGAATATCGGGGCCCGCGATCCACTCGTCGGCGGCGACCGATGACTCGTTCGCAACGCGCTGAGGGTGCGGCCGACCGGTATTGCATTCAGGTCGCCTATGCCTAATATACGTCATCGCTTCGGCGGCCACCTGCGCGCCGCCCGAGCCCGGACCCACAGCATCGTCCATCACGCACCAACGTTCGGCCCCATCGACGCCCTGGGAGGGTAGCGTCGCGATCGGTCGAGCCGCGGGGCGCCGGGCGTTCGATTGGGTCCGAGTTCTCGGGCCGGGGCGCGAGAAGGCACCGACCGAAGGCCGCTCCGGGACCGCCGGACGGCCACATATCAGAAGGAGAATGGATGAAACTCACGAAGATAGGGGCGCTCGCCGCCATCGCTCTGCTGACGTTCGCGGCGTGCAGCAGCGCTGCCCCGAGCGCTGCCCCCGCCGAGGATCCGCTCGGCACCGTCACCATCCCGGCCGGTGAGCCGGTCCACATCGCCTTCTGGGGCGTCCTGTCCGGGGCCGATTCGTCCCTGGGTGAAGACTCCAAGCAGGGTGTCGAGATCGCGATCGCCGACCTGGGCGGCAAGTTCAAGGGTCACGACATCCGTCTGACCACGGAAGACGGCCTGTGCACCCCCGAGGGCGGCGCGATCGCGGGTCAGAAGCTCGCGGCCGACAGCACCTTGGTCGGGCTCATCGGCTCGTCCTGCTCCGACGAGACCGTCGGTGGCATCGCGAGCATCACCAATGCCGGCCTGACGACGATCTCGGGGTCGAATACGCGCCCGTTGCTGACCGCTCCGAACCGCGACGCCACCTACGCCGGCTATGCGCGCACGGCGCACAGCGACGCCTTCCAGGGCAAGGCCGCAGCCGAGTTCGTGTACAACGAGCTGAAGCTGACCAAGGCCAGCACGATCCACGACGGCAGCGCCTACGCCGAGGCCCTCGTGGGCGTCTTCACCGATGAGTTCAAGAAGCTCGGTGGCACGATCACGGCCGCTGAGGCCATCTCCAAGGGCCAGACCGACATGAGCACGGTCCTCAAGACCGTCGCGGCGAGCGGCCCCGAGCTCGTCTACTTCCCGGTGTTCATCGCCGAGGCGGGTTTCCTGAAGGCGCAGATCTCGACCGTCAGCGGCCTTGAGAACGTCAAGACCCTGGGTGCGGACGGCCACTTCTCACCAGACTTCCTCAAGGCTGCCGGCGCGGCGGCAATTGGTCACTACCTCACAAGCCCGGACTTCTCCGCCTTCGGCAGCGGCTACAAGACCTTCCTCGAAAAGCGGGCTACCAAGTTCGGCGGCACGCCGCTGAGCGTCTTCCACGCCCATGCCTACGACGCCACGAACATCCTGTTCGCTGCGCTCGAAAAGGTGGCCATCGAGAACGCCGACGGCTCGCTGTCGATCCCGAAGGGCGCCCTCCGCGACGCCATCTTCGCGACCAAGGACTTCCCGGGCCTCACCGGTACGTTGACCTGTACTCCCACCGGCGACTGTGGAGCACCGGTCATCGCGGCCTATGTGATCACCAAGGAGAACGTCGACACCCTCACGATGCCGGCGACTCCGATCTGGCCAAAGCGCTAACTCGAAGCACCCTCTCTCACTGAGAGAGACGATCGATCCGCGGGGACGAGCAGGCACCGCCTGCTCGTCCCCGCTCCATAGCCGTCACCTGACGGAGACCGCCAGTTGAACGTCCGCAAACTGGACCGGCTGACCGACGTCGCGATCGACGTCTTCATGTGGACGTTCCGTGCCGCGATCATCCTGGTGGTCGTGCTGGGGTCCGCCCTGACCCTGTTCCGCGGCACATACACACTCGGCGACTGGTTCGAGCTCGTCGGGAACGGGCTCACCCTGGGCAGCATCTACGCCATGATCGCCCTGGGCTACACGATGGTCTACGGCATCCTCCGCATGATCAACTTCGCCCACGGCGAGATCTTCATGGGCGGTGCCTTCGGCGGCTACTTTGCCGCCGTCGCCCTGGCGCAGGCCGGCGCTATCTCGGACAACGTGATCAGCAGCCTGGTCGCCATCGCGATCATGATCCTGGTCGCGATGGCCGTCTCGGTCGGGCTGGCGATGAGCGTGGAACGGGTCGCCTACCGACCCCTCCGGAACGCCCCCACGCTGGTCCCGCTGATCAGCGCCATCGGCGCGTCGCTATTCCTCCAGTACACCTTCCGGGGCTTCTTCGGGTCGGGTATCTACGCCTACCCGAACGTGCCGTTCCTGGATCAGACGGCGCCCATCCCGCTGCTCAACTTGCGCTGGGTGGACGTACTCGTGGTCGTCGCGGCGTTCTGCATGATGGGCGGCCTCTACCTGTTCGTCATGCGCTCCAAGGTCGGCACCGCGATCCGGGCGGTCTCGGAGGATAAGGGGACGGCGGCCCTGATGGGCATCGATGCGAACCGCGCGATCGTGCTGACCTTCGTCATCGGCGCCGCCATGGCCGGCGCAGCCGGGGTCCTGTACGGCCTGTCGTTCCGGCAGGTGACATTCGCGATGGGCATCATCCCCGGGATCAAGGCCTTCACCGCGGCCGTCCTCGGTGGGATCGGAAGCGTGCCGGGCGCGATGCTCGGGGGCCTCTTCCTCGGCCTGATCGAGGCCGTTGGACCGACGCTCTTCCTGACCGGGTTCGGTGTGCCCTCGACGAACCAGCTGAAGGACGTGGTCGCCTTCACGATGCTCGTCCTGGTCCTGGTCTTCCGGCCGTCGGGCATCCTTGGTCAACGCGTGACGACGGGTCGAGCATGAACGTCTCGACCCGTGGCGTCGACGTCCGCTCCCGCCGCCGACCCAGGGAACTCCTGCCACCTGATGCGTCCGGCGCGACTGTGGTCGACGGCTGGCACGTGCAGACCCTCCTTCGGGCCGGCGCCCTCGGTGGGGCGGTCGCCGTCTACCTGTGCCTGGTCGGCATCGTCCCGGAATTTGCCGCACGACCACTGATCGGAGGGGTCGTCTCGCTTGGGCAGACCGCGTTGCTGATCACGTTCAGTATCGTGGGCTCACTGGGTGCACGCGACGAGGCGGCGGCCCGACTCTGGGCCATCATGTCCGGCGCAGCCGTCGGCGCGATCAGCGGGACCTTCCTGACCGGTCTCGTGCTGCTGGGTTCCGTGGTGGATCTGCGGGCCGTCTTCCTGAATGCCTCACCGGAGCTCTACGCCCTGTTGACCTCCGGTATGGGGACGTCGGGGGCCTGGTTGCCGATCGTGGTCGGGGCGATCACCGCTGGCCTGGCCGGGATCCTGATCGGGCTGCCCGCTGCACTGCGATCGCTGGTCCTGTGGGGCGTGGGATCGCTGGTCTTCTTCGGCCTGTTCGCCGGGCTGCTGCGGACACCCATGCTGGTGACGCCCCTCGCCGGCCTGGCCCGCTTCCTGTTCGGACCAGACGGTCTGACCGTCCCTGGGGCGATCATCGTGTTCGTCGGGAGCATCGCGATCGTCGGCCTGGTCCGGGCGACCAAGCCGAAGCAGCGCGTGGACGCCCTGCCGAAAACTCAACGTCGACTGGTGGTCGGACCACTGGCGATCCTGGTGGGCATCGTCGTCCTGCTCTTCCCGCTGGTGATGGGCCCGTTCTTCGCCCAGGTCATCGCGATCGTGGCCCTGTTCGTCCTGCTGGGCCTCGGCCTCAACATCACCCTGGGTCTCGCGGGCCTGCTGGACCTGGGCTTCGTCGCGTTCTTCGCGGTCGGCGCGTACACCGTCGCCCTGCTGACCTCGACCGCGGAGTACGGCATCGCCGGGATGTCGTTTTGGCAGGCCGTCCCGTTCGCGGTCATCTTCGCCATGCTGTTCGGGGCGTTCCTTGGCCTGCCGATCCTGCGCATCCGAGGCGACTACCTCGCGATCGCCACGCTGGGCTTCGGCGAGATCATCCGCATCCTGGCCGGCTCCGACCTGCTCAAGGCCTTCTTGGGCGGTCCGCGCGGCATCATCAACATCCCCAAGCCCATCGCTGTGCTGCCTACCGACCCACTCGCCGGGCCGGTCCAGATCTACTACATCGCCCTGGCCTGCGCGGCCGTCGTGGCCTTCGTGGTCTGGCGCCTCCGCGAGTCCCGGCTGGGACGGTCCTGGATGGCCATCCGTGAGGACGAGGACGTGGCCCAGGGGATGGGCGTCAACCTCGTCCAGACGAAGCTTCTGGCGTACATGCTGGGTGGCGGATTCGCCGGCCTCGCGGGCGCCATCTCGGCCGCTCTGGTCGGGTCCATCTTCGCCTCCAGCATCCAGCTCCAACTCTCGATCAATGTCGTCGCCATCGTGATCGTCGGCGGCCTGGGCAGCATCCTGGGTGGCATCCTGGGGGCCCTGGTCCTGATCGGCCTGCCGGAATTGTTCCGGGAGTTCTCAGACTACCGTTTCCTGTTCTACGGCGTCGCCCTGATGGCCATCATGATCTTCCGACCGGAAGGGCTCCTGCCGTCGAAGGTGGGCAGGCGCGAACTACACACCACGACCGAGCTCATCGCGATGGACGACGCGGACCTGATCGCGCCGAAGCGCACCCAGGATCCGCCATGATCCTGCTGAAAGCAGAGCAAGTGACCAAGCGATTCGGGGGACTGACCGCGGTCAACAAGCTCGACTTCGAACTCGAAGAAGGGTCCATCGCCAGCGTCATCGGACCCAATGGCGCAGGCAAGACGACGTTCTTCAACTGCCTGTCCGGGTTCTTCCGAGTGGACGAGGGCACCATCACCTTCGACGGCGATCCGATCCATCGCCTGCGTCCGGACCAGGTCGCCCACTACGGCATCTCGCGGACCTACCAGAACATCCGGCTGTTCTCGAGCATGAGCGCCATCGAGAACATCCTGGTCGGACAGCACAACCACCTGCGAGCCACGTGGCTGGGCGCCATCATCCGGACGCCGTCACAGCGTCGGGAGGAGAAGGCCGCGCACGAGGAAGCCCAGCGGTTGCTGGAGTTCGTCGGGCTCAAGGGCCGCGGCGACAGTCTCGCCGCGAAACTCCCGTACGGCGATCAGCGTCGGCTGGAGGTCGCCCGCGCCCTCGCCAACAAGCCGCGCCTGCTGCTCCTCGACGAACCGACCGCCGGGATGAACCCGTCCGAGACCCGCCAGATGACGGAGTTCTTCCGTCGCCTGCGCGGCGAACTCGGGATCACGGTCCTGCTGATCGAACACGAGATGCGTGTCGTGATGGAGATCTCCGAGAAGATCACCGTCCTCGACTACGGCGAGAAAATCGCCGAGGGGACGCCCCGCGAGATCCAGCAGGATCCGCGAGTGATCGAGGCCTACCTGGGTCGGGAAGGGGCGGTCGAGGCGACCCCAGCGGCGACCAACGACGCCAACAGCCAGGCGGCGGGGATCTGATGGGGACGTCCGTCCTGTCCGTCCGGGACGTCCACGCCTATTACGGCAGCATTCACGCCCTGCGCGGGATCTCGCTCGAGGTGGAACAGGGTGAGGTCGTCGCGCTGATCGGTGGCAATGGGGCGGGCAAGAGCACCACGCTCAACACCATCAGCGGACTCGTCCGACCGCGCAGCGGACAGATCCTGCTCAACGGCGAGGACCTGGGGCGGTTCCCGGCCCACGCGATCACGGCCAAGGGTGTCGTCCAGGTCCCGGAGGGTCGCCGGATCTTTGCCCGGCTGACGGTCCACGAGAATCTCCAGATGGGCGCCTACGTCGTGTCGGACAAGGCGGTGGTGGCGGAGCGGACCGATCGGGCGTATGAGATGTTTCCGCGCCTGAAGCAGCGCCAGAACCAGGTCGCCGGGACGCTCAGCGGTGGAGAGCAGCAGATGCTGGCGATGAGCCGAGCGCTGATGTCGGACCCCAAGGTCCTGCTCCTGGATGAACCGTCCATGGGCCTGGCGCCGATCCTGGTGGACCTGATCTTCGACACGATCAGCCAGCTGCATGAGCGTGGGACGACCATCCTGCTGGTCGAGCAGAACGCCCGGAAGGCGCTCCAGATCGCCGACCGCGGGTACGTCATCGAGACCGGCCGGATCGTCCTCGCCGATCGAGCCGAGAACCTGCGCGACAACGAGATGGTCCAGAAGGTCTACCTCGGCATCGCCTGACCGTCGTCAGGGCCGGTTCAGCGGTAGGCCGGCTCGCGGGTCATCACGTAGGCCGCGCGAGCCAGCATGGTCAGGCCGATCCCCGCCAGCCAGAGGCCCGGGCCGTTCGTGAAGACCTGCGCCGGCTGCGTGAACTGGAACGCCCCGATGATCACCAGTTCGATGAGCCGCCAGGCGAATGCGAGCCAGCCCGCGGCGGCCAGCAACGCGAAGGACAACCATCGATCCAGACCGACCGGTCGGTCTCCGGCGGCGTATGGCAAGGCCACCAGGGCCAGGCTGGCGATGCCCACCAGGAAGACCACAATGCCGCTACCGGCCAAACCGTTGCCGCTCTCCGCCGGGATCCCGGGCGTGCCACCCACCTGCCACCACGCGAGGACGCAGCCAAGGGCGATGATCGGTCCGGCCAGGGCCGCCATCCGGCGCCCGGCTCCGAGGGCGCGCCGATACATGGTCACGGCGTCGGGACGCCGGAATAGACCTCCGGCCTGAGCACGCCGACATAGCGCAGGTTGCGGTACAGCTCACCGTAGTCCAGCCCGTAGCCGACCACGAACTGGTCCGGGATCGTGAAGCCCGTGTAGTCGACTTGGATCTCCACCAGCCGGCGGGCCGGCTTGTCGAGCAGCGTGCAGATGCGGAGCGAGGCGGGCGCCTTCCCACGCAGGTAGCGGATCAGGTAGTTCAGGGTCAGGCCGGTGTCGATGATGTCCTCGACGATGAGCACGTCCTCATCGGCGACACTCGTCGAGAGGTCCTTCAGGATCCGGACGAGGCCCGCCGACTCGGTGGCCGTCCCGCCGTACGAGCTGACCTCCATGAGGTCGATCCGGACCGGGATGTCGATGGCGCGCATGAGATCCGCCATGAATGGCAAGGAGCCCTTCAGGACGGACACGAGGGTCAGGCGGCGACCGCGGTAATCGGCGCTGATGCGTGCCCCGAGCTCGCGCACCTTGGCCGCGATCTCTTCCTCGGTCAGGAGGACTTCGGCGACGTCCGTATGCAGGTTGACGGGTTGGTTCATGATCGGGTCGTTGGTCCTTCGCTGACGGCGTTCGCGCTGACGGGACGGGGATATGCCGTACGCGCCCGACGGCGCGATCGGCGTTCGGTGGCCGGGGCGGCCCGTGTGGGCTCGGCATACGCGGGTTCGGGGGGCGCCTCGGATCGGGGCGTCGGATCGTACGGCGTGGCGACCTGCCCGGAGGTGCCGGACAGTCCGTCGGCCAGGGCATGCCTGCCGTATTTCAGCATGAGGGCGCGGAAATCGCGCTGGTAGAAGAGCTTGATGTCGATGTCCGGATAGAGCTCGCGCAATCGGCGCAGCTTGCGATTCTTCTTGCGTGCAAGCTTCTGGCGGAGCGTGGTCAGCTCCAGGTAGAGATCCAGGTCCGGCAGGTAGAAGTCGGGCGAGAAGCTTTCGACGACGTCGCCATCGAGGTTCCACAGGATCGGGAAGGTGTTCGGCTCGTACTCCCAGCGCATGGCGTAGAAGTCGAGGATGCGCGCCATCTCCGCCTCGCTGGCATGAGCGAACGGCACGCTCATCGGTCCATCTCGGAGTCGGGCCATCCGCCACGGAGATCATCCCGGCGAGCGAGGATCCGGGTCCGTCCGGTCGGGACGGTCGTACCGCCGACGGTGCACGTGGCGCCGTCCGGGAGCGAGCGTAGACGATCGCGGGGACTCATCGGCGGCCAGTCTACCGGACGAACGCCCGCCGCGGGCTGGCATGGCAGGTTGTCGATACCCCCAGGGGGTATGATGCGGGCGATCGACACCGCATGGCGCCAGCGAAAAGGATCCCGACCGCCGATGAGTCCCACCGACGGGCGTCGCACCGCTGCACCGCCCGACCCGAGCCACTTCCGCCATAGCTACTCGAAGGACAAGGCCCAGCTCGTCCGTCGCCTGTCGCGCATGGAGGGACAGGTGCGCGGCATCGCCCGGATGATCGAACGCGAGGAGTACTGCGTCGACATCCTGCAGCAGACCGCAGCCCTGCGCGCGGCGGTCGATGCGCTGTCGATCCTTATCCTCGAGGACCATATCAGTGGCTGCATCCGCACGGCCGCGGAGCAGGGCAAGGCCGACGTGTACGTCGACGAGGTCATCGACGTCGTGCGGCGGACGCTCGGTCGGCCGGTGCGCGGCGCCACCCGCGCCACCTGACGAACCGCCCGGTTATCCACGAATCGGGAGCCGACGGACAGATTGGTGGAAAACCCCGTTGACGCGGCCCTTGCCCGACCTTTACCGTCCGGCATCCGCACTGGGGTCGACGCTAGGGTAACGCGGTCCGCGAGAGGCACGGGGGAACCCGGCCAGGAACCGGACGGACCGGGGAAGACCGAAGCCGCGCCTGCGGTGCGAGACGATGCCGACGCCGGGAGCGGCGCCGCGCGGACGGACGGTACGCGAACCAAGGAGGCGTGTCGTGGTCGTATCGCGTGAGCCGCTCCCGACGCGCGTGGACGCGACCATCCCGCTCCCCTCGGCATACGTGGACGCGCTCGAGGCTGGCCTGGGCGCCCTGTCCTTGACCCTGGAGCCCGCGGCGCGTGCCGCGATCGATGGCCACGCGCGCCTCCTGCTGGCCTGGACCCAGGCGATCAATCTGACCGCGATCCGCGATCCGGCGGCGGTCGCCATCGCCCATGTGATCGACAGCCTGAGCGGCCTGACCGTCCTGCGCGAACGCGGCGTCGACCGATTCATCGACCTGGGTTCGGGCGGCGGCTACCCGGGCCTGCCGCTCGCTGCTGCCCTGCCGGCCGTACGGGCACTCCTGCTGGAACCGGTCGGCAAGAAGGCACGATTCCTGGCGACGGTCGCCGAGGCGACCGGGCTCAGCGGGACGGTCGAAGCGGCACCGGTCCGCGCAGAGGCGTTGGCGGCCGATCGACGCCACCGCGGTCGCTGGCCAGCCGTGACCGCGCGTGCGATCGCCAGCCTGGCCGACCTGATCGAGCTGTCCTTCCCGTTGCTCACCCGCGACGGGGTCCTGGTGGCCTGGAAACGGGGCGACCTTGGAGCGGAACTGGCCGCAGCGCAGCGGGCGATCCATGCTCTTGGTGGCGGCACCCTCGAGGTCCGCCCAGTGGCCGTTCCGGGGCTCCTCGACCATTGCCTCGTCATCGCCACCTTGGCCGGTGACGCCCCCGCAGACTACCCGCGCGACCCGACCGCGCGCCGGCGGCGGCCATGGTAGGCGATGCGCTGCTAGATTCAGTCCTGTGCGCATAGCTGTCGTCTCGGACATCCACAGCAACCTGCTCGCCCTGGACGCCGTCCTCGCCAAGGTCGGCTCGGTCGATGCGATCTGGCATCTCGGGGATGTCGTGGGTTACGGCCCGGAGCCGGACGCCGTCGTCGACCGCCTGGCCAGTCTCGGCGCCATCGGTGTCCGAGGTAACCATGACGCCGCCGCCGCCGGGCTGATCGATATCGAATGGTTCAACCCGGAGGCACGGGCGGCCATGGAATGGACGCGCGGCATCATCTCCGAGGCGACGCGAGCCTGGCTGGCCGCGCTCCCGCTCCGCCGCGCCCAGGTCGATTACACGCTCGTCCACGGGAGCCCGCGTGACCCGATCTGGGAGTACGTCACGTCGGCCGCCCTGGCCCGGGCGGGGTTGTCTGCCATCGCCACGGAGCACGGCCTGCACGGCCACACACACGTCCCGATCGCCTTCACGATGGTCGACGGCCGGATGCGCACGCTGACGCCACGCCCGGGCAACACGGTCGCGCTGGGCGAGGGCCGAACTCTGCTCAACCCGGGCAGCGTCGGCCAGCCGCGCGATCGCGACGCTCGGGCCAGCTACCTTCTCCTCGACACGGCCGTGGGCACCGCCACCTGGAACCGGGTCGCCTATGACTTCGAGACTGTGGGTGGCGCCATGCGGGCGCTCGGCCTGCCAGGGCGCCTCGCCGATCGCCTTCGCCTGGGGGTCTGACGCCCGCACATGATCGGTGGCCGACGACCTCGGCGGGGCGAGCTTGGGCGTCCGTCCGAGCCTTCTTCGTCGGTCGCCCGCTGGCCAGCGAGGACGAACTCGGGGAGCGCCTATCAAAGAAGAAGGCGCTCGCCGTCTTCAGTTCGGATGCGATCAGCTCGTCCGCCTACGCGACCGAGGAGATCCTGCGGGTCCTGTTGCTGGCCGGGGTCGGGGCCCTCCTGTCGTCGATCCACGTCGCCGTGGCGATCACCGTGTTGCTGGTCGTCGTCTCGGTCTCGTATCGGCAGGTCTGCCGCGCGTACCCCAACGGGGGCGGCGCGTACATCGTCACGCGGACCAACCTCGGCCCGATCTTCGGGCTGATCGCCGCGGCAGCCCTGCTCATCGACTACGTGATGACGGTCGCGGTGTCGACGGCCGCTGCGATCGCGCAGATCCAGTCGGTCATCCCGGCCGCCTACGACGTGCGCATCGAGATCGCCTTCGTGTCCATCTCGCTGATCACGATCGCCAACCTGCGTGGCCTGCGTGAATCCGGCAACATCTTCGCCGTCCCCACGTACCTGTTCGTCGGCCTGGCGTTGGCCATCGTGGCGATCGGCGTCTGGCGGACGGTGACCGGCACCGTCGTCCCGGTGCCGGTCCGCCCGGATGCCATGCCATTCGGGTCGGAGACGAGCGGTCTCGCGCTGCTGCTCAAGGCCTTCGCCAGCGGCTCCGTGGCCCTGACCGGCGTGGAGGCCATCGCCAACGGCGTCCCCGCCTTCAAGCCGCCCGAGGCGAAGAACGCGGCCAACACGATGACCGCCATGGCCATCGTGCTCGGGATCCTGTTCGTCGGCCTGACGTTCTTCGCCGTGCAATTCGGCCTGGTACCGACGGAGGAGGGCGGCACATCGATCGTGGCGATGGCCGCCGGAGCGGCGTTCGGTGAGGGCTCGGCACTGTTCGTGACGTTCGCCGCGAGCACCGCGCTCATCCTGTTCCTGGCCGCGAACACCAGCTTCAACGCCTTCCCGCGCATCGCCGCCATCCTGGCCGAGGACGGTTACATGCCCCGCCAGTTCTCGTTCCGCGGCGACCGCCTCGCGTACTCGTGGGGGATCGTGCTGCTGGCTGCGGTCGCCTTCCTCCTGCTGGCGGCCTTCGGCGGCGATACCCACGCGCTGATCCCGCTCTACTCGGTCGGCGTCTTCATGTGCTTCACGCTCAGCCAGATCGGGATGGTCCGGCACTGGCTGCGCGAGCGGGACACGGGCTGGCACTGGCGGATGGCGGTCAACGCCACGGGCGCCGTCCTGACGGCGGTCGTCCTGCTCATCGTCGTCTCGGAGAAGTTCGTCGACGGTGCCTACGTGGTCGTGATCATCGTCCCGCTGCTGGTCGGCATGATGCTGTTCATCAACCGTCAGTACAATCGGTCGCGCCGGGAACTGGCCGTCTCGCCAGACCTCGTCGTCCGGCCTCCGCACCGCGAGGAGCGGGTCGTGGTGCCGATCCCGGGACTGAACCGGGCCGTGGTCCAGGCGATCAACGTCGGGCGTTCCATCAGCGACGATGTCCGGGCGGTCTACATCTCGGACGATCCGGACTCGGCAGCGCGGCTACGTGCCGACTTCGAACGGCAGATCCCCGGGGTCCCATTGGTCGTCGTCGAGTCACCCTACCGAACCTTGGTGGGTCCGATGCTCGCCTATCTCGACGTGCTGGATGCCGCGTGGCCGCCCGACAAGTCGGCGCCGATCACGTTCGTCGTCCTGCCCGAGTACGTCGCACGCAGCTGGTGGGAGCGGATCCTCTACAATCAGGCCGCCAAGCGCCTGCGCAAGGTCCTCTTGGGCCGCCCGCAGACGGTCGTCGTCAACGTCCCCTACCGGCGCGAGGACCCTGCCCTGTTCGAGGCCGCACTGGGCGGCGAGCGCCCGACGAAACGACACGATCCGGCGGTCGCGCCCGCACCGCCGCCCGCACCGCCGCCCGGACCGCCCGCCCGGACCGCCCGCCGCGCGCCCATCCGGCGCCGATGGCGGGGCACCGCCCCACTGAGCCTGGACGACCGGCAGTCGCGCCGGTGGTATCGTGACAGGCCATGTCAGATACCCACGCCCCGGCCTTCCGTCGCGCGGTGGTCGCCCTCGATGGTGGCCCCAGCGACGCCCGGATCATCCGCCTCGTCGCAGAGGTCGCCCGGCACACGAAGGCCGAGCTCGTGGCGGTCCATGTCGTCGAGATCGACTGGACACTCCCGCTGGATGCCGACATCGCCGGGCACTCGGAAGAGGCTCAGCGTGTCCTCGACAGCGCAGAGTCGGTGGCCGAGGAGTTCAAGGTGACGCTCGAACCGGTCCTGCTCCAGGCTCGCGATGTCGGCGCGGCGCTCGTGGACGAAGCCACGGAACGCGGCGCAGACCTGCTGGTCGTGGGCCTGCCGTACCGTCAGCGGTTCGGTGGCGATTTCGCCATCGGCCGGACCGTCCCGTACATCCTGCAGAACGCACCATGCGCCGTGTGGGTCGTCCGCGACCCGATCCCCGAGGAGTCAGCGTGAAGATCGTCATCGTCGGATGTGGCCGGGTCGGCGCATCCGTCGCCGAGACCTACGACCGGATGGGCCATGAGGTCGTCATCCTGGACAGCTCCACGGCCGCCTTCGACCGGCTGCCATCCACGTTCAGTGGCCGCGCCATCCGCGGCGACGGCACGGATGAGGACGTGCTCAGGCGGGCCGGGGCCGAAGGAGCGGACGTCTTCCTGGCCCTGACCGAGGGCGACAACCGCAACATCATGGCCGCACAGCTGAGCACCGAGGCATTCGGTATCGAGCGGGTCATCGCCAAGATCAACGATCCGCTGCGGGCCAACGCGTACGCCGAACTCGGGATCGCGACGTTGTGCCGGTCGGGGCTGATGATGGACGCCATCAATCAGTACCTGGGCCTGCCGCCGTCGGGCCTGCCCGGGATGCTCGCCCCGTCCGGTCTTCACGAAGGCGCTGGCCACGAACGCCAGCATCTGGGGCTGGGATCGGCGTCGGGCGCCGCGCCAGCCGCGTCGGGCGCCGCGCCAGCCGCGTCGGGCGCGGTAGCATCCGCGGCGCAAACCGCGATGGCCGGCCCGCGAAGCCAGGAGGTCTGAGACGTGTTCGTGCTCGTCGTCGGTGGCGGGAAGGTCGGGTACTACCTCGCCAAGGAACTCATCGAAGCCGGCCATGAGGTCGCGCTCATGGAGAAGGACCGAGAGCGCGCCTCGCAGATCGCCGATGAGATCGGATCGATCGTCATCGCCCACGACGGCTGTGAGGGCAAGTATCTCGGCGAGGCCGGCTGCAACCGGGCCGACGTGGTCGCCGCGGTCACCGGCGACGACGAGGACAACCTCGTCATCTGTCAGATGGCCAAGCACCAATTCGACGTGCCGCGGACGATCGCGCGGGTCAACAACCCGAAGAACGAGGCGCTCTTCCGGCACCTTGGCGTCGACGAGCTGATCAGTCCCACCCGGATGATCCTCGGCTCGATCGAGCAGGACATCCCCGTCCACGAGCTGCTTCACCTGGCGACTCTTGGCGAGGGCGAGCTGGAGCTGATCGAGGCCCATCTACAAGCTGGCTCGCCGGCGATCGGCCGGGCACCGAAGGACCTGGCCATCCCCGAGGGCTGTTCCCTGTTCGCCGTCATCCGCGGCGGCCTGGCGACGCCACTCCATCCCGATACGGTGATGCTCGAGGGCGACAAGGTCATCGCCATCGGCAGGCAGGAGTGCGAAGGGCTCCTCCACGACCAGCTCATCGGCGATCCGGAGGGGACACCCGTCGGCGCTTGAGCCCGTCG
>JBCLDE010000040.1:0-19297 GCA_038915165.1 Candidatus Limnocylindrales bacterium
TGCGGGGAGAACACGACCCCCTCGGAGGGGCGGAGGTCGCCCAGACAGCGGTTGACGCAATCCCCAACGCCCGACTGGAGCTGTTGCCTGCAGGCCACCTGCCATGGCTCGGACACCCCGACCGGGCGGCCGAACTGATCAGGGCCTTCGTCCGTTAACCCGGCCTCGGGGCCCATCCCCAGCGATCCGGGCGGGAAGCCATTGACCGATCGAGAAGATGTGGAAAGGCGGCGGCGGGTTTGGCGGTCGGCAGTCCCGCATGACCGAACCGAGTTGGAGAAAGATGGGGCCCCTCCGGACCGCCGTGCCATAGAAGCTGTCACGGTCCCCGGGCAGCATCGCGGCGACTGAAGGGCCCGGCAAACGCGGGCCCGACGAGCCCGCGATGAGACTTGGCCGACCACTGACCTCCGCCGTCGAACGACCGCCCTGTCCCGAGGGCCACCTCGGAACGGTGCTGCTCGACGGCCGCCGCAGGAGCCGCGACGGCCGCTACGAGCGGACCCGGTACCGCTGCGCGCCCGACGAGGGCCACCGGCAAGGCCGCACCGGAAAGGGCCACCACCTCCCGGGCGAGCATGTCTTCATGGCGGTATTGCCGGCCCGCCGTGAGCACGGCGGGCACCCGGGCGAATGCGACGCCTGCGAGCGGGCGTTCGGGCCGACCGAGGGGATGCCGGGCGCGTGGCACTTCAGCTTCACCGTCCGTGAGGCCGCGACCGCGCTCGTCAGGCTCGGTCGCGGCGATCCGTATCGCGCGATCAGCCGAGAGCTTCGCCAGGCGATCGGCCGAGTGTCGGCGCGCGGGCGGCAGAAGGGCTGGACGTGCCGTGGCGGCCAGCTCGCGTCGGACTACCTCGACGCCTTCGGGGCATCGCTCATCGAGGCCGTCTCGCCGCGCGAGTGGCCGCGGATCGTCGCGCTCGACGCCCTGCCGATCCGGGTCCGCGATCACTCGACGTGCTGCCCGGTCGTGCTCGACAGCACAGGCCGGCGCACGCGCCGGCGGCGGCAGCGCGTGGACGTCTGGGGCCCGCCGCCGGACCTGCCGAAGGGCAAGCAGCGCCGGCCCAAGATCGCTCACTCGACCGACACCCGCGAGATCGGGCGGATCCTCGTCGCGGTCGGCTACGAGCGGCCGGGTGCGTTCCCGCGGCCCTGGCTCATCCGCTTCGCGGGAGCCGGCGATCAGCCCTCCTGGGAGGAGTTCCTGCGCTCGCTGCCGGGGAGGCCCGCGTGGGTCGTGTCCGACCGCGACGGGGCGATCATCAACGCCGTCGCGTCGGCCTGGAAGGGCGGGCCGACGCACTACTTCTGCGAGCAGCACCTCGCCGAGAACGCGGCCGGCAAGGCCCGCGAGGATGGCCTCGACCCGACCGCCGATCCGCTCCGCCAGATCCTGGAAGAGGCCCAGTTCGGCCCCGCCGAGTGGGCGCGGGCCGAAGGCGCGGCGGATGCCCTCGGGGCGGCGAAGCTCGGGGCGTGGCTGGCCGAGACCGCGCCGATCGTGCTCGGCCAGATGCAGCAGCGCCGGGGCCTCTACCCGTGCTCCGCGGGCGCATGCGAGACCGTCATCCGCGGCGTCGAGCGCGCGATCTCCGAGCGCGCTCACCGCTTCGGCAACGCCACCCGCCTGAACTTGCTGCTCGGCCTCGTCCGGGCGGACCTCGACGGGAGGGCGTCGGTCGCCGCCTGCTCGAAGGTCCTCCGTGACCGGTTCGCGCAGACCGACGGCCGCTCGAGGGCCGACTGGTGGGCGATCCGCGACCCCGACGGCGAACCGAGCTCGATCGAGCTCCTGCTCGCCGACGCCCAGGCCCGGGGCCGCAAGGCGGCCGGGGCCCGGGAGGCTCCGAAGAAGGCGATCGCCTACCGGAAGCGCCGGGCGATCTCTGAGGAGGAGCGCCAGCGGACCGGCCTGCCGCCCTCGCCGCGGGGTCGCCCGCGGGTCTTGCGCGTGCCGCCCGCGCGACTCGCCGGCACGGCCGTCGCCGACCACGGCTGGCTCGTGGCCGAGTGGCACCCGACCCGCAACGGCGACCGCCGACCGGCGGACGTGCCGACCGTCGCGGGCGAGCTCCTCTGGTGGCGCTGCGACCGAGGTCCCGATCACGACTGGCAGGCCGAGGTCCGCGCCCGCGCGCTCGGCTCACCGTGCCCGTTCTGCGCCCGTCGGCGAATCGCCCCGTCCGACTCGCTCGCGCGGACGCACCCGGACGTCGCCGCCCAGTGGCATCCGACGCGGAACGGGACGAAGACGCCCTCCGACTTCACCTTCGGCTCGCACTACGAGGCCTGGTGGCAGTGTCCCAAGCACAAGAGCCACGTCTGGCGCTCGCGGATCAGCTCGCGGACCTCGATGGTCACCGGCTGCCCGCTGTGCGCCCGCCTCGAGGGCCGCGGTGGCCGGGTGCGGCCCGATGCGGAGATGAACGCAGTGGCCTGACGCTCCACCCGTCCGGTCGGCTGCGGCTCCGAGTCCTGCCATCGCGACGAGCCACCGGGGGATGATCACCTGAGGGGCGAGCGGTGGAAAGCGATCGAGAGGTGGTCACCGACCTCCCCCATGTCGGACCTCGAGGTGCTCGCGCGTCTTCACGAGTGGCGGGCGGCGACGCTGAGTCAGCACCCCGCCTGAGACTCGCCGCCCGTTCCTCCACTTCACCTGCGTCCCGGAGCTCGCTGAGTTCCAGGACGCTTCTTCGCATTCACCGAGGTGGATCCGTGCAGGTCTGCAAGGGCAGTTCTCCAACTCGGTTCGGTCATGCGGGCAGTCCGGATGGCGCTTGACTCTAGCGAACGCCTGCTGACCGGGTCGATCCTTGTTCGCGGGAATCGTTCGCTACCGTGACCGGCAACACCGAGTCCTAGTAGAATCTAGTCGCCCAGATAGGGCAACTGACTCTTTCCGTTTTCGGGATGGGCATCTGACTCTCTCCGGGATGGGCACCTGACTCACCCCGATTCGGCGGCCGACTGAGGCCCGCCTCACGCTCAAATGGCGGCTCGCGAGGCCTGATTCGGGCAACTGATTCTGGATCAGGAGATCGAAGGTTCGAATCCTTCCTCGCCAGCCAACTACTGGATGTGCAACGGCCCCCGGAGGCGACTCCGAGGGCCGCTCTGTTTGCAGCAAACCCCACCCCGTACCTGGCCGGGTTCGACAGGTTCCGCTGCGGCCTTGATTCGATGCCGCGTCACGGATACGCTCCGCACCTCGCTTGCAGCAGGAGCCCCGCATGACGGCGCGGTCGGTCATGGACCCAGAGCAGATCCGGCGGGCTGTCATCCGCCTCGCCCATGAGATCGTGGAGCGCCATGGCGGGACGGCTGGCCTCGCCCTGGTCGGGATCCAGCGGCGCGGTGCGGTGCTGGCTCGGCGCCTGGCCGATGAGATCGCCGGATCTGAAGGTGTGCGCGTGCCGGTCGGCACGCTCGACATCTCGCTCTATCGCGACGATCTATCCGAGATCGCAATCTACCCGATCGTGCGGCCGACTGAACTGCCGTTCGACATCACCGATCGCACCGTGGTCCTCGTCGACGACGTCCTCTACACCGGCCGAACGGTGCGCGCCGCGATGGACGCCCTGACCGACTTCGGGCGTCCACGCTGCATCCGATTGGCTGTCCTCGTCGATCGCGGCCATCGGGAACTTCCGATCCGGGCCGACCATGTGGGCCGGAACCTCCCGACCGCGCGGGCCGAGCGGGTCAACGTCCACGTCCGGGAGATCGACGGCGCCGACGACGTCGAGCTCGGTGCGCCTCCTATGCCGTCGGCAGTCGCCGTAGACGCAGCGCCAGCGCCAGGCTGAGGCATCGGCGATGTCGATGTCACGCACCCCGCGACGACCCTGACGTCGCATGAGCTGCCGTACCTCGTGTGTGCGCAACGGATGCCAGTGCGTCGATGAAGCGTGGCGACGTGTTCAGCGACTCGATCCGGGCGAAGTCCAACCCAGCGGCCGCTGCCTGCTCACGGGCCCCCACGTCGATGTCGTACAGGATCTCCAGATGATCGGCAAGGAATTGGACCGGGACGACGAGGACGGAGCGATGGCCGTAGCCACGCAGGGCCGGCATGAGGTCCGCGAAGTCGGGCTTCATCCATTCACCGGGTTCGTGCCCGGCGCTCTGCCAGCAGAACTGCCAGCGGTCCCGATCCAGTCCGGCTCGGGTGGCGACCGCCTCGGCCGTCTCCCGGAGCTGCGCGAGGTATTGCGGCTCCTGATCCGCGACGCGGCGTGGCAGGCTGTGCGCAGTCAGAAGGACGGGGACATTCGCACGCTGGTCAGCCGGGAAACGATCGAGCGCCTCGGCGACACGCTCGGCGACGGCATCGATGAACGCCGGCTCACGATGCCAGGAGCCTGCGATGTCGACCTCCGGCGCACGGTCGCCCAAAGCCGCGCGCGCCGCTTCGACGGCCCGGTGGTACCCGCCCATGATGAGCGGCGAGTATTGGGGCGAGAGGATGATCCCGACGATTCGCTCGATCCCCTGGTCGGCGAGGTCGCGGAGGGCCGTCTCGACTGATGGCGCTGAGAAGCGCATCGCGGCGCGAACGACGGCCTCACCACCGAGCCGAGCCCCGAGCGCCGCCGCCTGCGCCTCGGTGATCGCGACCAGCGGCGACCCGCCGATGACCCGGTAGCGGCGGGTCAACTCAGCGACGAGCTCCGCGTCCGGGGTCCGTCCACCACGAACGGCGGCGAGATAGCGCGGCACGTCGTCGAGCGAGGACGGCGACCCGTAGGTCATCAGGAGGACGCCAAAGCGACGAGAGTCGCGGGTCACGATGCCTCCCGTCTGGTGATCTCGTGGACGAAGGAGACGAGTTCGCGCAGCAGACCCGGGTCGGTCTCGCGCGGCGCCGCATGTCCGAGATTGAAGATGTGGCCTGGCCGCCCGGCGACCTCGGCGAGGACCGCACGTGTCCCCTCCTCGACTGCCGTCCAGCCGGCCAGGAGCCTGGCCGGCTCGAGGTTGCCCTGGATCGCGCGGTCGGGACCGACCCGTGCCCAGGCCTTGCCGAGCGATTGCCGTGCATCGATGCCGATGACCTCGCCGCCCGCCACGGCCAGCTGGTCCAGGATCCCGGCGGTGCCGACGCCGAAATGGATCGTCGGGACCTCCCTGCCAGCGGCCAGCACCCGCGCGGCATAAGGCTGCGCGAACCGGACGTAGTCGGCGGGGCCCAGCGTCCCGGCCCAGCTGTCGAAGACCTGGATGAGCTGCGCGCCGGCGCGGATCTGAGCGGCGACGTACACACACAGCGCGTCGGTCAGCCGGTCCATGAGGGCCGTCCAGGCGGCCGGCTCCCGATACATGAAGGCTTTCGCCCGGGCCTGATCGCGCGACGGGCCGCCTTCGATGAGGTAGCAGGCGAGGGTGAATGGTCCGCCGACGATACCGATGAGGGCCGCCCGGTCGGCCAACGCGCTACGGACGATGCCGATCGCCTCGAGCATGAACCCGAGGTCGGCTTCGGGGTCGAGCGGGCGGAGCCGCTCGATGTCGGCAGCCGAGCGGACCGGCGACGCGATGACCGGCCCGGCGCTCGTCAGCTCGAGGTCCACGCCCATCGCAGCGACCGGCAGCATGATGTCGGCGAACATCACCGCTCCATCGACGCCGTATGCCTCGACCGGCATCAGGCTGACCTCGGCGCACAGCTCCGGCGTCCGCGTGATCTCCTCCACCGAATAGTGCTCGCGGAGCGTGAGATAGCGGGGCAGCGAGCCACCGGCCTGACGCATGAACCAGATCGGCGTGGCGTCGACCGCCTGTCGCCGTGCTGCCGCGAGGAGCCGATCCTGCCCGGTCATCGGGGCGACCGTCGACCTCGTCGTGGCCGCGTCCTGGATCATCGCGTGGCCACTTCAGGGCTCATCGTGTGGCTTCGGCGAGCTGGGAGCCCATTCGGGCGCTGGTCTCGTGGACGAGGTCGACGAGGCGGCGCAGATCGTCGGGGTCGGTCGCCGGCAGAACGCCATGCCCAAGGTTGAAGATGTGGCCGGAGCGGCCGGCCGCCTGGTCCAGAATCCAGCGGGCCTGATCGGCGGCCGCCTCGAATGGACCAAGAAGCAAGGCTGGATCGAGATTGCCCTGGACGGCACGGTCCGGCACGAGTGCCCAGCCGTCGGCAAGCCCGATCCGCCAGTCGAGCCCGATGACGTCGCCGCCAGCGTCGGCCATCGCCCGCAGGAGGCCGGCCGAGTCGGTCCCGAAATGGATCGTCGGAACGCCAAGACCGTCTAGGCCGGCAAACAGGCGGCGCATGTGCGGCGCGACCGAACACGCATAGTCGAACGGGGTGAGGGTACCGACCCACGAGTCAAAGATCTGGACCGCCTGGGCGCCGGCCGCGACCTGGGCCCGCAGATAGCCGATCGTCATGTCGACGAGGGCGGCCATGAGGCGGTCGAACGTCGCAGGCTCGGCATGCATCAGCGACTTGAGCCGGATGGCGTCGCGTGACGATCGGCCCTCGACGAGGTACGAGGCAAGGGTGAACGGCGCGCCAGCGAAGCCGATCAGCGGCACCGGGGACTCCCGGCCCACCAGGCGGATCGCCTCGAGGAGCGGCCCGACGGCAGCCTCGGGCTCGAATGGCCGCAGCCCGTCGATGTCGGCGAGCGATCGGATCGGCCGGTCGATCACCGGCCCGACGCCGTCGACGATCTCGACCCCGACCCCGATCCCCTCCAGGGGGGTCGTGATGTCGGCGAACAGGATCGCGGCGTCGACGCCGAGGCGCCGGACGGGCTGGAGCGTGACCTCCGCGCACAGTGCGGCGTCGCGCGTGATCTCGACGAGCGTGGCGCGCGCCCGGATCGCACGGTACTCGGCCAGGGCTCGGCCAGCCTGGCGCATGAACCAGACCGGTGTCGCATCAACGGGCTCGCGCCGGCAGGCGTGCAGGAAGCGCTCGTTCATACGCGCAGCGCCTCGTGTGCGGCCGCGAGGGTCGCCTCGATCTCCGCCCGCCCATGGGCCATCGAGACGAACCAGGCCTCGAACTGGGACGGCGGCAGGAGGATCCCCCGGTCGAGCATGGCCCCGAAGAACCGGGCGAACCCGGCGCGGTCGGACACGAGCGCCTCTGCGGCGTCGATCGGCGGCGTCGGACGGAAGAAGACCGTCAGGAGCGAACCGAGCCGACTCACGCTGACCGCGCGACCGGCCTCGTGGGCCGCCGCTTCGAGACCCGCGGCGAGCATCTCGGCCACCTCCTCCAGCGCGACGTAGCGGTCCGCGTCGAGTGCCGCAAGCGTGGCGATGCCGGCGGCCATGGAAAGCGGATGGCCCGACAACGTCCCCGCCTGGTAGACCGGGCCAGCGGGAGCCACGAGCTTCATGAGGTCGGCCCGGCCACCGTAGGCGCCGACGGGCATCCCCCCACCGATGATCTTGCCCAGTGTCGTGAGGTCGGGGCGGATCCCGAACCGGGCCTGGGCGCCGCCCGGCCCGATTCGGAAGCCGGTGATCACCTCGTCGAAGATGAGCAGGGCACCGTCCGCACGAGTCGTCTCCCGGAGATGCTCAAGGAAGCCCGGCACCGGTGGGACCACTCCGATATTCGCCGCGACCGGCTCGACGATCAACGCGGCGATCCGGCCTGCGTGCTCGGCGAACGCGAGTGTCACGGAACTCGGGTCGTTGTACGGCAGGACGATGGTCTGGGCCGCCGTGGCCTGTGGCACCCCCGCACTGCCCGGGATCGCGTTGGTCGCCACGCCCGAGCCCGCCTCGACGAGGAGCCCATCGGCATGACCGTGGTAGCCACCGGCGAACTTCACGATCAGGTCCCGGCCGGTGGCGGCCCGGGCGAGCCGCAGCGCGCTCATGACCGCCTCCGTGCCCGACGAGGTGAAGCGCAGCCGCTCCATGGAGGGCATCGCCCGACGGATCGCCTCACCGAGTTCGATCTCAAGCGGGTGCGTCGCGCCGAGGGCGAACCCATTCCGGGCAGCGGTCACGACGGCATCGATGACCGCCGGATGGCCGTGGCCAAGGATCGCCGGTCCCCAGGCCCCGATGTAGTCGATGTAGCGCCGGCCGTCGACATCCCAGACGTACGGCCCCTCGCCGCGCTCGAGGAACAGGGGCGCCCGGTCGACGGCCCGGAACGCTCGGACCGGGCTGTTGACCCCACCCGGGAAGAGGTCCTCCGCCCGGGCCACCAGCCCAGGTGCCCGCGACTCCGGGCGGGCCACGGCCGTCACGGGGCGCCGAGCAGCGACACGATCTCGGCGATCGGCCGGTGGATCCCGAGGAGGATCGGCGTATCGCTCACCGTCGAGCGCCGGCTCTCCGTGCTGCGCAGGGCGCGGACCAGGTCCCCGAAGGCGACGAGGTCGTCGGTCTCATAGGCGACGACGAACTCCTGGCTGTCGAGTCCGAAGGAGTAGGCCAGCGCCTGTCGCACCATCGGATAATCGTGACCGACCCGTATGTGCTCGTTCATCACGCCCTGGCGGGCCTCTTTCGAGAGGAGGTACCAGTCGGTGCTCTTCGTGAATGGGTAGACGACGAGGTAGCGCAAGCGCTCGCCGGCAAACAGGGATTGTTCCTGCTCCGTCGGCTTCCTGACGTACTGCGACGGCCCGATCCGGCCGATGAACGAATGGCTGACACGGAGCCAACGGCCAAGGCCCGTGCGGAACAGGCCGGCCGCCGTGGTCTCCAGCGCGTCGACGGACGATGCCATCCGCCACAGGAGGAGGTCGACGCCGGGCTCAAGCCCGATCGAGGAGTACGCAATGCTTCGAACCTGACCGACCTCGGCGGCGCTCGCTTCGACGAATCGGCGGCCGTCGTCATGGCGCTCGTCGTCCGACAGGCGCCGCCAGGCCGGGTCGAGCTCCAGCGCGAGGGCCTGGATGTACGTCTGGTCTTCGCCGCTCATCGCTCGTCCCGGAGCCACGTGGAAATGTCGCCGGCAGCGTAGGTGATGACGATACCGGCACCCGCCCGGACGATCGCGGTCACGGCTTCGAGTGTTGCGTGGCGTCTGTCCAGCCACCCCCGTTCGGCGGCCGCGGCGAGCATCGCGTACTCACCGGAGACCTGGTATGCGGCGATCGGCAGGTCGAAACGGGCCCGGGCGGCCGCGATGAGGTCCAGCGAGGGCATCGCGGGCTTGACGAGCAGGATGTCGGCGCCCTCGGCCACGTCCAGCGTCATCTCGCGGACGGCCTCGCGACCATTGGCCGGATCCATCTGATAGCCACGCCGGTCCCCGACGGCCGGGGCGCTTTGGGCCGCGTCCCGGAACGGGCCGTAGAAGGCCGAAGCATGTTTCGACGCGTAGGCCATGATCGCCGTCCGCTCGAATCCGGCCATGTCAAGTGCTGCGCGGATCGCGGCCACCTGACCGTCCATCATCGCGCTTGGTGCAACCACGTCAGCGCCGGCCCGCGCCTGGCTGACAGCTGTCTCGGCGAGCCGTCGCAGGGCGGCGGCGTTGTCGACGCTACCGTCTGGGGCGAGCGGCCCACAGTGGCCGTGGTCGGTGTACTCGCACAGACACGTGTCGGCGATCGTCACGAGCGGCAGCTCCAGGGCCCGGATCCGCCGGAAGGCATCCTGCACGATCCCCTCGTCCGCCGAAGCCCCGCTGCCCAGCGGATCCTTGGCCTCCGGCAGGCCGAACAGGATGACCCCGCCGATGCCGAGATCGGCCAGCCGGGATGCTTCCTCGGCCGCGAGATCAGGTGACAGGCGCGCCTGACCGGGCATCGAGTCGATCGGCTCGCGGACCCCGACGCCCGGGCGGACGAACAGCGGCGCGACGAGCATCGCGGGATGGAGGCGCGTCTCACGCACCAGCGTCCGGAGCGCCGGCGTCCGGCGAAGGCGGCGGAGCCGGGACGCGATGTCGATGTCGATGTCGAGGGTCATCGGATCTCCTGCGGTTGAGCGGCGAGCGCCGCAACGGTGGTCGCCGCGAGCGTGATGGCGTCACGCATCGGGGCTTCGGCGAGGACGTGGAAGCCCGCTCGACGGGCCGCGCCGGCCGTCTGGGGGCCGATGCAGATCGCGGGGATCGACGTGACGTCGAGCTCGTCCGCAGATGCCAACGCCACGAGCCCACGGACAGTCGAACCACTCGTGAACACGACCGCCTGGAGCGGACCCGCGCCCATGGCCGCTCGAAGTGGCGCCCGGGATGTATCTGGTGCCTCGACGGTCCGGTACGCGATGACATCGTCGACCTCGGCGCCCCGAGCGCGCAGGGCCGTGGGAAGGTCGCGGTCGGCGAGGTCACCGCGAATGAGCAACACCCGGGTACCTGGACCGATGGGCAACTCCTCCGCGATGGCGGTCGAGCTGGCACGACTCGGCTGAAGGTCAACCTCGAACCCCGCGTCGTCGAGGACGCGCCGGGTGGCCACGCCGATCGCGGCCCAGCGGGGTGTGCCGAGCGGTGCGAGCACGCGTTCGGCGGCGGACATGATCGCGTGGGCACCATTGGCGCTGGTCACCACGACCCAGTCGTAATGATCGAGGCGTCGCGCCGCGCCGTCCAGCTCGCCGCCCGACGCCACGGGTTCGATGGAGATCGACGGCACGTGGACAGCGGTGAGGCCGGCCTCGGCGAGTGCCTCGATGAATTCGGTGGCCTGTCCATCGGCGCGGGTGACCAGGATCCGGCTCGGGACCCCGGCATCCATCGACACCCGGATCCCGAGCCGTTCGGCGAGCTCGCTGCCCAAACGCATCACGTCGGAAGCCGGCCCACGCACGCGACCGAACACCGTTGCCGAACCGTCGGGCGCCGTGTGGCCCCCGAACAGCACGACTTCACCGTCCTCCAACACGGCGAGTGCGCCGATCGGCGACCGGCACCCTCCACCCGATGCGGCGAGGAACGCCCGTTCGGCGGTCACCGCCAGGCGCGTCGCGGGGTGATCGATGGACGCGCTGAGTGCCAGCATCGGGGCGTCGTCGCGACGGACCTGGACGGCGATCGCGCCCTGACCGGGAGCCGGCGGCATGACCTCGGGATCGAAGTGCTGCGAGATCCGCTCGCTCCGCCCCAGCCGATCCAGGCCGGCCGCCGCAAGGACTAGGGCGTCGGTTTCGCCCTCGTCGAGGCGCCGAAGGCGGGTATCCACGTTGCCATGCAGCGGATGAGGCCGGAGATCCGGCCGGCGGGCAAGGACGAAGCCGACCCGTCGCGGGCTATCCGTTCCCACCCGCGCTCCCGCTGGCAGGTCGTCAAGCGTCCGGGCGATGGAATCGACTCGCACGACGAGCACATCGCGGGGGTCGGCCCGCGGCAGGAAGGCAGCGATCCGGAGGCGCGGGTCCTCGTCCGTCGGGACGTCCTTCGCGCTATGGACGACCACGTCCACCGTGCGCCCGAGGAGAGCGCGCTCGATGTCCGCAACGAATGCGCCTTCACCCCAGACCATGTCCGGTGCGCGTCGATCGCCCTCCGTCTCGACGACGACCAGGCGGCTCAGCCGACCGCCACGCTCGAACGCCTCCGCAACCAGCCGGGCCTGGGCGAGCGCGAGTGCGCTGCCCCGCGTGCCGATCCGGATCGCTGGTCTGCTCACAGCCCGAACAGCTCACGGATGGCGCGCTCGTGGCGTCCGTCTGGATCTCGCCCCAGCCGTTCGAGCGGCTCGCGCAGCAGCCGTGTGGCGAGGTGCCGGCTCATCCCGTCGATGAGGTGGCGTGCTTCCGGGTCCAGCCGGGGCAGCCGACGCCACAGCTCCGCCAGCTCCGCCACACGTTCGGATTCGGCACGTTCGGTGAGGGCCGCCGCGGCCGCTCGGCGATCATGCGCCTCGAACCATGTCAGGAACTCGGCCACGTTCGACTCGATGAGCATGTCGAGCCGGCGGGTCACGCCCTCGTCCATCGGGGTCTCGATCGATTCCTCGGAGCGGGCGAGAGCGTCGGCAGAGACGAAGCGCTCACCCAGCGCGACGGAGAGGTCCTCGGCGACGGCCGGCGGGACGGAGAGGTCGACGACGATGGCTTCGCCCGCAGCGAGCGCCTCGTCCGTCGCGGCTGAGGTCGGCCACGCGCCGCGGAGTGCGACGATGATGCCCGCACTGTCACTGACATGCGAGCCCGGATCGAACGGGCGTGCCCGTCCGCCGAACCGGCCGGCGAGTGCCTCCGCCCGAGCCGGGGTGCGACTCGCGATCGATATCGTTGCGCCCGCGGCGAGTCCCGAGCGCACGGCGAGTGCAGCCATCTGCCCAGCCCCCACGACGAGCAGCTCGCGGCCGTGCAGCGGTCCGGCCCGACGCTGGATCGCAGCGATCGCCAGATCGGCGAGGGATCGGGCTGGACCTTGGCGCCAGGAGCGTGCCCGGCGGCCCGCACCTGATGCCACGGTGAGCAATCGCTCCAGCACCGGGTCAAGCGTGCCGCTGGCGCGCGCCGCAGCGATCGCCTCCCGGAGCTGGTGCAGGACCTGGTCCTCGCCGACGACGACGGAGTCCCGGCCCACGGCGACCGCGATGGCATGACGGGCGACGGCCTCGTCGAAGAAGCACTGGCCTCCCTCGGGAATCTGCTGGCGATCGGCGGTCGAGTCCTCGCGCAGGACTGCGTACGCCTCGACGCGGTGGCAGGTCTCGAAGACGAAACCGGAGCGACGGGCGGACCACTCGCGTGCGCGGACACCGAAGGACTCGCGCTCGACGGCAGACACGTGCCGGGCGTGCGTGACGAGCGCGACGAGGCGCCCGGGTTGCGGTGCCGTCAAGACGTGCCGTCGACGGCTGGTTCGATGCGCGATGGAGCGGCCCGGGCGCGATCGCCACGCTCCCCGACGGATCGGACGCTATGGCCGGTCATCGTCGCGACGAGCAGCTGATCCATCCCCCGTTCGGCCAGCTCGATGAGATCGGTCGTCTCTGCCGTGTCGAAGCCGCGCCGTCGGGCCACCACGACGAGCTCATGAAAAAAGGGGGCGCGGAAGCGGAGAAAGCCCTCGACCGTCTGGGTCAGCGACAGGCGGAGTTCAGCCGCGGCGCGGCCGTAGCCGGACGCGCTGACTGATGCCTCTTTCAGATGGTGCCGGGCAGTCTCTGGTTGGCTCGCGTCCAGATACTGCAGCAGTCTGGCTGCGAGCACCTGCCCACGCTCGCGAAACAGCAGTCGCTGCCCGTCTGTCAGGGCGAGCACCCAGGGGAGCTGCGTCGAGACATCGCGGTTCGCCTGGCGGTAGGAGCGCGCGATCCGGGCCGGTGTCAACCCGGCGCCGCCGATCGAGGGCCGCCGGGAGCGATCGGCCGGCAGGAGGCGCTGGAGCGCGTCGCGCGAGAACCGCCGGTGTCCACCAGGGGTGGTGAACACCCGCAGACGGCCAGCGTCGCTCCAGCGACGGAGGGTCGCCGGGGATACGCCCAGCAGCCGACTCGCCACGGACAGACCGACCCAGTCTCGCTCAGGTGGTTTCGTGGGACTCAAAACCTACTCAAATCTACCAAAGAGTAGCCGACGCGCTCACTCTAGCAGAGGATCGCCCGCAACGCCAACGTACCGCCGGACGAGCGCCAGCCTGCCGCTCCGCATCATCCCGCTCGGCGGAGTCAGTCGCGAGCAGCGCGGACGATCGCAGCCACGGAGCGGTCCACGTCGGCATCGACCGTCGACCAGTTGATGATCGAGATGCGCATCGCGGCCATGCCGTGCCACGTCGTGCCGGAGAGCCAGCACGTCCCGTCGGACTGGACCCGCCCGACCACCTCCCGCGTCCACGCGTCGGCGTCGCCACCGTCGGGCGGGACGAAGCGAACGAGCACCTGGTCGAGGACGACGTCGTTGAGGACCTCGGCACCGACGCCGCCCGCACGGAGCCCGTCGGCCATCCGGCGGGCAAGCCGGCAACACCGCTCCACCAGCTCGGCCACGCCGGTACGCCCGAGCGATCGGAGAGCGGCGTAGGTCGCGAACCCGCGAGCCCTCCGCGAGTACTCGGGCACCCAGCGGAACTCGTCGCGCTCGGTGGCGCCGTAGATGATGTACGAAGCTTTCTGCGGCGACATCGCCGCCGCATGGGCGGCCGGGTCGCGGACGAATGCGTAGCCGCAGTCGTACGGCACGTTGAGCCGCTTGTGGCCATCCGTCGCCCATGAATCGGCGAGGTCGTGGCCGTCCACGAGGTGCCGGAGGTGCGGGCTCGCGGCCGCCCACAGGCCGAATGCGCCATCCACATGGACCCAGGCCCCCGGACGTCGGCTCCTGATCATCTCGACCGCCTCGCGAAGCGGATCGAACGAACCGGTGTTCACGTTCCCCGCCTGGAGGCACACGATGAGCGGCCGGTCGCCCATCGGCAGTCCGGCCGCGAGCTCGTCCAGGCGCATCCGACCCTCACCATCCGTGGCGACCGCGATGACCCGGGAGCGCCCGAGACCCAGATACTGGAGCGCGGTCAGGATCGTTGCGTGCGCCTCACCACCGACGATGACGTCGATCTCCGGTGCGCCGAAGAGGCCGCGCTCCTCGACGTCCCAGCCGACCCGTTCGAGGACCGCGTGCCTGGCGGCGCCGAGGCATGCGAAGTGGGCCATCTGGCAGCCGGTCGTCAGTCCGAAGCTCGTGCCGGCCGGCAGGCCGAGCAGATCGATCAGCCAGGCACCCGCGACCTCCTCTACGACCGACGCGGCCGGTCCAGCAGCGTACACGCCGGCGTTCTGGTCCCACGCGGAGGTCAGCCAGTCGGCTGCGAGCGCGGCCGGCAGCGAGCCGCCGATGACGAAGCCGAAGTACCGTGGGCCCGGGATCGCCACGAGCCCGGCGTCCGCATCGCGGGCAAGGTCCTCGATGACCCGGGTCGCGTCGAGGCCATCGTCCGGCAGCGGTCCGCCGAGTCGCTCGAGCAGCTCGTCGCGTCCGGCCCTCGCGGCGACCGGACGCTCGTCCAGCGAGCCCAGGAAGTCGAGCGCGAGATCCGTCGCCCGCCGCAGGACGGCATCGTGCATCGAATGTGGCCTGTCCGCCTGACCTTCGTCGCGCATCACTCCCTTGCCGCTCCTCATCCGCTCGCGCCAGGCCACCCCCGGCGACGGTACAGCGCGCCGTCCATGGTCCGCTACTCCCGTCGTCACCGCCGCTGCGCCTCTCCGGCGACCCGGTCGATCGGCAACACCAGGAGGCCACCAGCCGCTCGCCGGCAGGAGGACGTCAGCACGCCTCGCCGGGCGCTCAGGGGAGGCCCACGGGTGCCGTCAAGGCTGGATGCGGCTTCGGCGCGGTCCATCGCCGTCCGGTACCGGTCGATCGCTCCAACGACCGACTCGTTGCGCTGGGCGCGATCGCTATCGCGGTCGCCTTCCTCGTGGCGTCGCTGCTCGCCACGCTGCTGCCGGCCCAGGTGCGCCTGGGGATCTGGCTACCGCTCCATCTCGCGCTCGCCGGCGCGGCGACGACGGCCATCGCCGGGGTCATGCCGTTCTTCTCTGCGGCGTTCGCCGCCGCGCCACCCAGCGACGCGAGGCTGCGGTGGGCGGCCGTGGGCGCCGTGGCCCTCGATACCGCGAGCGTCGCCGTGAAGGCGGCCCAGGGTCGCTTCGTCGATGGCGGCCGTCCCAAGCTCCGGCCAGTCGTACAGGTAGGCATCCGGCGCGCCCACGCCGATGACGATCGGGACTCGGTCGGGCTCCTCGTGCGCGAGCGCGGTCAGGACACGCTCACGGGACGTCATCGGCATGGGCCGATCGTCGGTGATGGCCGAGTCGGGGCGGTAGGGCCGGATCGGCACGCCTGGGCACCGCCGAACGGAACAGCCATCGGCCATGAACGCATCGCCCGAATGGCCCAGACTCACGATGTCCGCCAGGGCGGACGCACGACGGAGCGAGGAGGGCAAGACGAGTATCACGGAGATCGCGGCCGGTCCCGGGGGTTCGCTCCGCGAGGTGCTCGCGTCGGCGCTCCGCCTCGGCCTGACCTCGTTCGGCGGCCCGGTGGCCCACCTCGGCTACTTCCGGCGCGAGTACGTCGAGCGACGGGGCTGGCTCGACGAGCGGACGTTCGCTGATCTCGTGGCCCTCTGCCAATCCCTGCCGGGACCGGCGAGCAGCCAGCTCGGGATCGCCATCGGAACGCGCCGGGCCGGCATGGCTGGCGGGCTCGTCGCCTGGCTGGGGTTCACGTTGCCGTCCGCCATCGCGCTCGTCGCCTTCGCGCTCGTGACGGGTCCCGTGGACCTGTCCACCGCCGGTTGGGTCCACGGTCTGAAGATCGCGACGGTCGCGGTCGTCGCCCAGGCAGTCTTCCTGATGTCTCGGTCGCTGACCCCGGACTGGCCACGCCGGCTCGTGGCCGGGGTCGCGGCGGTCGTCGCGCTCGCGTGGGCCGTCCCGTTCGCCCAGGTCGCGATCATCGCCGGGGGCGCCGTGGTCGGGCGGTTCCTCCTGGCGCCGCCACCGCCCGCGGCGACCGGCCCTGAGCCGAGCCCGGTGTCCCGTCGCGTCGGTGTCGTCTGCCTGGTGACGTTCGTCGGGTTGCTCGTGGGGCTGGGTGCCGCAAGGACGGTGACCGCGGACCACAGCGTCGCGTTCGTCGACGCCTATTACCGGGCGGGCTTGCTCGTGTTCGGGGGCGGCCATATCATCCTGCCGCTCCTCCACTCGACCGTGGTGGACCCGGGCTGGGTCACGAACGACCAGTTCCTCGCCGGGTACGGCGCGACCCAGGCCGTGCCCGGGCCGTTGCTTACGTTCGCGTCGTACCTCGGGACCGTCTCGGTAGGCTCCCCGTCCGGCGTGCCAGGCGGCGCGATCGCCCTCGTCGCGATCTTCCTGCCGTCGTTCCTGCTCGTCTTCGGCGCGCTGCCGTTCTGGGATCTGCTGCGCGGGTCCGTTCGCGCCCGGCGCGCGTTGTCTGGCACGAACGCCGCCGTGGTCGGGATCCTGCTCGCAGCCCTGTACACACCGGTCTGGACGGGGGCGATCGGGCAGCCCGCGGACGTGGTCGTGGTCGCTGCGGCCCTCGCCGCCCTCCTCTCCCGACGGGTCCCGGTCGTGGTCGTGGTGGTCGGAACGGCGGTCGCCGGGCAGGTCCTTGGGGCCGTCTGACGACCAGGCCGTCTGACGACCAGGCCGGCAGGCCGGCCAGTCCTCGGTGGTGGCCGCTTGGGTCGCGAATGGTGCGCCGTCCGAGGCCGAGCGCGAGGTATGCCAGATGGAGAACGAGCTGGCGCTCGTCCACCTGGCGTTGGGCTCCGTGGGCCGGGCTCGCGAGCACGCGAACATGGCGATCGACCGCCTCGATGGGATCGGCGACGACCGACTCCGGGCGCATGTCATGGAGACCCAGGCCCAGATCGAACTCGTCGGTGGGTCACCCGAGATCGCCGTCGATCGCGCCCGCGAAGCGCTGACGATGGCTGACACGGTCGGCAACCGCAAGGTCGCCATCAGCGCCGGCCTGACCCTCGCCCGGGCCTCGCGACGGATGGGTCGGACGGCCGAGGCCGCCGCGGCGCTGCAGGCCGCAGCGGAAACCGCACGGACATACGAGCGCGTCTCGCAGTTGCGCGACATCCTGACGGAGTGGGCAGATCTGCTCGCTGAGACTGGCGACAACGCCGGCGCGTACGAACTGTCTCGCGAGGCCCTCCAGCTCGGACACTGAACTCGGGCTCGAAGGGCTGCGGACCGGTGGTCCCAGGGCGCGCCGGTCAGCGGCTAGCGCCCGGCCGTGATGGCCTCGTACACCTCGTCCGAGAAGCGAGGCCAGACCTGGAGCGCCCACGGGCCGAACTCGCGATCGGTCAGGGCGACGAGCGCGACGTCGGCCTCGGGATCCACCCACAGGAACGTGCCCGAACCACCGAAGAGGCCGAAGGCGCGAGGGCTGAGCCGATCGCCCATCCAATGTGGCGCCTTCCCGTCGTGGAGCTCGACGCCCAACCCCCAGTCGCATGGGTCGAACCGCCCAACACCAGGGACGACCCCTGGAAGACCAGGGTACGCAACGCTCGTCGCCGTCGCGAAGGTCGACGCGCTGAGCAACGTCGGCCGCAACAGCTCTCCAGCGAAGGCGACCAGGTCGGCCAGTGGCCCGTGCAGGCCCTGAGACGGGCGTTCCAGGAGCTCCGTCGCACGCATCCCGAGGGGCGCCAGGATCGTCTCGGCGAGGACGGTCGCGAACGGCACGCCAGCCCGGGTCGCCAGCAGCTCACCCAGTCGGTCGAACCCGGGATTCGAGTAGATCCGGCGGCGGCCGGGCACGGACAACGGCACGTCACCCTCGAACGGCAGGCCGGACGCGTGGGCCAGCAGATGGCGAACGGTCGAGTCCGGTGGTCCGGCGGCCTCATCGAGGTCGATCAGACCGCGCTCCGCGGCGACGAGGATCGCCAGTGCGGTCACGGGCTTGGTGACCGAGGCCCAGGCGTACCGGTGGTGCGGGTCCCCGAATGTGGCCAGGGGTCCGTCCGGGCCGACCACAGCGGCCGCCGCATGCCCGGCACCCCAGCCCTGGATCGTTGCAAGGACGTCGAGAAGCGCGCGGGTCAATGGGAGCCGGGTGGGACGATCGGTCGGGGCATCCCCGATAGTCTACGGAGCAGCCCGTGGACGCGCCGACGTCAGAATGGCGCCGACGTTCGGATGATGCGCCCGAACTGACCGTCACGGCAGCGTCATGGGTCGGGCCTACAATCCAGGCATGTGGTTCCTGAACGCCAAACCCGCCACCGTCCCCTCCCCCGCTGAAGCCCTGCCCGGACGCTCCGAGCGGATCATGACCCCGGGCACGCACACCATCCTGGGCACTCCACTGGCCGGTCCGTGGCCGGACGGCACGAAGACCGCGATCTTCGGCCTCGGCTGCTTCTGGGGCCCCGAGAAGGCGTTCTGGCAGCAGCCGGGCGTCGTCACGACGGCCGTCGGTTACGCCGGTGGCTCGACGCCCAATCCGACCTACAACGAGGCCTGCTCCGGCAAGACCGGGCACGCCGAGGTCATCCTCGTCGCCTTCGACCCGGCGGTCGTGACCTACGAGCAGCTCCTGCAGACGTTCTGGGAGCACCATGACCCGACCCAGGCGATGCGCCAGGGCAACGACGTCGGCACCCAGTACCGGTCGATCATCCTGACCGCCGACGACGAGCAGCGCCGGGCCGCAGACGCCACCCGCGACGCGTTCCAGGCGAACCTGTCCGCCTCAGGCTACCGGACCATCGTCACGGAGACCGCGCCGGCCGGCCAGTTCTACTACGCCGAGGACTACCACCAGCAGTATCTCGACAAGAATCCCGGGGGCTATTGCCCCGACCACGGGACCGGCGTGTCGTGCCCGGTGGGTG